>JAKAPE010000126.1 GCA_021811945.1 Pseudomonadota bacterium | reverse complement strand
CGATCTGCGGGAAGGAATGAAAGGCCGACGCCCTTCTCCAGCAGGATGGCGGTGTAGGCACCTATTCCCAGGAAAGCTGCGTGCCCGAGCGAGAGCTGGCCGGCGAGTCCGACCATCACCTGGAGGCCGAGCGCCGCGATCGCGTAAATCGCCACCACCAATCCAAGGTAAAAATAGAAGCCGCCGGGCAGGAGCGGCACGGTCCAAAGTAGCGCCATCAGCAAGACCAGAACGATCTAGTACACCGCTTCCATGAAATCGACCCTTTGTAAGGGATTCCCTACGCATTGCCAGATGTAGTAGGCATGTTGTGGGCATCAACACTATGGCTGGATATCATGGCAGCACCTCGGCGCGTAATCGATATCTCAATTGAAGCAGACGACCTGATGCAACTCGAACGGATCGCGCGTTCTCGAACCGAACCGGCGAGTTGGGTTGAGCGAGCCCGCATCCTTCTGGCCTATCGCGCCGATCCATCGGCCCATGCGGTCGGCGAGATGGTCGGCGTGACCCATCAGACCGTGCTTCGGTGCTTGCGCCGGGCGGTGCGGTTTGGCGTGATGGCCGCGCTCGACGACAGCCCACGGCCGGGAAAGGCGCCCGAGATCACCGCTGACGCCCGTGCCTGGCTGCTGTCGCTGGCCTGTCAGAAAGCCAAAGACTTGGGATATCCGCACGAACTCTGGACGACCCGGCTATTGGCGCGTCATGTGCGTGAGCACGCGGTGGACGCTGGATATCCTTGCCTGGCCAGCGTGGTGCAGGGGACGGTCTGCAAGATTCTCGCCCGCGATGACGTCAAGCCACACAAGGTGCGCTACTATCTGGAACGGCGTGACGAAGCATTCGAGACGAAAATGGCCGAGGTTCTCTGCGTCTATCGCGAGGTCGCGGTTCTGCGCGCCGCGGATACCACGGCAAGTGATGTCGCAATCATCTCCTATGACGAGAAGCCGGGTATCCAGGCGATCGGCAACACCGCCCCCGACTTGCCGCCGAAGCCGGGAGTTCATGCGGCCTTCGCACGCGACCATGAATACAAACGTCATGGCACATTGAGCCTGCTGGCCGGGATCGATCTGTTGACAGGCAAAGTGCATGCCTGCGTCGAGGAGCGTCACCGATCGCGGGAATTCATCGGTTTCCTCAAGAAGATCGAGGCCGCTTATCCGACCGGCACCGCGATTAAGCGGATCCTCGACAACCACTCGGCCCACATCTCGAAAGAAACTAAAGCGTGGCTCGCCACCCGGCCCGAAGGCCGCTTCGCCTTCGTGTTCACACCGAAGCACGCGTCATGGCTCAACCTGGTGGAAGGTTTCTTCTCGAAGATGGCCCGCTCGATCCTCCGTCACATTCGCGTCGCATCCAAGCCTGAACTCAAGGCACGCATTCTCGCCTATCTCGATGACATCAACGCCGAACCTGTTGTTCACACCTGGACCTACATGATCGGTGAGGCCGCGTGATAGGAGTCGTTTCATGGAAACGCTGTACTAGTCGCCCCGTCCTCCGAGGTTGGATTGCGACAGCTTCGGCGGTGCCGATCGCAACGCGTCCGGAGTGTCCACCGTGACGGCAGAACTGCTCATGAGCGAACACCCTTGCCGAACAACCCGGTAGGCCGCACCAGCAGAATCGCGATCATGAGGATGAAGGCCATGCTGTCCTGGTATTCCGGCGCCAGAAGCTGACCGCCGAATGTCTCTCCCAGCTCGATGATGAGTCCGCTGAGAATCGCACCCGGGATGCTGCCCAGCGAACCGAGAACCGCGGCCGCGAAGGCCTTGATTCCAATCAGGCCCATGTCGAACGAAGCGAACGTGATCGGCGCGTAGAGCACACCCGCGGCACCGCCGATCCCGGATGCAATCGCGAATGACAGCGCCGATGCGAATGAAAGATTTATCCCCATGACCGACGCGGTCTGCGGATCGTCGTCCGCGGCCCTGAGCGCGAGGCCGATCCATGATCGCGTAAACAGAAGATGCAATCCGACCAGCAGCAGAAGCATCGTTGCGGCGATGTAGGGGTAAACGCCCGGCATCGGATACCCGGCGATCATGATCACCTCATGCGTGATCGCGGTCGGGTAGACCAGCGGGTTGCCACCCCACAGGGCCCGGGCACCATTGCTGAGGACGATGCCGACGCCCAGCGTCAGCATCACCAGATAGGTCTGGTCGGCATTGCGCCGGACCGCCGGCCAGAGCGCGAGCCGCTCGATCAGGAAGCCCAGCGCCGCGCTCGCCAACGCGGCAAGGATGATGACGGCCCAGAACGGAACGGAAGGTGCGGCAACGATGATGGAGAAGCCGATGAAGGCTCCGACCATCATGATGTCGCCCTGGGCGAAATTCACCAGACCGGTGGCGCGGAAAACCATGCTGAATCCGACCGCGACCAGTCCGTAGATGCAGCCGACGGCCAGGCCGCTCAGTAATTCTATTGCCAGGTTCAACGTCTTCTCCTTCGCCCTCGGGATTGCTGCAGACTACTTCAGCAGCGAATCGAGCCTGACGACGCCGCCGACAAGTTCGGCCAGCGGCAGCGGGCGTTGCGCGTCTCCGTTCGGCAGAATCGTGATCGGCCCGGTCGCGCCCTCAAAATCCCTAGTCTGGAAGATCTCGTCCCGGATGGCCCGGCCCGTGACGCTGCCTTTCGCGGCGGCCCGTTTGATTGCGTCGGCCAGCACGTAGATCGCGTCATAGCCCATGCCCTCATACTGCGTGGGCATTCGATTGTACCTGGCCTGCCACGCCTGCAGGAAGCCGCGCCCTGGAAATGGCTGCGGCCGGAGCGCAGCGGCAACAGCCCGCACAGCGCCTTGATCAGAGTGGTTTTTCCGGCCCCGTTGCGGCCGAGCAGGCACACCACCTCCCCCGGCACAACCTCCAGCGTCACGCCATGAAGGACGTCGACGCCGCCGATATAGCAGACGTGCAGGTCGTGGCGGACAGACTCCAGCCCCGCTGCGAAGTCCCGCCGGCCAATGAACCCAATCTCATGATTGTCCTCCGCTAAGAAACACGACGGCGCCATCACCGGCCGGCACATCGCGTATCGGGGTTGGCTGTCGCTCGTCCCGGGCTATGCCATCGCGGCCCCGGTGGGAGCCGCCGCCGCATCGAGACTCCAGACCGGCTTGCCCTCCACGAACGTTCCGAGCACCTTGAGATTCAGAATATTCTCGGGATCGACGGACCTGGGATTGCGGTCGAGCATCACGAGATCGGCGTATTTTCCGGCCTCGAGGCTGCCGATCCGGTCTTCCATCCGCAATTGATAGGCGGCGTCGATGGTGACGGCGCGGAGCGCGGCATCGATGTCGATCCGCTCATTCGGTCCGATCACGCTTCCCGCCCGGCTGCGCCGTGTCGTCGCCAGATGGAGGCAGAGCAGGGCATGGGGCCAGGTCATCGGCGGATCGCAATGCAGCGACGCGCGCATTCCCTTGCGGATCGCGGTCCCGCTCGGCACGAAGCGGGCTGCGGCCTCCGGCCCGAGCAGCGAGTCGCGAAGCGCTTCACCCCAATAGTACAGATAGGGCAGGAAGAAACTGCAGGCCACGTCGAGCCTGACGGCACGGTCGATCTGATCGTCTCGCATGGTCCCGCAATGTTCGAGCCGGAACGGACGTTTGGCGTCCGGCAACTCGGCGAGCACTTCCTCGTAGACGTCGAGCACTGCATCGATGGTGCGGTCGCCATGGGTGTGGACCGACATTTGATGCCCGAGTTCGGCGTAGGCGCGAATGATCCGCCGCAGTTCCGCTTGCGAGTAGTTCATGCGCCCGGTGTTGTCGGGCGGCAGTCCCATCCGGGTCAGCGTCATCTCGTTGTTGAGGTAGGGACGGGTGACCCAGACATTTCCCAACAGCACCGACCCGTCGCCCCACATCTTGACGCCGAGCATGGCGAAGCGGTCGTTGCCGCCCTCGAACGGAATCGTCATGGCGCAGTCGGGAACCGCGCGCTGATAGGCAAATACGCGGATCGGCATCTCTTCTTCCTCGATCGCCTTTCGATAGAAGACGCTCGTCATCGGCGTCAAGCCCATCTCCGAACTGGTGGTGTAGCCCGCTTTCGAAAATTTCCACAGCCAGTCCCGCAGGCCATCGATCGCCCGGCGCTCGCCGCAAATCGCATAGAAACTCTCGATGATGAATTCGCGCGACCGCTCCTCGAACCGCCAGGGCTCGCCGTTCTCGTCCGGATGGACGTGGCCGCCGGGGACCACGGGCGTGTCGCGGGTGATACCCAGCCGCTTCAGCGCCGCGGTGTTGAGATAGAGAGCGTGAATGTTCGAGGTCTGCACGACCAGCGGAATCGAGGGCGACAGGCCGTCGAGTTCGGCCTTCGAGGGCTCGCACGCGCCCTGATGGAGCTGGGGGTCGAGCCCGAGAAACCAGAGAAACTCGTCGGGCTTCGCCTTGACGACGCGGCGGCGGATCTTCTCGATGGCCGCCTCATAGGTCGGCGTATGCACCGCCCGGATGTCGACCACAGGATCACCCCAGCACAGCGCGCTGAGAAGCGGATGACCGTGGGCCTCGACGAAACCCGGCATCAGGGTGCGCCCGGCGAGATCGAACTCCTCCGTATCCGGCCCCCGCAGCGCGGATATCTCCTTGAGCGGGCCGCCGGCGACAACACGGCCTGCGCGCACGGCAAGGGCTTCCACCTGCATCGCCGCGGGATTCATCGTCACGATGGGTCCGCCGCGAAAGATCGTATCTGCAAACATCAGAGGTCTCCGGTCATGAAAGAAGTGGCGCGGTCCGCGACGCCGGCCCGATGGCAATCTCGTCGAACAGCGCGTCGAGCTGGCCCGCAACCAGGGTTCCCGAACGGCAGATCAGGACCAGCGAGCTTCGTCGATCCGCATTGCCGTCGGGCTGCAGTTCGAGCGCCGCGCGTTTGCCTACGAGATGGAACACCCCGCGCTCTCCGGGCGCGTCGGGGAAATGGAAAATGCCTTTCGCGCGCAGCACTTCACGCGGCAACTTCCGCACCGCCTCCTGAAAGGCCGCGAACGAGCTCAGCTCCCCCGACCACGACCAGCTCACGAAGTCGTGCGAGTGGTCCCGGCCTGCATGATCGTGGCGGTGGCCGGCGTTGCCGGGCGCCGGCCCAGCCCCCATGGCGGGCTGACCGGCAGCGCGCTCGAACTCGCGGTCCGACGGACCTGCGATCACCGGCCAGGGAACCTGCGCCTGCTTCGTCCGCGCGATTCGCATGGCCGGCAAGGCATCTCGCAGCGTGGCCTCCACGGCATCGATCGTCCCTTCAGGGGCGAGATCGCATTTGTTGAGCAACACGAGATCGGCGACCGCGGCCTGGTCGATCGCGAGTTCCGTGCTGGTGTAATCGAGCTCTCCAAAATTCTCGGCGTCGACGAGGCAGATCGTGCAGTCGACGTACAGCCGCCTGGCGACGTGCTCGGACAGAAACGCCTCCGCCACGGCGACCGGGTTCGATACGCCGCTGGTCTCGATCACGATGCGCTCCGGCCTCGGCTCGGCGCGTTCCAGTTCCAGCGCCGCCGCAAGCAGATCATCCTTGATCGTGCAGCACACGCAGCCGTTCGACAGCGAAATCTTGTTCTCGTCGGCAGCCTCTACCAGCTCGATATCGACGTTGATCGCCGCGAAGTCGTTGACGAGCACGCCAAGTCTTTCGGGCGTCTCCTTCAGGATGCGATTGAGAAGCGTGGTCTTGCCGGCTCCCAGGAAGCCCGAAATGATCGTGACCGGAATCATGACTGCACCTCGATCGGCCGGCCCGCCTCGCCCAGGATCTCGGCCGCGCGCGCCAGCGGCTGGTCGGGAAGATCGTTGAGGTGACAGGCCGCGACATGGCCTTCGCGAAGCTGCCGGAGCGCGGGAATCTCGGTTCGACAGCGGTCGAACACGAATGGACAGCGGGTATGGAACCGGCAACCCGCCGGAGGATTGATCGGGCTCGGCACGTCGCCGCTCAGCAGGATTCTCTTCCGCTTCACGAACGGATCCGGGATAGGCACCGCCGACAGCAGGGCCGCCGTATAAGGGTGGCGCGGACCGCCGAAGATCGTGCGCCGATCGGCCATCTCGACGCTCTGGCCGAGATACATCACGGCGACGCGGTGGGTGATATGTTCCACGATCGCGAGATCGTGGCTGATGAACAGCAGCGCGAGGCCGAGGTCGCGCTGCAGGTCCTGCAGCAGGTTGACGATCTGCGCCTTGACCGACAGGTCGAGCGCGGAGACCGCCTCGTCGCACACGATCGCCTCCGGCTCCGCAGCGAGCGCTCTGGCGATGCCGATGCGCTGGCGCTGCCCGCCGGAGAATTCATGCGGAAAACGTTCGCCGGCGCTCGCCGGAAGCCTGACCTGCGCCAGCAGATCGGCCACGCGCCGCCGGACCGCCGAAGCGCCGGCGGCGAGGCGGAAATTGCGCACCGGCTCCGCCAGGATGTCGCGCACTTTCATCCTGGGGTTCAGGCTCGAAAACGGATCCTGAAACACGATCTGGACTTGCCGGCGCATCGGCCGCAGCGCCCGCGCCGAGAGATGATCGATCCGCCGTCCATGGATCAGGATGCGGCCGGCCGTCGGCTCCTCCAGCCGCATGATCAGCCTGGCGACGGACGATTTCCCGCACCCCGATTCGCCGACGATCGACAGCGTCTCGCCGCGCGTCAGCGTGAACGAAACACCGTCGACCGCGCGCAGCACCTGCGGTTTGCCGAAACCCGCTTTCGACACCGCGTACTGCATCTTGAGGCCTACGACTTCGAGCAGCGGCGGAGCATCGGACTGTCGGTCGCGCGGATCGCTCATGACACGCGGGCCTCTACCGGAGAATAGAAGCAGGCGGCGGAATGCGTCGGCGTCTTTCGCTCGAGCGCCGGCGCGGCTTTCCGGCAATACGAGGTCGCCTCTGCACAGCGCCCGGCGAAGCTGCAGCCGGTGAACGGCTCGTTCAGGGTCGGAACCATGCCGGGAATCTCGGCGAGCCGGCCGGCCACGCCGCCAAGCGACGCGCCGAGCCGGGGAATCGCCCGCAGCAGGCCGCGCGTATAGGGATGGCGCGGGTTGGCGAACAGATCGTTCACGGAAGCCTCTTCGACGGTGCGGCCGGCATAGACGACGACGACCCTGTCGGCGACCTCGGCCACGACACCGAGATCATGCGTGATCAGGATCACCGCGGCATCCGTCCGCCGGCGCAGGCTCGTCATCAGGTCGAGGATCTGCGCCTGGATGGTAACGTCGAGCGCCGTCGTCGGCTCGTCAGCGATCAGCAGATTCGGGGCGCACGCCAGCGCCATCGCGATCATCACGCGCTGGCGCATTCCTCCCGACAATTGGTGAGGGTATTCGCCGAGGCGTCGGCGCGCCTCGGGAATTCCGACCAGCCCGAGCAGTTCTTCCGCGCGCGCCCCGGCGCCGGACGCCGTCAGGCCCTGATGGACGCGAAGGGTCTCGCCGATCTGGCGGCCGATCGTCAGCACCGGATTGAGGCTGGTCATCGGCTCCTGGAAGATCATGCTGATTTCGCCGCCGCGCAGCCGCCGGAGATCGCTTGCGGGCAGCGACAGCAGATCGCGCCCTTCGAACAGAATTTCGCCGGCGATCCTGCCGGGCGGCTCGGGGATCAAACGGAGGATCGACATGGCAGTCACGGACTTGCCGGATCCGCTCTCGCCGACGACGGCAAGGATCTCGCCGCGTTCGACGTGCAGGGATACGCCGTCGACCGCGCGGTTGACCCCGGCGTCGGTCCGGAAGTGGACCCTGAGATCCCTGATATCGAGCAGCGGCATCGGTCTACACCCGCTTGGCGGCTCGAGGGTCGAGCCAGTCGCGAAGGCCGTCGCCGACCAGATTCACCGCCAGGACGGTGGCCGAGAGAAACAGCGCGGGGAACAGGATGATGAACGGCTTGACCTGCCAGAGCGCCCGCCCCTCCGCCATGATGTTGCCCCAGGAAGGGGTGGTCGGCGGCGTACCGGCGCCGATGAAGGACAAGGCGGCCTCGATGATCATCGCGCTGGCGCAGATGTGCGTCGCCTGAACGGTCAAGGGGCCGAGCGTATTGGGAAGGATGTGGCGCCAGATCGTCATCGGAACGGAGGTTCCGCTCGTGATCGCCGCCTCGACATAGGGTCGCTCGCGGATCGCAAGGACGACGCTGCGGACGAGGCGCGAAACGCGGGGGATCTCGGCGATGGTGATGCTCAGAATCACATTGCCGACGCTGCCCCGGGTCAGCGCCATCAGCGTGATCGCGAGCAGGATCGGAGGAATGGACATCATTCCATCCATGACCCGCATGATCAGGCTTTCGAGCGGCCGCACGAAGCCCGCAACCAGTCCAATGGCGAGTCCGAACAGGACGGACAGAATCGCGACCGAGAACCCGACGATCAGCGATACGCGCGCGCCGTAGACGACGCGTGAATAGATGTCGCGGCCGAGCATGTCGGTGCCGAACCAGTTCACGGCCGAGGGCGGCCGCGCGCGGCGCGCCGGAGCGAGCGCGGTGGGATCGACGGTCCACAACAACGGCGCGAGAATGGCCGCCAGCACGACGATGGCGAGCAGAACGACGCCGGTGGCGATCGCGGGGTGGCGCCGGACAAAACCCAGCACTCCGCCGCTGGCGATACGGACCCGAAAGATGTCCGGCAAGGCGGGAGCCGTGGCCGTGCTGACCGGAGCGAGTTCACGCGCGCCGCCCGCCGGCGCCTCCATCGATCGGCCGCTCATAGCCGGACCCGCGGATCGACCAGGATATAGACGAGATCGACCGCCAGATTGACCAGCACGAAGATGAAGCTGAACAACAACACCACCGCCTGCAGAACCGGATAGTCGCGCTGCAGGATCGCATCGACCGTCAATCGCCCCAAGCCGGGGATCGAGAACACGCTCTCCGTGACCACGGCGCCGCCGATCAATAGCGCAATCCCGAGCCCGATGACGGTGACGATCGGCACTGCCGCGTTCTTCAGCGCATGCGTGAACAGCACGGCACCCTCGCCGAGGCCTTTCGCGCGCGCGGTGCGGATGAAGTCCTGATTGAGCACTTCCAGCATGGTCGCGCGCGTCACGCGGGCGATCAAGGCGATGTAGCTGAACGACAAGGTGAGCGCCGGAAGGCTGATCCCCTTCAGCCATTCCCGGAATCCACCGGCGATCGGGGAATAACCCTGGACGGGAAACCACTCCAGCCTGACCGCAAAGAGGTAGGCGAGGCCATAGCCCACCACGAAAACCGGGACCGAGAAGCCGAACACCGCGAACAGCATGATCGCGCGGTCGATCATCGTACCGGCGCGCCAGGCCGCCACCACCCCGACCGGCACCGCGACGGTAACGGCGATGACGATCGTCAGTCCCATCAGCGAGAATGTCGGCTCGAGGCGCTGTGCGATCAGCGAAGAGACCGGCAGGCCGCTGAAGATCGACGTTCCGAGGTCGGCGTGGAGAATTTGCCACGACCATTCCGCGAACCGGATCAGGAACGGGCGGTCGAGCCCCAGGCTTTGCCGGATGCGCTCGATTTCCGCGGGCGAGGCCTGGTCGCCGGCGATGATGGATGCCGGGTCGCCCGGCGCGATGTAAAGAAGGCTGAACACGAACAGCGCGACAACCACCATGACGGGAATGGTTGCGGCGATCCGGCGGATCAAATACCCCAACAGCGGCATCGGCATCGACACGTTCCACGAGCGCCGCGCGCCAGCCCGCGGCGAGCCATGGCCGATGTTCCGCAAATTGATGGCTGCGGCCGGATCATGCGAGTTTCAGATTGTAGAACAGCGGGATGTAGCGGGAGACGTTGGTCAGCCCCTTGCGGTAGGCGGTCGCCGCAGTCCAGCGCCCTGACGGCACATAGGGCACATCCTCGATCGCTTGGAGCTGCATATCCCGGCAAATGGCTCTTCGTGCATCCTCGGTTCCGGCGGCAAACCAGGCGTCGCGAAGCGCCTCCAGTTTCGGGCTGTCGGGCCAGCCAGACCACGCCGCCAGCTTGTTGCCCCGCAGCCCGAGATGCCCGGCCGGATCCCACAGCTCCTGGCCCGGAAGGAATGTCGTCAGGGCGTTCCAGCCGCCCCGCTCCGGCGCTTCGCGGTTGTTGCGCCGCTGCAGCCAGTTTCCGAAGTCGAGCAGAACGAAGTCGACGTTCATCCCGGCGCGCCGCAGCTGGTCGTTGAGAATCTCCGCCTCGAGCTGAATGCCGGGGCTTTGCGGAGCGCCGAGAAGGGTGATGGTCTCGCCCTTGTATCCGGCCTGCGCCAACTCGCGCTTGATCGCGGCGTAATCGGGCTCCTTGGCGGCGATCGGCAGACCGGCCGTGCTGGCCATCGGCGATTCCGGGCAGAAGAACCCGACATCGTCCGACCAGGTGTCGCCGGCAACCGCCTGCATCATTTCGGTCTGCGAGACGGCACGGGCAGCGGCGCGGCGGATCTGCGGATTGTCGAACGGCGCGAGCAGATGGTTGAACCTGACGATGCCCATGTTGCCGAGCTTGTTGATGGTCTCGACGACGATGCCGGGATCGCCGCGCAGCATCGGCAGCAGATCGCTGATCGGGTCCTCGAACCAGTCGATCTCGCCCTTCCGGAGCGCCGCGGCAGCGGTGGCCTGATCCGGGATCACCCTCCATTCCACACGATCGATATAGGCGATCTTCGGCCCCGAAGTGTATTCGGATCTGCCGTCCGGGCGCGGAACATAGTCGGCGAATTTCTCATAGACGGTGCGCTGCCCGATGACACGTTCGCTCGCAACGAAGCGGTAGGGACCGCTGCCCACCGCTTCCGTCAAGGGCCGCGTGATGTCCGCCTTGGCGAGACGTTCGGGCATGATCGCCGGCACGAAGGTCGAGCTCTTGCCGAGCGCGGCCGGCAGCAGCGGGAACGGCCGGCTCAGACGAAACCGGATTTCGTTGTCGGACGGAGCATCCAGTTCATCGGTCGCCGCCATCAAAGCCTGGCCGAAGGCATCCGCGCGTGCCCAACGGCGAATGCTGGCGACGGCGTCGCGCGCGAGCACCCGCTCCCCGTCGTGAAACTTCAGGCCGTCGCGCAATTTCAGGCGCCACAGGCGATCGTCATTCTCGATGACGTGGCCCTCGACCATTTGCGGATGCGGGTTGAGGTTATTGTCCTGGCCGTACAAGGTGTCGAACACCGCATTAGCGTGGTAGCGCGTGACGAACACCGACGTGTAGATCGGGTCGATGACGGTGAGGTCGTTGTTCGGCTTGTACCGCAGCACCCGGTTCGCTTGCGCCAAGACCACGCGAGGAGCCGCCAGTGCAGCCAGCCCGGCGGCCGAACCCCGGATGAAGTCACGACGGCGCATCGTTGTTCCCCGCTGCAAAATGATGTCGCTAGAAGATATTCAGTGACATTGATATTTTATGCAAGGATATTTTACGTAAATGATGAAATTAAAAAAATATTCACAAGCGATAATTTCTTGAACCTGCCGCCCGACCCCCCACTGCTCCCAGCACTCGCTGCACCTTAGGGTCAAAAGAACCCGGTGAGCGCCCAAATTTTCGGCAAAATCGCTATTCACATTGATGAAGTAATGTGCGTATTTTTTTCACAGGGCATGACCCTGCCTTCGACGTGATGAGGTCTGAAGCAGACCATCCGACTCAGATAAAGGCAGAGTCTCGAGACGAGAGGATGAGGCGGTTGGACGGCGTGGTCGCAGGCAGTCAGGCGGGCTTGAGAAATTGGTGTGAGGGGTTTCATCCCCCGACCGCCGAATGCGGCTTCGTCGCGTGTCGGCCCGTCCGCCGTCGTCGTGTTCCGGCCGGACAGCATCATTCGTCCAAGTCCGCGTGGATTGAAATGATCTCTCCTCCGCTCTGCTTCGGACGACCGCTATGAAAAGCGCTCAGGCAAAGGCGAGACAATTGAACGTGGTCCCGGAAGGCATCGACGCGGCCGGCGACGAGACGTTTATCGGCGAGCAGATCCGCGCACTGCGGCGCATCAAGGGCTTCACGATTCAGCAGGTGGCCGATGGCGCCGGGATTTCAACCGGCTATCTCAGCCAGATCGAGCGGAATCGCTCGAAGCTGCCGATCGGCGTGCTGAAGAAGATCGCGAACATGCTCGGGGTCCAGATAAGCTGGTTCTTCCAGCCCGAAACGCTGGGACCGCCGGAGGAGCGAGACCTGATCGTTCGAGCCGGCCGGCGACGCAAGATGTCGTTCACCGGAACCGGCATCAGCGAGGAACTGTTGTCTCCCAATCTCCTCGGGCCGATCGAGCTTCTTCTCAGCACCATCGATCCGCAAGCAGACAGCGATTTCTACAGCCACGACGGAGCCGAGGCCGGTCTCGTGATCGAAGGCGTCCTCGACCTCTGGATCGGCGAAAAGTCGTTTCGCCTGGAGGCAGGCGACAGCTTCTCGTTCAGCAGCACTGAAGTCCATCGCTGCGCCAATCCGGGCACCATTCCGACCAAGGTGGTCTGGGTGATCACGCCGCCGCATTATTGAGATCCGGCAGTCCACCTACTGCATCGTAGGCATGACGAAATCCGACCCGGCCCGGATGCCGCTCGGCCAACGGGACGTAATGGTCTTGAGCCGGGTATAGAAGCGATCCCCTCCGGTCCGTGCATGTGATGATCTCCGAACCTTGCCTATCCGGTTGACACCCACAGAGGACAGAGCGTCGGTTGTCAGTAGATCGGAA
>JAKAPE010000125.1 GCA_021811945.1 Pseudomonadota bacterium | reverse complement strand
TCCGATCTGACACCGCCGCCGCGGCAACGGCAAGGGAGACGGTGAGCGCGACCGTAGCCATCAGTTCAAGGGCGGCGGCGCGCCGCTTGGTGCGCGTACGTGCGGCATGCGTCGGCGCGAAGCCGGGCTTGCCGGTCAGATCTGCCATCGTGCTTATCCTTCGCGAATCATGACTGTCGCACCGCACCTTCGTTGCGCATGCCGGCGTCCGTTCGACCGGACTTTGGCAAAGCCATTGAAGAAGCAAGGCCATTTGGTGAGTTTTGGTTAACAAATGGTTAAGTTCCGCGGTTGTCATGACGATTATCGATCGCTGTGGCTTTGCCGCCACGCGGACGCTCGGGTCACTTGGCGGCGGCCACTGCTGCCGGATCAAAATCCATCGTCACATGGCCGGATTCGGCGGCGACGCGTGCCAGCCATGCGCGCACGGCGGGAAATGGCGCGAGGTCAAAGTCGCACCGGTGCGCAACATGGGTGTAGGCGTAGAGCGCAATGTCGGCGATGGTGTAACGTTCCGCGACAAAGAAATCTTTCAGCGCGAGACGCTTCTCCATCACGCCGAGTGCGCGATGCCCCTCCTCCATCCAGTCCTCGAATGCGTGGCGTTGCAGCTCGCGCCCGCCCTTGACCAAAGTGAGCCAGAAATACGCCGCGCCCAGATTGGGCTCGATGCTGTGCTGCTCGAAGAACATCCACTGCAGCGCTTCGGCGCGATTGACGCGATCCTCGGGCATCAGCGCCGAGGAGCCGGCAACATACCAGAGGATGGCATTGGACTCGGCGAGATAACGACCGGGCGCGACTTCGAGCAGAGGCACCTGGCCATTGGGATTTTTGGCCAGAAATTCCGGCGTATGGCTTTCGCCTTTGAGGATGTCGATCTCGATCAGCCGATAAGGAACGCGCAGCTGCGCCAACGCCAGCCGTGCCTTATAGCTGTTGCCCGAACGCTGCATCGAATAGAGCGTAAACATGGCGCCGGCATCCTCCCGCATGCGATCATGGCGTCGCTCCAACCGTTACTAGCCGAACGCGGCGATGTCATGACCGCGCGAGATGCCGCAGCACGGACGTCCGCTATTTTGGAAGAAAAGCGCTGGAAAACGCCATCGGCCATGCGAGATCGCGCGCGCTGCGCCGCAGCAACAGAATAAATATCATCAACATCGCCGGAACTCCCAGCGGGATCAGCGTCAGATGCGCAATGCTGCGGGCGAAAAGCGGCGTAAGCCACAATGCGGCGAGCGCGGTCTTCTCCCACGGGCCGAACCCGCGAGCAAAACCGTCGGCGGCGAAGAAGGCGATGGCTGGCCCCAGCATCATCATGTCGTAATCGAACGCGTAGGGCGTGGCGAGCATAGCGGCGAGGCAGAGTGCCGCCGCCTTGAGCGGATAGGCCGCGGCGCTGCGCCACAGGCCGGCGAGTGCGGCGACGAGCGCGGCGTCCAGCGCGCCTTGCAGCACGTAGGCCACCGGGATCGAGGCGCCCCACATGCGCGCCCAGGCAAACACGCTTTGAATCTTGTACCAGCCAGTATTGCCCTGTTCGAGCGCGACCAGACGAGTGAAGCGGGTCGAGTGCCAAAAGGCCGGCCAGACGTGCGGGCCGAAGGCAAGGACCGTTGCGGCGACAAGGACGACAACCGCCGCCGCCGCCGCGACAAAACAGCGCCAGCGTCCGCTGGCGGCCAGCGCGATCGGGATCGTCAGCCCGAATTGCGGCTTGTAGGCCAGGAGGCCGAAGAGAACTCCGGCAACAAGCGGTGCACGGTCGAGTGTGACCAGTGCCGCGCCAAGCAACGCAGCGGTCAGAAATCCGTTTTGGCCGTGACCCACATTGATCAGCACCGCGGGAAAGGCGACGGCGAGGAGGAGCCACTCGTGCCTTCGGGACGGCGAAAAGCCGGAGGGCTGAAGGCCGGACGGTGCAGGATCTCTCGACCTGTCAATCTTGTTTCGAACTTCTTCATCCGGACTCTCTCTTCTTCGGGAACCCGGCGCAGAGAGAATGGAAGGAGAAATTATCGCGCGAACCGTCAGCAGATAGAAGCCAAGCGTGACGGTCTGCCAGACTGCAAGGGCGGCGCCGTAGGGCATCAGCGCCAGCGCCGCAGCGACGAAAAGAGAAAACGGCGGGTAGTGCCAACCGTAGAACGGCGTTCCTGTGCCGAAAATTTGTTGCTCGCGCGCGTGCTGCCGGGCGGGATCGAACGGCGCTGCGGGGTGACCTTCGAGGGTATACGTGCCGGCGGCATAGACGTCGGAGAAATCGGTTCCAAGCGGCCGGCCTTTGAAGTCAACGCCGCCGTGAGCGGTCGCCACGAGAATGACAAAACCCGCCATCGATAAGGCGAGGACCGCGGCCGCGACCAGTCGGGTGCGTTCGCGCGTCAGCCACGCGCCGCTGCGCAAAATATCGCGCGCCTTTTCCATCGCGTTCCCCCGTGCGCGGATCGTCGCAGCGCGCATTAGGCCAACGCAGCCTTAACAGAGAATTGAGCGGGTGGCGTGCGAGTTGGAATTCAAGGCGGTCAGAGAAAGCGGTCGTCGCAACGGCTCCCCCTCTCTACCCCCCGCGTGCGGGGGAGAGTGGGGAGGGCGTTACAAATCGGGCCGCACAAGGCTGCAACCGCCGCAACTTTGATCCGCGAAGGGCGCGCGCTCGGGTCAAGCGTCCTCTTCTCCGCGCGAGCCATGGGCTAACGCTCCGCCCCGAGCGCGCTTTCGTGCCAGCGCCGCAGCGCCAGGTGGCTAACAAGTGAGAGCAGATAGAAGATGAAGATACCGGCGAGCGAGAGCAGCAACAGCGCCGCGAACATGCGCGGAATGTTGAGTCGGTAGCCCGATTCGACGATACGGTAGGCGAGGCCGGAGCCGGCGCCCGCCGAGCCCGCAGCGATCTCGGCCACCACGGCTCCGATCAGCGACAGCCCGCCGGCGATGCGCAGTCCGCCGAGGATGTAAGGTAGCGCCGACGGCAGCTTGAGGTGCCACAGCATCTGCCCGCGCGAGGCGCCATAGAGCGAGAACAGGTCGGCGAGATTGCGGTCGACGGAATGCAGCCCCAGCGTGGTGTTCGCCAGCACCGGGAAGAACGCCACGATCCAGGCGCAGACGAGCACCGCCACGGGCTGCGGCAGGTAGATCAGGAGCAGCGGCGCCACCGCGACAATCGGCGTCACCTGTAGGATTACGGCATAAGGATAGAGCGAATATTCGATGAGCCGCGACTGGTTGAAGAGCACCGCCAGTCCCACGCCGCCGCCTGCCGCGAGCAGAAACCCCTCAACGGTCGTCGCCAGCGTGACGAAGAGCGACTGGCCCAGCAAGAGCCGGTCGACGTAAAGTGTTTTGAGAATGACGCCGGGGGTCGGCAGTACATAGGAGGGAATGTTCTCGGTCCGCACCACTAATTCCCAGACCGCAGCGCCGAGCGCCAGCACGACGACCGGCAAGACGATGCGCAGCAGGCGGTCGCGGCGCTCACGTGCGAACTGGCGCGGTTTCATGTTGAATACGATGATCGGCAGTGGGTTCCTGCTCGTTCCGGCGCAAGCGTGTGCGCGCTGGCACCAGGGAATTCGGTAAAGCATGATACGCTGCCGCGCAATGCACCGAGACCAATTCCATTTGATTGACTCAGTCCATCATCGCCCATTCCCGTGTGAGCCGAAATCCAGGTTCTTCCGGATTCCCGCATTCGCGGGAGCGCATAACAACAACCGATTCAACCCGAACGGAGTCCGCTACCGAGACGAATTCCGGCGCTTGCGCGCGTTAGCTCGACTAAGCGGTGGCGCCGGCGTCGACGGTCAGAACCGTGCCGGAAATATTGCGTGCCTTGTCGCTGAGCAATTCCGGCTTGCATACGCTGGTTCATGCGCGTTGCCGACCGTCGGCAAAGCCGTTATCCCACCCGATGTTGCGACAATACCGTTGGGCCATGAAGGCGCACAACCATGATGCGGCGGCGCATCCCTGAGGAACCGACGTCGCGGCTTGCCATCTGGGCGCAGCGTCTGGCGCTGTTTTCGCTCGCCGCTACCTTTATCGCCGTCGTCATCGTGCGCTCCGGCGCGCTCGATATCGTGCCGGCGATTTCCACGCTCGCGGGCGCCTTGGCGCTCGCGGTGGTCGCGATTCTCTTTGCCCTTGCCGCGGGCGTCGTCATCTGGCGCGAGGGCGCCGGCGGGGTGCGGCAGGCGATTGCGGCGCTGTTCATCGGCTTCGCGCTCGTCGCCTATCCGGCCTTTCTCGGCTTTAAGGCCTACCAACTTCCGGCGATCAACGACGTGACCACGGACCCGATCGATCCTCCGCGCTTCGATGTGATCGCGCGGCTTCGTCCGCGCGACACCAATCCGGTCGCTTATGCCGGCCTTTACGCCGCCGAGCGGCAGCACCTAGCCTATCCCGACATCCAGCCGGACCTCACGGACGCCTCCCCGCAGAACGCTTACAACGCCGCGCTGAAGGTCGTCACCAGGCGGAGATGGCGCATCGTTGACTCGCGGTCGCCGCAGGAGAGCGCCGCGGGCGAGGGGCTGATCGAAGCGATCGCGCGCACGCCGATCCTCGGCTTTCGCGACGACTTGCTGGTGCGCGTGCGCCCCACACAAGACGGTGCCCGCATCGACGTACGCTCCGCTTCACGCTATGGCCGTAGCGATCTCGGCACCAACGCCGCGCGCATACGCGCTCTGATCTCCGACATCGACGATATTCTCTCCGCGCCCCAGCCGGAGAAACCGGAACCGCCGGAAGGACCGCGGCGGCCACCGGCCGCGAAATCCGTTCAGACGGGCAAGGGAGGTTATATCAGGCGATAAATGCCGCCGATCGACGGCGTTCCATCGGTGGCGACAAGGCCGCGGGAGACCAGGTCCTCGAGATGCGCCAGCACCGAGAGCGCGGCGGCACCGCTAAGGCGCGGATCGAGCCCGATATAGATCGCGCGTACCAGCGTTGGAATATCGGCCGCACCCCTGCCAAGCCGGCGCAGGATCGACGCCTCGCGCCCGTGCCGGTGGCGAATGTAATGCTGCACGAAGTGCGGCGCCTCGCGCACGATCCCGCCATGACCGGGCAGGTAGTCCGGCTCGTTCCTCCGCGCCAGTTTTGCGAGCGAAGCCATGTAGTCGCTCATTGCCCCGTCGGGCGGCGCCACGATTGAGGTTGACCACGCCATCACATGGTCGCCGGAGAAGAGAAGATCGGCTTCTTTGAACGCATAAGCCATATGGTTGGCGGTATGCCCCGGCGTCGTCACGGCTTCGATGGTGAAACCCTCCCCCACGACCACGTCGCCATCGGCGAGCGCGATGTCGGGGCGGAAATCGAGGTCGGCGCTGGCGTCGAGCCGTGCCGCTTCGCCGATATTGAGCGGCCGTGCCGGGCGATGCGGGCCTTCGGCATAGACCGTGGCGCCCGTAGCCGCTTTCACTTTCGGCGCCGCCGGAGAATGGTCGCGATGGGTGTGGGTGACGAAGATATGCGTGACCGTCTCGCCGCGCACAGCATCGAGAAGCGCGGCGATGTGGGCGTCGTCGCCCGGACCGGGATCGAGGATCGCCACCTTGCCGCGGCCGATGATGTAGCTGACCGTGCCCTTGAAGGTGAACGGCCCAGGATTGTTGGCGACGACCGCGCGCACGTGCGGCGCCACTTCCGCCACGCGACCGGGCAAGAGATCGAATTTTTTGTTGTAGGGGATGTCGTCGTTCATGCGAGGATTATACCGCCTACCAGGGCAAAGAACGCCCTACTTGCGCAGCCACAGCTCGAAACCGATCGGGTCCAGGCGGATATCGCCACCTTTGAATTGCGATTGGGCAACCAGTTCGGCAAGGCTATCGCGCGTATAGGCGCGTCTTTTCAGCATGGTGTTGAAAATGAGCTTGGTGATGGCGGCGCTGATCGCGCCCCTGCCGCTGCCGCTGACATGGTCATTCAAGGCTTGCGGCGAGAAATCCTGGCGCAGGTCGATGATGAGCGCCATGCCGCCTGCCTTGAGCACACGGTGCATTTCGTCGAGCGCCTTGAGCGGGCGGGCGAAATTCTTGAACGCTGCCCGGCAGACGATGAAATCGAAACTTTCCGCCGGAAACGGCAGGTCGGCGGCGTCGCCCAGTTCGAAGTCGATGCGCACGCCGGCCCGGCGAGCATTCTTGCCGGCCATGCGCACAAAAGTGCGGCTGAGATCGAGCCCGACCAGCCGGCAGCCGGTGAGCTTGACGATCTCGATGGCGAGATAGCCGGGCCCGGGAGCGACTTCAAGCACACGAGCGCCGGCGCTGATATAGGCGGCAATGCGATGAGCCGTGCGCTTGAACTCGTCGATGTCATGCGCGGTCTGCCGCGCATACCAGGACGCGATGAGGCCTTCCATCCCCGCATCGTTGCGGGCCGGGCGTCGATCAGCCACGCGGAACTCTCCGTTGCGTTCTTCTGCTGCCATGTAGCGATATCTGCGAAGGACAAGCCGAAAGTGCAAGCCACGGCCTGCGTCAGCGGAAGCGGCGGCAATAATGATGGAGCCCGCGCCGTTGGCCAATCCTCAAAACGGCACCCGGCTGCGGATCGCTGCCGCCAGGGTGCCCTCGTCGAGATAATCAAGTTCGCCGCCGACCGGAACGCCATGGGCGAGCCGCGTCACTTTGACCTTGGTGTCGTGCAAGAGATCGGTGATGTAGTGGGCGGTGCTTTGGCCGTCCACCGTGGCGTTGAGCGCAAGGATGATCTCTCTGATCGTCGGATCATGCGCGCGCTTGACCAGCGCAGCGATGGTGAGATCGTCCGGGCCGACGCCGTCGAGCGGGGAGAGCGTGCCGCCGAGCACGTGATAGCGCGCATTGACGGCATGCGCGCGTTCGAGCGCCCAAAGATCGGCTACATCGGCCACCACCACGATTATCGCAGCGTCGCGGCGCGCGTCGGTGCACACGGCGCAGGGGTTCTGCGTATCGATGTTGCCGCAGATGCCGCACACCTCGATCTTCTCCATCGCCGTCTGCAAGGCGGCCGCGAGCGGGGCCATCAGCGCCTCGCGCTTTTTGATGAGAAACAGCGCCGCGCGACGCGCCGAACGCGGACCGAGCCCCGGCAGGCGGGCCAGGAGCTGGATCAGGCGCTCGATCTCGGGTCCGGCGGAGGCGGCAGGCATGGCGATTATTCCGCTCGCCCAATGGGTTGGGTTAAGGTTGGGGGACGGCAGGTGTTGTAACGGCGGGAATGTGCAGACGCCAGCGCATCGCATCAAAACAACTTCAATCCCGGCGGCAGCGGCAAGCCGCCGGTCAGCGCCTGCATCTTGTCCTGCAGCAGCGTTTCGAGCTTGCGCCGGGCGTCGGCGTGGGCGGCGATGATGAGGTCCTCGATGATCTCGCGCTGGTCGACCTTGAGTAGCGAATCGTCGATGTGAACGGCCTTGACGTCACCCTTGCCGGAAAGCTTCAACGTCAAGAGCCCGCCGCCGGCGGTGCCTTCGACCTCGAGCCGCTCAAGCTCGACCTGCATCGCCTCCATCTTCGATTTGAGTTCGGCGGCCTGTTTCATCAGGCCCAAGAAATCGGCCATTGGCTATCTTTGCTCAAGGTTCCTCGTCGACGCGGTCGGTCTCGGCGGCGGTCTCATCCGCAACGGTCGGCGCGCCCGCGGGCGGCCGCACGTCCACGATTTCGGCGCCGGGAAACCGCGCCAGCACCGCCTGCACCAGAGGATCGCCGCGCACGCCGTCTTTTAGCTCGGCTTTGCGCATTTGTGCCTGTGCGCGCAGGCTCGGCACGCCGCGTTCGGCGGAGACAATGACCATCCAGCGCCGGCCGGTCCATTCGCCAAGCTTCTTCGAAAGCTCTCCCGTCAGCGTCTTCGCCGCGCTCGGCTCGAGGCCGATTTCGAGTCGGCCGTCCTCGAAACGCACCAGGCGCACATCGCGTTCGAGCGCGCTCTTGATCGCAAGATCGCGCTTTTCGGCCGCCAGCGCGACAAGCGCTTCGAAGCCTCGCAGCACGCGCGTCGGCGCGCCGGCTTCGGCGCCTTGCGTCACCGGCTCGTTGGACGCCATTTCGACGGCAACGGCCGGTGCCGATGCGCGTGCGCCACGCGGAACACCGCGCGGCGCTTCCATGAGCGGCGCCGCGGGGACTGCCGGCGTCACCGCCACGGCGCCGCCTCCATTCCCTCCGCCGCCGCGCAGAAGAGATTGGGGGGACGGCGTTCCTTCGCCGAGCGAGCGGATCACCTCGTCGGGCGTCGGCAGATCAGCGGCGTAGGCGATGCGGACCAGAACCATTTCCGCAGCGGCAACCGGCCGCCCGGCAGCCTCGACCTCGGCAATCCCTCTGAGCAGCATTTGCCACGTGCGCGCCAGAACGCGCATCGAGAGCTTTGCTGCAAAGGTGCGTCCGCGCGTCCTTTCGACTTCGGTCAACGAAACGTCGTCGGCTAAAGCTGGCACGATTTTTATCCGCGTGACGAAATGGGTGAACTCGGCCAAGTCACCGAGCACCATGGCGGGATCGGCCCCCGAGTCGTACTGATCGCGCAACTCTTCCAAAGCGCGGGCGAGATCGGCGCGCATCAAAGCTTCGAACAGATCGATCACGCGAGCGCGGTCGGCCAGCCCGAGCATGCCGCGCACGTCTTCCACCCGCACCGCCCCGGCGGCATGCGCAATCGCCTGATCGAGCAGCGAGAGCGCGTCGCGCACCGAGCCTTCCGCTGCGCGCGCGATCAGCGCCAAGGCTTCGGGTTCCGCTGCGATCGCTTCTTTGCCCGCAACGCCTTGCAGATGCCTGACCAGAAGCGCAGCATCGACGCGGCGCAGATCGAAACGCTGGCAGCGCGAAAGAACGGTGATCGGAACCTTGCGAATTTCTGTGGTCGCGAACACGAATTTCGCGTGCGGCGGCGGCTCTTCCAGCGTTTTCAAGAGCGCATTGAAGGCGGCGCCGGAGAGCATGTGCACTTCGTCGAGAATATAGACTTTGTACCGGGCCGACACGGGCGCATAGCGCACCGCCTCGTTGATCGCCCGCACGTCCTCGACGCTGTTGTGGGAGGCGGCGTCCATCTCGATGACGTCGAGATGGCGGCTTTCCATGATCGTCTGGCAATGGATGCCGAGAAGGGGCATGTCGACGGTGGGTCCGGTGACGGAGCCGTCAGCGAGCTCGTAATTGAGCGCGCGGGCAAGTATTCGCGCCGTCGTGGTCTTGCCCACGCCGCGCACGCCAGTGAGGATCCAGGCCTGCGGAATGCGGCCGGTCGCCAAGCCGTTCGAGATGGTGCGCACCATGGCGTCCTGGCCGATCAGATCGGCGAAGGTTGCCGGTCGATATTTGCGCGCGAGCACGCGATAGGCAGCTGGTGTCGGTGCGTCGTTCATTAGCGAATAGTAGTGTGAGCGAGTCCAACCCCGGGAGGTTCCATAAATCCGGGAAGTTTGGTAGATTCGTAGTCCGGGTTTGAGCGTTGGCGAAACCCGGGAGCGGCCTGCCAGCCTCTCGGCCGGTCCCGGATTTCGCTCTGCTCAATCCGGCCTGCATTTTTGAAGGCGGGAGGCTGACGAGCGACCCGAACCGCGCTCGTTGGGGCTGCTTCCTTCCGGACCTGACCCGGTTGGCGAGTGGCTCGTCCACCGCCAACCTCCCGCTCCCTATATCGGCCGCGCAGGGGGAGAAAGCAAGCATCGCGCAGTCCTCTCGTGCGCGCTGGACATCGTCGCGAGACCCGGAGGGCCGAGACAATCCAGATGACTTGAAAGTTCGCAAGGCCACCAGGCTTGCTTTCTCCGTTTCGCTTCCTGTTGTGGCCGAAAAAACGGAGCGGGAGAATGGCGCCTTGTCGCGTCGTCCGCAGCCGCCCACCTTGACCTTCACCGGCGGCGCGGCTTCTATTCGGACGAACGTCGCGCACAGGTGCAGGGAGATGAGATTCCGCATTGCCTACTGCGCCGTCGCTGTCGTGCCGGCATCGGCCGCCGGACGGTATGCATTGAACATCTGAGCGTGAGGCAGTCCCTGGTCTCTCTTCGCCACGATCTCGATTTGCCGATACCCTACGCCTATGCGGGCAGCCGTATCGAACGCGCCGCCGCGCTTCGCGGCGATGGAACCGCGCTTGCGGCGTTGATGCAGGATGCGCGCGCCGGATTCTATGTGATTGTCGGCGAAGCCATCCTTCTCAAGAAGCACGGCGAGAACCTGGAGCCGTTGTTCTCGCCGGCCGAAGCGTGCGCGTTCGGGGTTGCGCACGACAAGGTGTTTCTCGGCCTGTTGTCAGATGGCGCGCCGCGCTTCGGCATCGCGCTCGACACCGAGGTGATCGCGCCGCAGCAATCGGGCAGGAATCTCGCGGTCATCGATCTGCGCTCGCTCGCCGCGCAGGGCGCCGTCGCCGCCGTCCATCTGCCGCCGCTCGCCGCGGCCAAGGCGGTCCTCGGCTGGCACGCGCGCCACCGCTTCTGCCCCAATTGCGCCGCGCCGACCAAGAGCGCGCACGGCGGCTGGCGGCGCGACTGCGCAGCCTGCAAGGCCGAACACTTTCCGCGCACCGACCCGGTCGTCATCATGCTGGCGGTCGCCGGCACCGGAGAGCGCTGCGTGCTCGGCCGCTCGCCGCGGTTTCCCAAGACCATGTGGTCGTGCCTCGCCGGCTTTGCCGAACCGGGCGAATCGATCGAGGAGGCCGTGCGCCGCGAAGTGCAGGAGGAAGTGGGTCTCGCCTGTTCCCGCGTAAGATATTTCGCCTCGCAGCCCTGGCCGTTTCCCAGTTCGCTGATGATCGGATGTTATGCGCGGGCGGTGACCGAAGCGATCGTCACCGACAAAAGCGAGATCGAGGACGCGCGCTGGTTCGACCGCGAGGAACTAAAACTGATGCTGACGCGACAGCATCCCGACGGCCTAACCACGCCGCCGCCGATCTCCGTCGCCCACCACATCGTCCGCGCCTTTGTGGATTGGGGCGACAGTGTCCTGCGCTGAGCCGGCCGGCAATGAAAAGCCGCACCCCGCGTACACGACGGCGGCGGGCGCGCCGCGCGTCCTGTGCGCCGGCATCATCGTGCTCGACATGGTTTTCCGCGTTAAAGACCTGCCGAAGCCGGACGGCAAGGTGGAAGCGCAAGAGTATTTCGTCGTCAACGGCGGCTGCGCGGCGAATGCGGCCGTCGCCGTGGCGCGCCTCGGCGGCCGCGCGGCGCTCGCCGGCCCCCTCGGCGGGCCGGAAGGCGAGGACGGCAACGGCGACCTCGTGCTGCGGGCGCTCGCCAGCGAAAACGTCGACACCAGCGGGTGCCAGCGCGTTTCCGGCATGGCGACGGCGCTGTCGGCGATCTTCATTGACGCGCGCGGCGACCGCACCATCGTCACCTACCGCGACGAGCGTCTTGCGGCGGCGACGCCCGACGATCCGCAGGCGCTCGCGGCCGGCGCCGATCTGGTGCTTGCCGACAACAGATATCCGCAGTTTGCGCGGCCGATCTGCGCCGCAGCGCGCGCGCGCAACGCGCCGGTCGTGCTTGACGGCGACAAGCCGACGGTCGCCGACGACCCACTGTTCCGCCTTGCCTCGCATGTCATTTTTTCCGCAGAATGCCTCCGCGCCACCACCGGCCGCAGCGATTTCGCCGAAGGGTTGGCATGCATCGCCCGATATTCGGATGCTTTCCTTGCCGTCAGCGACGGGCCGAACGACATCGTGTTCCGCGACGGCGACACAAGTCGCCGCCTGCCGGTATTCCCGATCCGCGCGGTCGATACGCTCGCGGCGGGCGATGTTTTTCACGGCGGCTTCGCGCTGGCGCTTGCCGAGGGGCAGAACGAGCTCGAGGCCATGCGCTTTGGCGCCGCCGTCGCCGGCATCAAATGCAGCCGCGTCGGAGGGTCGGCCGGCGCGCCAAAGCGCGCAGAAGTCGAGGCGTTCTTGGCCGCGCATGCCGGCTCCGTTTCCTCGTGATTATTTCGGAACGTATCTGGTCGCTTGGTGGTGTCTCAGTTTGAATGTAAGGCGGTCAGAGAAAGCGGTCGACCGCGACAGCTACAGGGTCGCCGCACATCGCCTCCGAATCTGCAATATCACGCGAGGCGGCGGCGCTGCAGCATCGTCGTGAATCATCTTTGCTGAAGCTTCTCTCGCTCCTCCCTCCAGATGATCGCGGGCTCACCTGGCCCAAGCTAAAGCTCGGCAAAGCGGCCTCCCGGATCGCGTTCTGGCTCCTCCTATATTCAGCGCTGGCGATCAATGCCGCCTACTTGATAGGTGCAATTTGGGGCGCAGGCAGCGAAACGATGCCGCTTGCGGCAGGCAACGCGCACGGTACGGCTGCGCAGGAACTTATCATCAGGATCACGGCGTATTCGTCCGGCCCGACAGGTATTGCTGCGTTTGCTCTGATTCTCTGGGGACTTCGCATTGGAATGGCCCTACGTACCGGCGCGGGAGAACCAACCGATCTCAAGCAAGAGCCTGAGCAATCTTGAATTGAGCCAAGTCTGCTGCAAAACGCCGCCAGCGGTGAGCGAACCGTGAAGTTCCAGGCGCTGCGTAAGCCACCGTTTTTTTGTTCCAATTGTTCCATCCATTGCGGCCGAGCGAACTCGCATGCCGCAGCAAGCCGGCAACGGCACCTGCCGATGTTAGCCCCACTGGCAATGCATATGATATATTATCAAATTATGATAATATTTACGTTTATATAGTCAGATGTTACATGTGTAGTCTTCACTCTTAACAGATCGGAA
>JAKAPE010000396.1 GCA_021811945.1 Pseudomonadota bacterium | reverse complement strand
GGATCGGTTGCCCTCCCCGTTGCTGGGTATGACTACAACAGCGACTGGACTCCTCTGTTGGCGGGACTTTCACCCGCTAGAATGGCAGCTAGCCTCGCTGCACCGGAACCGTTCCGGCAGTCGAGGCGAAGGGCGCGCGCATTCCCTTGCTTGGCCTCGGCACCTGGGAGGTGCGCGGCCGCAATTGCGCGCGCGTCGTCGAGCAGGCGTTGCGGCTGGGATACCGGCACGTCGATACCGCGGAAATGTACGACAACGAGCGCGACGTGGGCGAGGGGCTGCGCGCATCCGGCATCAGGCGCAGAGAGCTGTTCGTCACCACGAAAATCTGGCCGTCCCATTTTGCCCCGCGCGCGCTTGAACGTGCAGCGCGCGATTGCCTGGTGCGGCTGCGCCTGAGCGAGGTCGATTTGCTGCTGCTGCATTGGCCCAATCCGCAGATTCCGCTTGCCGAGACGCTCGGAGCGCTAAGCAACGTCAAGCGCAACGGTCTCGCGCGCCATATCGGCGTCTCCAATTTCACGGTGGCCTTAATCGAACAGGCGGTGGAGGCGACAAATGAACCGTTGGTGTGCAATCAGGTCGAATGCCATCCCTATCTCGACCAGACGAAGGTGATCGGCGCCTGCCGACGGCACGGCATGGCAGTGGTCGCCTATAGCCCGATCGCCCGCGGCGGAATACGCGTCGACACGGTGCTCGGGCACATCGGCGCCGCGCACGGCAAGAGCGCTGCTCAGGTCTCACTGCGCTTTCTGGTGCAGCAGAATATCGCCGTTATTCCGCGCACGAGTAAAGTCGAGCACCTCGCCGAGAACGCAGCCATATTCGACTTTGCAATGAGCGATAAGGAGATGGCCGAGATTGCCGGTCTTGCGCATCCCGGCGGGCGCGTGGTCGATTGGGCGTTTTCCGGGTCGCCGCAATGGGATTGAACGTGCTATCCGATCTCCAAAACGCAACTTTGTCGAGCGATTAAAATCGCTTGTCTGAACCCGCGTCATTGACATCTTCCCGCAGCCGCCGTTAAGCGAAAGGCTCGACTCGCGGGATCCATCGCGGATGTTCAAACGAATCCTCATTGCCAACCGCGGCGAGATCGCCTGCCGAATCATCAAGACCGCCCGCCGCATCGGGATCGAAACCGTTGCGGTCTATTCAGAGGCCGACCGCGACGCGCTGCATGTGGAGATGGCCGATGCGGCAATCCCCATTGGCCCGCCGCCGGCGGGGCAGAGCTACCTCGTCATCGACAACATCGTCGCCGCCTGCAAGCAAAGCGGCGCCGAGGCCGTGCATCCGGGCTACGGCTTCCTGTCCGAACGCCCGGCGTTCGCCCATGCGCTGGCCGCGGCCGGCATCGTCTTCATCGGGCCGAACGCCAAGGCCGTTGCCGCCATGGGCGATAAGATCGAATCGAAAAAGGCCGCCGCCCGCGCCAAGGTCTCGACCGTTCCCGGTTATCTCGGCGTCATCGAGGACGACAACCAGGCGCTCGCCATCGCCGAAGAGATCGGTTTTCCGGTGATGATCAAAGCGGCAGCCGGCGGCGGCGGCAAGGGCATGCGCATTGCCTTCGGCAAAAGCGAGGTGGCCGAAAACTTCGCTCGCGCCCGGTCGGAAGCGAAATCGAGCTTCGGCGATGACCGCATCTTCATCGAGAAATTCATCACCGATCCGCGCCATATCGAAATCCAAGTTCTAGGCGACAAGCACGGCAACGTCATTCACCTCGGCGAACGCGAGTGTTCGATCCAGCGCCGCAACCAGAAAGTCGTCGAGGAATCGCCGAGCCCGCTTATCGACGATGAAATTCGGGCGCGAATGGGCGCTCAGGCCGTCGCCTTGGCAACAGCCGTCGGCTATGACAGCGCCGGCACGGTCGAGTTCGTCACCGGGCAGGACAAGCGCTTCTATTTTTTGGAGATGAACACACGGCTGCAGGTCGAGCATCCAGTGACCGAGCTGGTCACCGGCATCGACCTCGTAGAACAGATGATCCGCGTCGCCGCCGGCGAACGGCTTGCGTTCGAACAGGGCGACATAAAGCTCTCCGGATGGGCGGTCGAAAGTCGCATTTATGCCGAGGATCCATATCGTAATTTCGCCCCCTCGGTCGGCCGACTGGTGCGCTATCGGCCGCCGGCCGAAGGTACCCACGACGGGGTGAGCGTGCGCAACGACACCGGCGTTTTCGAGGGCGGGGAAATCTCCCTTTATTACGATCCGATGATCGCCAAGCTTGTCACCCACGCTGCGACCCGTGGTGCGGCGATCGACGCGCAAGCGGATTCCCTCGATGCCTTCACCATCGAGGGAATCCGCCACAACATTCCTTTTCTCGCCGCCGTCATGCAGCATCCGCGCTGGCGCGCGGGCAGACTCTCCACTGCCTTTATCGCCGAGGAATTCCCGAAAGGGTTTGAGCGCGCACGCCCGCAGGGCGCGGTCGCCCGCACCATCGCCGGCGTCGCCGCCGCCATCGACTGCGCGCTCGGCGAGCGCAAGCGGCAAATCTCAGGACAAGTGAACGGTTCGGTCACCCGCGAGCGCCGCCGTGCCATTTGGCTTGGCGAGGACGAGCTTCATGCGGAAGTCGTACGCCAAGGCGAGGAGATCGCGGTCATCTTCGAGGACGGCAATAGCCACGTTCTGTCCTCGAGCTGGGTGCCCG
>JAKAPE010000395.1 GCA_021811945.1 Pseudomonadota bacterium | reverse complement strand
ATGCCAAATTCCAAGCCCAGCTGAAATGCAAATTACCTAGGAAATGCGCGGGTTTGCCAGCATCCAGACCCTAAATTCACCCACTCGATTCCCTGAAGACCCTAAATTCAAACTGGGTACCATCACCGGCGGCGCCACCGCCCGGACGGCGCGGTTTCTGCCGACGAGTTCAATAGCGAACAAGAGCCGGCAGCAGCTTGGCATCGTCGATCCAGCGCGCGACGGTCTTCTCCGACGGCAGTAGGCGTACCAGTTTGCGTTTGGCGTTGGCCGCCGCCATGGCCTGCACCAGCTTGTGCGGATTGCGGAATTTCAACTCGCTGACGGTCTTCACCCCGACCACGCGCAACAGCTCCGCATATTCCCACCCGACGCCCCGAACGCGCATGCGATCGGCGGCGGTGACCCAGTCGAGCACCAGCCTCGTATCGGTGCCGACCCGCTCGGCGATCTTGAGGCGCTGCTTGGGCGTCTTGGCCAGGCGCAACAAGCCGACCGTGGTGCGAATTCCGTCGAATTTCAGAATTTCGGCGGCATCCGCTCCGATGGCTTGTATGTCGGTAATGGGATAAGCCATCTATGCCCCCCGCCTTAGTCGCGCAATGCCGAGCCGTCAAAAGCGCTCATGCTCAAACAAACTGCGCCAGCCCAGGAATCGCGGCGACGATCTCGCCGACCTCGTCCTCGCCCACTTTCTCGCGCGCAAAGGCGATGAACTGCCTGGTGATGTCCTGCACCTGCCCCATGCTCAGTCCGGCGCCCATCATGCGCATTCCCGCGCCCATGACGCCGCCCATATCGCCGCCGGCGCTGCCGGCGTCTTCGCGCGCGGCCTGCATGACAGCTTCCGCTCCGGGCAGCTTGGCCAGGAGCGGCTCAACCTTGTCGGCCGGCGCCTCCTTGACCAGAAAGTCGAGAATGATCCCCGCAGCTTTTGCGGCGGCTGCCTGATCGACGCCGGTATCGGTGACAAGACGCGCCACCAATTCGTCCATTATCCCCTCGCCCGCATGCTGTCAGGTTTTGGCCATAATGTACTTGGCGCAAGTCCGAGCAAGAAGATTCGCGCGATTGGCGGGCTTCTCTGTGCGGAAGCACCGCGCGCGTTGCAAATGTGCAACGCTCGATGGTGTGGCAATGACGGCAGCGGGCGGTATAACCGAGGCCGAGGAGTGAGGCCGAGGAGCAAGGTAGCGCGCCATGACAGCTTCCCAGACCCTATCCGCGGTTCTCGACCACATCGATTGCGATCTCGATGCCAGCCTCGATCGGCTTTTTGCGCTGTTGCGCATCAAGTCGATATCAACCGACCCGGCATTTGCCGCCGACTGCCGCGCGGCCGCGGAGCATGTCGCTGCCGATCTGTGCGGTCTCGGCTTCGAGACCAGCGTACGGCCGACCCAAGGGCATCCGGTCGTTGTCGGCAAGAGCGCACGCGCCAACGGGCAGGCGCCGCGCGTCCTCTTCTACGGTCATTACGACGTCCAGCCGGTCGACCCGCTCGATCGGTGGCGGACGCCGCCGTTTGAGCCGCGCATCGAGACGCTCGACGGCGGACGCAAGATCATCGTCGCGCGCGGCGCCTGCGACGACAAGGGGCAGGCCATGACCTTCATCGAGGCGTGCCGCGCCTTTCGCGCGGTCACCGGCAGGCTGCCGCTCGACATCACCATGCTGATCGAAGGCGAGGAGGAGTGCGGCTCGAAACATCTGTTCGGCTTCGTGCGGGACAATGCCGCAGAACTCAGGCGCGATCTCGCGCTGGTGTGCGACACCGGCATGTGGGACGACGAGACGCCGTCGATCACCACATCGCTGCGCGGTCTGGTCTACGAAGAGGCGAGGGTCACCTGCGCCGACCGCGACCTGCATTCGGGACTGTTCGGCGGCGCCGCCCGCAATCCGATCCATGTGCTCGCCGACATTCTCTCCGCGCTGCACGATGAGAACGGCGCCGTCGCGATTCCGGGCTTCTACGAGGGCGTGAAGGAGCTGCCGCCCGACATCAAGGCCGATCTCGTCGGTCTCGGGCTCACCGCGGAAAAATTTCTCGGCCAAGTCGGCCTGAAAATCCCCGCCGGAGAGAAAGACCGCATGCTGATCGAGCAGATCTCGACGCGGCCGACCGCGGAGGTCAACGGCATCGTCGGCGGCTATACGGGGGAGGGGGCCAAGACCGTCATTCCCGGCAAGGCGATGGCCAAGGTATCGTTCCGCCTCGTCGGCGCGCAAGATCCGGAAAAAATCCGCGCCGCCTTCCGCGATTTTGTCCGCGCGCGCGTGCCGGCGGATTGTTCGGTGGAATTTGCCGATTTCACCAGCGCACCGGCCTTCGCCGTGGGCTTCGACAATCCGGCGCTCGGAAAAGCGCGCGCCGCGCTTGCCGAAGAGTGGGGCAAAAAGGCGGTGACCGTCGGCGCCGGCGGCTCAATCCCGATCGTCGGGGAGTTCAAGCACGTGCTCGGCATGGACACGCTGATGGTCGGCTTTGCTCTCGACGACGACCGCGTGCATTCGCCCAACGAAAAGTACGATCTCAAGTCCTTCCACAAGGGCATCCGCAGCTGGGCGCGAATTCTGGCGGCGCTCGCGGGGTGACCGGGGGTCGGAAGTCATAATTACACCGCATCGAGACGCCGGATCTGCCGCTCGACGGCGGCGCGCGCCGGGCGTGCGCCATGG
>JAKAPE010000394.1 GCA_021811945.1 Pseudomonadota bacterium | reverse complement strand
GAGGTCGAGAACGTACTGTCCCAGTTCGTGACGGCGTGGGAAGCCGGTGAGCGCCGCGGCTCCTTCATTGCCGATAAATTCCAGATCGACGTTACCAGGACACCGGCGCCGCGGTTCGACCTGCTTCGCACCGACCACTACATGTATGTCGGCGTCCAATATTCGCGCGGCTGTCCGTTTACCTGCGAGTTCTGCGATATCATCGAGCTTTACGGCCGCGTGCCGCGCACCAAGAGCCCGCCGCAGATGCTGGCGGAACTTGAGGCGCTCTACCATCTCGGCTATCGCGGCCATGTCGATTTCGTCGACGACAATCTGATCGGCAATCGCAGGTCCTTGCGCGTCTTCCTGCCGCAATTGATCGCCTGGCAGGAGGCGCACGGTTATCCATTCGAGTTCTCGACCGAGGCCTCGCTCAATCTCGCCGACGATCACGATCTGCTGGAGCTCATGCGCAAGGCCAATTTCTTCGCAGTTTTCGTTGGCATCGAGAGTCCCGATTCGGCGACGCTCCTGCACACCAAAAAGAAGCAGAATACCCGACGCGACATCGCCGAGAGCGTCCACAGGCTGTACGCGGCGGGCATGTTTGTGACCGCCGGCTTCATCCTCGGCTTCGACTCAGAGAAGGGTTCCGTTGCCGAAGCCATGGCGGATTTGATCGAGGAAGCCGCCATTCCAGTGGCCATGATCGGTCTGCTTTATGCCTTGCCCAATACCCAGCTTGCTCGCCGTCTGGAAAAGGAGGGTCGGCTGCACCCCAATCACGACCGCATGATCGCGGAGAGAGGCGACCACTGCACGCTCGGGCTGAACTATGACAGTTTGCGGCCGGAAAGCGACGTTCTGCGCGACTACCGGCGCGTTCTCGAACGCATCTACGATCCGGCGGCCTATGCCCGGCGGCTCGATCGCCTCGCGGCCATGCTTGACCGTTCGGGTCGGCCGGCGGAACTCGCCGAAGGCGACAGGCGGCGCGTACTTGCATCGGTCGAATTTGTGCACAGCGTCTTGAGCCGCGTGCCCGAGGGACGCGAAGCGTTCTGGAAAGTATTCAAGAACTGCCGCAGCACGAATCCGGCTGCGCTACGCCAGATTATGAGCTTGATGGCGCTCTACACCCACCTCGGACCGTTCTCCCGTTTCGTCATCGGAGAGATCGATCGCCGCGTGGAAACGCTCGCCGGCGCAACCCGTCCGATCGGAACGGCCAGGGCGATGCCGGCCGCAGCGTCGGCTTAGTCTGGGCAATTCCGCCGTCAGCGTGCGGTGCGCGGCAACGCGGCGAGATCGGGGATTTGCCGCGGCGTCGCAAGCTCTGCATACTCGTCGGGCAGGCGCGCCCGGTTGACCCAGAACGCATCGAAGCCGAACGACGCGGCGCCCATGACGTCCCAGCGGTTTGACGATACGAAGATGATACCGGACGGCTTCACCGCCAGCCGTTCGGCGGCGAGCGCATAGACCTCCGGCCGCGGCTTATACATGCGCACCGCATCGACCGAAAGCACGGCGTCGAGCAAGCCGGACAAAGCGGCCGCTTCGACCGCCGCGGCAAGCATGCGCGGAGCGCCATTGGAAAGGATGGCAAGCCGCGCGCCTTGCGCCTTGAGCTCGGCAAGCGCGGCACGGGCGTCGGCAAACGCGTCGAGCTTGAGATAGGCGTCGAGGAGCCGCGCCCGCAGCACGTGGTCGACGGACGGCACCCGGGCGAAAGCGTAGTCGAGTGCGCGCTCCGTCAGTGTCCAGAAGTCAACGTAGTGCCCGGCAAGCGTCAGCGTCCAGGTGTATTCGAGCTGTTTCTGCCGCCAGATTTCGGAGAAGCGCTCGGCCTCGGGTCCGGCCGCGGCGCGGTGATGCGCAATCGCCGCATGGACGTCGAACAGCGTGCCATAGGCGTCGAAAACATAGGCGCTTGCGGTTGCGTCAATCATTCCCGATCTCCCTTGCCGCGACATGGTGACAAACGACAAGGCCGGGAGACACAATAGATCAAAGGGATGATTCGATGAGCCAGCCGGTCTCTTGGTCGAAGACCGTAACGTTTTTCGACGACAATTGGCACGATGGCAATGTGCCCATCATGGGGCCGCGCACGCACGCCGCGTGGTTGTGCACTTCGGTCTTCGACGGGGCCCGCGCCTTCGAGGGCGTCACGCCTGATCTCGATCTGCATTGTGCCCGCGTCAATCAATCGGCCGAGACGATGGGCTTGAAACCGCTGGTCGCCACGCAACACTGGATCGCCCTCGCGCGCGAAGGGCTCAAGCGCTTCGATGGGGACGCGGAGATCTACATCCGGCCGATGTACTGGGCCGAGGAGGGTGCGGGCGTGCGGCCGGACCCCGAGTCGACCCGGTGGTGCCTCACACTTTACGTCGCGCCGTTTCCCCGGCCCACCGGCACGGCCATCACATTGTCGCCGTTCCGTCGGCCGACGCGCGAAACTGCATTGGTCGATGCCAAGGCCGGCTGTCTTTATCCCAACAATGCGCGCGCACTGATCGAGGCGCGCGTCCGCGGCTTCGACAATTGTCTGCTCTGCGACCTGCTCGGTAATGTCGCCGAACTCGGCACCGCCAACGTCTTCATGGCCAAGGACGGCATCGTGTACACCCCGGTCGCAAACGGTACGTTTCTGTCCGGGATAACGCGCGCGCGGGTGATTGCGCTGCTGCGTGATGCCGGCGCGAG
>JAKAPE010000393.1 GCA_021811945.1 Pseudomonadota bacterium | reverse complement strand
GTGGCTGCCCCGCTTGTATACTTCCATGCAGCCGTTTTATACCGGAAACGCCGCGATCCCAGCCGCCTAAAGGCGTGGGGTTTCCTGATCCCCTATCGGGGACTCTAAAAATGGCTGTATGACGGCCGCGCGAATGTGAGCGCTCTACCCTTGGAGGTGAAACGTACGCCGTCGCCTCCTTGCACGCGCCCGATTTCGGTCACCGCCACGCCGGCGGCCTGCGCCTGCGCGCGGAAATGGGCGAGCTTGTCGGCGGCAAGCGTTAGTATGATCTCGTAATCGTCGCCGCCGGTGAGGATCGTCTCGAGGAGCGCCGGCTCGGCGGCGAGCGCCGCGCGCGCAGCCTCCGACAGCGGCACCCGCTCAACGTCGATCTCGGCCGCAACCGCCGACGCGCGGCACAGCTTGGCGAGATCGCCGACAAGGCCGTCGGAGACGTCCATGGCGGCGGCGGCATGTTGCAGTAGCGGCTCGGCAAGGGCATTGCGCGGCTGCGGCAAAAGAAAGCGCTCTTCCAGCCAACTGCGCATGGCTTCCGTTAGATGCCAGCTTCCGCCGAGGCTGGGGTCGCCGCGCAATCTTACGCCGAGGGCCGCGTCTCCGATGGTACCGCTCACAACGATGCAGTCGCCGGTCCTGGCGGTCGAACGCCGCACCATGCGGCCATGCGGCACGGTGCCAAATGCTGAAATCGACACTGAAATAGGTCCGGGCGTATGGTCGGTGTCACCGCCCAATAGCGGACAGCCATAGCGGGTTGCATCCTCGCCAAGCCCGGCCGCGAAGGCAGCGATCCACGCCTCATCGATGCCCGTCGGCACGGCCAGCGCCAGCAGAAAACCGAGCGGCTTCGCCCCCTTTGCGGCGAGGTCGGACAGGTTCATGCGCAACGCCTTGCGGCCGATGTCTTCCGGGGGGTCGTTAGGAAAAAAATGGACGCCGGCGATGACGCCGTCGGTCTTGAGCACGAGATCGCAGTCCGTGGGCGGCGTCACTGCAGCCGCATCATCGCCAAGGCCGAAGGCGCCCGGATGGCAGGCGAGCGGGCGAAAATAGCGCGCAATCATGCGGTCTTCGGCCGATTCCGGTGAGTTTGGCATCGCGCTCAGAATCTCGAATCGCCGTGGATCGTTCAGTCTCCATTCGCCGCCGGTACGACAAACCTCAATCCGGCGTAATAAATTCTTCGGTGCGTAGTTGGTGTGCGAGCGCGTCGAGCACGGCATTGACCATGCCGGTCTCTTGCGCATCGACGAAAGCCGAGGCAACGTCGACATATTCGGACATCACCACCCGCGCGGGCACATCGCGCCGGCAGGCAAGCTCGTAAGCGCCGGCGCGCAGCACCGCCCGCAGTACCGCCTCGATGCGCCTGAGCGGCCAGCCGCGCGCCAAAGCGGCGTCGATCTGCGGGTCAAGCCGTTTCTGCTCGCGCACGACGCCGCCGACAATATCGCGAAAGAACGCCGCCTCTGCCGGGCGATATTGCGCGCCCTCGACCTCGCTGCCGAGCCAGTGGCTTTGGAACTCGGCAAAGACCTCGTTCAACCCGGCGCCGGCGACATCCATTTGATAAAGCGCCTGCACCGCGGCAAGCCGCGCGGCGCTGCGCTCACTGGCCTTTTTTGGCAGTTTGCTTTTCGCCGCGCGGGCCATGGTTCACTTCCCCTCGAGTCGGCGCTTGAGCGCGACCAGAGCCAGTGCGGCGCGGGCGGCATCGCCGCCCTTGTCCTGCTCCTCCAAGCGCGCGCGGGCGAAAGCCTGGGCCTCGTTCTCGGCGGTAATGATGCCGTTGCCGATCGGCAGGCGGCGCGCGACGGCGAGGTCCATCAATCCGCGCGCGGACTGATGTGCGACGATGTCGAAATGAATCGTGTCGCCGCGGATGACGCAGCCGAGCGCGACGACGCCTTCGTAAGGGCGGCGCCGCCGCTGCGCCGCGTCGAGCGCGATGGCGATCGCGGCTGGGATTTCGAGCGAGCCAGGCACGCTGATGCGTTCGACATCGGCATGCGCCTGTTCGAGCGCCGTCATCGCGCCGGCGAGGAGCGCGTCGGCAATGTCGTCGTAGAAGCGCGCTTCGACGAGGAGAATGCGCGCGCCCTTGGCGTCGCCCTTGTCACGTCTGCCTCGCCGCGGCCCGGCCATCGCTTCGCTCCACGTTGCGGCGCGGTCGTAGCAAGCGCGGTCAGCGCGAACAAGCGCGGCTACGTCAAACCGGCCGCCGTCGGCGGCGGCGCATCTTGCAACAGGCGCGCGGCGTAACGCGCCATCAGGTCGACTTCGAGGTTCAGCTTTGCGCCGACGCGCAGTGCCGCCAAGGTGGTGACCTTGAGCGTGTGCGGGATGATCAGCACGAAAAAACGGTCGCCGGCGACTTCGTTGACGGTAAGCGAGACACCGTCGAGTGCCACCGAGCCTTTGGCGGCAATGAAGCGCGCAAGCTCCACCGGCGCGCGCAGCGCAAACCGGGCCATATCGGGCAGATCTTCGCGCGCGACCAGTTCGGCGATGCTGTCGACATGGCCGCTTACGAGATGCCCGCCGAGTTCGTCGCCGAGACGCAGCGAGCGTTCGAGGTTGAGGCGGGTGCCGCGGTGCCAAGAGCCGGCGGTGGTGACCCGCAACGTCTCGTTGGCCGCATCGACGGAAAAGCAGGCGCGATTGTCCTTCCGGCCGCGGGCGACGACGGTC
>JAKAPE010000392.1 GCA_021811945.1 Pseudomonadota bacterium | reverse complement strand
AAGAGAAAGCAACCCATCCCGCCGATCACTTCGGCGGAAGTCAGCATTTTGTGGATGCGCGGATCCGAAAGCGCAATCTCGGTGTAGGGCGGCGAGGAGAAATAGGCCGCCGGTTCGCTCCCGGAAATGAGCGCCGCGACGGCGTCGGCCGGCTTGAGCACGATGATCTGGCTGTGCAGCCGGTCGAATTGGCCGAAAACCTTCTCCGACTGCATCTGCAGCAGGTAGAGCTGCGGCGAGAACGCCGTCGGCAGCGCAATGCGATCGGATGGCCGCAAGTCGGCAAGCGTGCGCAGGCGCGCACGGTTGCTCAAGAGCGTGAGCGGCAGCGTGGTTACGCCGGAAACCGCCAGAATTTGCCGCGGCTTGCCTCTCGCCTGCGCCCATTGAACGAGCAGCGGCGCGAGGCCGTATGGCCCCATGTCGATCCCACCGGAGGCGATCGCATCATGCAGCGGGCCAGGACCGAGGAAGCGTCGATAGCTTGCCTTAAGCGCGAGATGAAGAGCTTTGCCCTCCTTCTCGATCAGCCGCAAATCTTCGCAGACATAGATCGGCAGAAACGCCAGCCCGAAGCCGATGCCGATGCGCACCGGCTCTGCGGCCTGCGCGGGCGCAAGCGTCGTCGCAAGGGCGAGCAGCGCCGCCGCGACGCTGTGCGGTAATCGGTGTCGCGACGCCGGCGCCCTGTCGCGGCCGCGAAGTGCGCTCAGTTCCCGGGTCATCATCATCGCAAGTCATGCCGAGATTGCGCCTCTCGTTCCTCGCGGACGCACACGGGCACCAGCAGGGTCGCGCAATGCCGCGGCAGATCAAATGGCCTCGTCGATGATCGGATTGTGCAGCACGCCGACGCCCTGGATCTCGACCTCGCAGGTGTCGCCGTTCTTCATGAACACGGGCGGATTGCGCGCGTGGCCGACGCCCGAGGGCGTGCCCGTGAAGATGAGGTCGCCGGGCTCGATCGTCATGCCTTGGGTAAGGTAGACCAGTGTCTCGACGACCGGGAACATCATGTTGTCGGTGTTGTCCGACTGCATCACTTTGCCGTTGAGTCGGCTTTCGATCTTCAAGCCCTTGCCGCCGGGCGGCAGTTCGTCGGCGGAGACGAGCCAAGGGCCGAAGCCGCCGGTGCGGTCGAAATTCTTGCCCATGTCCCATTGCGTGGTCTTGCGCTGGAATTCGCGCACCGACCCCTCGTTGCCGCAGGAAAAGCCGGCGACGCAGGCAAGCGCATTTGCCGGAGTCAAATGCTTGGCCCGCCTGCCGATGACCGCGATCATCTCGGCTTCGTAATCGAGCGTATCCGTCACCCGAGGCCGCACGATCGGCTGGCCGTGCGGCACCAGCGACGTCGAGCCGCGCATGAAGATGGTCGGAAATTTCGGAATATTGTCGCGCTGCGGGCCTTCCTTGACATGCTCAAGATAATTCAACCCGAGGCAGATGATCTTTCCCGGGCGGCCGATCGGCAGCCGATAGGTCAGACCGGAAAGCGGCTTGCGCGCGCTCGCGCCGGCGCGCCTGGCGATGTCGGCGAGCGGCTTGAGGTCGCCGTCGTTGTTGGCGAGCCATTCGCCGAGATCGCTCGGCAGCCTGCCCTCGACGGCATTGAGATCGATCACCGTGTCGCCTTCCACAAGGCCGAGTCGGGCCGCGCCTTGCTCCTCGAATGCAGCAATCTTCATGGAGTTTCTTTCCTTTACTTGATCCGTTGTCTCGCGGCGGCGGCGCTATAATGGGCACGCTAAGGCAATCCAATCTGCCGAGCCCTGTTTTTGCCGGTCAAAGGAAATAATCCCTCCCAAAATTCTATATGCACTAAAGCGTGCCACCTGTTAAGTTCGACGCTGAGAATCGATGCGGGGTTCACCGTCCATATGTTCAAGCGGGAAACCATCGATACAACAAAGTTCAACAAGGCCGCAAAGTTACCGTATCAACTCCGCCTTGCCGATTTCGAAATTGCCATACAGGACGTTTACGATTTTTTCTACGATGTCAATAAGCTCCTGCTAGACCGCGGTCTGCGCCGCCTTGATGATATGCTGCGTCCGGCAGCGATGTCAGGGATCATTTCGGACATGCTGACGGCTTCGATGGCGAAACACTCTCGATCCCTGGTCGAGAATCAACATTTCAACGGCCATCCCGATTTGATCGTGCAAGGCCGCTATCCCAACAATTCGGTGAAGGCCGGTAAAGATGGCGTCGAGGTCAAAAGCACACGCAAAAAGGGCGGCGCCGTCGACACTCATGGAGCGCGGGAGCAATATATGTGCGTATTTGTCTATGAGACCGACCATGACACCGAGCCGGCCATTCAACGGCGACCAATGCGTTTTACTGAAGTGTACCTGGCTCACGTCGAACCGAAGGATTTCCGCAAAAACCCGCGGGGAGAACTCGGGACGCGAACTGCAACGCTGGATCGCGCCGGCATTAGAAAGCTACGGGAGAACTGGGTCTACATGCTGAATGGCTAGCAGACTCAGTTTCCTAACCGCCCGCTTAGCCATCGCGATATATTCCGGATCTTTTTCAATGCCGATGCTGTCGTACCCGACTGCGTTGGCGGCCGCCAGCGTCGAGCCGGAGCCGGCGAATGGGTCGAGTATAACGCCCTGACCGAGAGGCAAGGCGGCGCGGACAATGGCCCGTAAGAACGTTTGCGGCTTCAACGAAGGATGCGGCGCGAT
>JAKAPE010000124.1 GCA_021811945.1 Pseudomonadota bacterium | reverse complement strand
CCGTATCGGGGAAAACCCGCCGTACGGAATGATAGGGAGGATCGAGGAAACGTCGGCATCATTCGAAGCCCGGTCCGCGCCTCGATCCTACCCGACTGACGGCGTCATAGCGGTCGTAAGGTTTGATATCGAGAACCGGCGAGCCATCGTAGGCGTCGAGCGCCTTCACGGTCAGAATATTCTTGTTTCGCTTGAGCAGTTCGACGACCGCCAGCCCGATCGGATTGGGTCGTTCCCGGCCGCGCGCGCAGAACACGCCCACCTCCCGCAGATCGGCGCGATCGCGCGGATGGGCGGTCAGCCGGGTGAATTTCCCGGCGCGTTGGTCCATCCAGAACAGAATGATGAGGTGCGACCACTCCTCTATGCCGGCGAGACCCGCGGCAAGCTCCTCGCGCACGACGATTTCCGCGACGATGTCGCGCCGGGACATTCGCGCGCCGGTTTTTGTGAACGGGCTGCGCACGGTCCCGATAGATTCCATGCAGATCGTCATCGGCCGGCCTCACGGTCGGTTGGTGTCATATCTCGCGTCCAGGCGGACCGACCTGACTGGCTGCGGCGTCAAAACCGATCTCGTCGGAGGCAGATGTTTTCACGTCGCAAGCGCGCAGCGCGGCGCGGATGCGCTGCGGCGTCGCCGGAACTTCGTCGATCGAAACGCCGAACGGCGTCAGCGCATCGTTGATCGCGTTGAGCACGGCGGCGGGCGCGCCGATGGCGCCGCCTTCGCCGAGACCCTTGGCGCCGGTGATTGAAGCTTCCGTCGGCGTTTCGATGTGATGCAGTTCGAGGGCGGGAATTTCGCGCGCCGTCGGCGGCGTATAGTCGGCGAGCGTCGCCGTCTGGATGTTGCCGCGGCTGTCGTAGACGATCTCCTCGTAGAGCGCATTGCCGATGCCTTGCGCCACGCCGCCATGCACCTGCCCGTCGGCGATCAGCGGATTGATGATGCGGCCGGCATCTTCCACGACCAGAAATCTTTCCAAGCGGACGCGGCCGGTCTCGATATCCACCTCGACGATGGCGAGATGGCAAGCATTTGAGAAAGTGCCGACCGGATCGTAGAAGGCCGTCTCGGCGAGGCCCGGCGTGATGTCGCCCTCGAAGCGATGGGTCTGATGATAGGCGGCGCGCGCCAGGTCCGCGATCGGTGCGGCGCGATCGGTGCCGGAGATTTTTGCAATGCCGCCTTCGAGGCAAATATCCTGCGGCGCCGCTTCCAGGACATGGCCGGCGATGGCGAGAAGTTTTCCACGAAGCTTCCGCGCCGCGATTAGCGAGGCGCCGCCGGCGATGACCAGCGAACGGCTGGCGAAGGTGCCCCAGCCGTAGGGCGTGCGGTCGGTGTCGCCGTGGACGACGCGCACGTCGGCCGGCGCGACGCCGACCTCGTCGGCGACGATCTGGGCGAGCGTGGTGCCGAGACCCTGCCCGTGGGGGCTTGCGCCGATGCGCACCTCGACGCGGCCCGAGGGGTCCATGGCCACTTCCGCGCTTTCCCAACCCGGCGTGATCTCCATGCCGCGCGCGGCAAAGGCGGGGCTGCCGTAGCCGGTGCGCTCGCAAAACGTCGCCAGGCCGAGACCGAGATAACGACCGCGGCTGCGCGCCGCGCGCTGGCGTGCGCGGAACGCCGCAAGGTCCACATGGGCGATCGCTTGCTCCAGCGTCGCGCGATAGCTCCCCTCGTCGTACGTGAGCCCGGTCGCGGAAGTGTAGGGGAAACGGTCGATCAGGTTGCGCCGGCGGATTTCGTCCGGGCCGATGGCGAAGGCGGTCGCCGCCTTGTCCATCAGCCGTTCGAGCGCGAGCGTGATGACCGGGCGCGACACGCCGCGATAGGGCGCCATGGTGCAGGTGTGCGTGGCGACGCCGCGCGCAATGCAGGAATAGGCGCGTATATCGTAGGGCCCCGGCATTTCCGCCATGGCCATCAAGGGCTCGACGCCGCACGTGGTGGGGAAGCACGAATAGGCGCCGACATTGGCGACGACATCCGCCGCGAGGGCGAGGAGCTTTCCACGCGCATCGAAGCCGCCTTCCAGTTCGACATGCTGATCGCGGCTATGGAACGCGGCAATCAGATTCTCGTGGCGGTCCTCGCTCCAGGCGAAAGTGCCGCGAAACCGCCGCGCCAAGAACACCAGCACCGCATACTCGGCCGGCAGCGACATCTTTTGTCCAAAACCGCCGCCGACATCGGGCGCCACGACCCGCAAATCGCATTCCGGAAAGCCGACAATGTCGGCGATCGCCGTGCGCATGAGATGCGGCATCTGCGTGGCGCAAGTCAGGGTGACGCGGCCGCTCGCCGGGTCGAAGGCCGCGTGCGCGGCGCGGGTCTCAAGCGGCGTCGCGTTCTGCCGGTTGGAGCGGACTTTGACCCGCACGCGTCGATCGGCCCGGGCTATTGCGGCGTCAAAATCCGGGCTCGCAAAGCGGCCCTCGACCACCACGTTGTTCGCACAGTTTTCATGGACGAGCGGCGCGCCGCTCTTGAGCGCCTCTTTCGCGTCGGCTACGGCCGGCAGCTCGGCGATCTCCACCGTGACGTCCTCGGCGATATCTTCGGCTTCGGCAGCCGTCGATGCGAACACGGCAGCAATGGGTTCGCCGACGAAGCGCACGACGTTTTCGGCGAGGAGCGGCTGCGCGATCGGCCGGTAGCTGAACTTGTGAAGCATGGGCCGGATGGGGCCGACGCCGGTCAGATCGGCACTCATCAGGATCGGTGCGCCGCTCGGCGCGGTAATGCTGACAATGCGGCCAGAGGCGAGCGGGCTTCTGACGAAACGCACCGAATAGCCGGCGGCAAGGTCGGCGGTGAAGCGGCCGCGGCCTTGCACCAGGGCCGGATCTTCAAGCCGCCGCATCGCGCGGCCGACCCATTTCGATCCGTCGCCCCCGGTGCCGACGCTCATCTTGCCTTTCATGTCGAAGTCGCAAGCATGACGGTATTATCGGCGAGCAATTTCTCCACCTGCTCGATTACCGCCCGCGGGGAAATCTCCTGCATGCAGGCGTGCGCATGCCGGCAACGGCTAAGCCGGCGCAGATAGCAGGGCGCGCAGGCGAGCTCCGCGCGCACGACGGCGTCGGCGCGGTGGTAAGGGCCGGCCCAGACCGGATCGGTGGGGCCAAAAATGCTGATGACCGAACGGTCCAACGCAACGGCAAGATGCGTCGGCCCGGAATCGTTGGTGACGCAGAGTGCCGCGCGGCGGATCAGCGCCGCGAGCTCGCTCAACGTCGTTTCGCCCGCGAGATTCATGCTGCCGGGCGCGCGTCGGGCGATCTGCGCGCACAGCGCGCGCTCGGAGGGCGCGCCAATCAGCGCTACGCCGTATCGGCGTTGCAAGAAATGCCGCGCGACCGCGGCGAACCCTTCGTTGTGCCAGCGCTTGGTCTCCCAATTCGCGCCCGGCGCCATGACCAAGAGCTTGGTCGAAGCGGCAATGCCGTGGCGCTGCAGCAGAGCCTCGATGCGCTCGCGTGCCGTCGGCGAAATCGGAAATGAAAAATCGGCGGGGTCCTCATCGAGCCCGAGCATCGGCACGACGCCGAGATAGCGGTCGACGGCATGGAGGTCGAGCGTGGGCAACTTGATGGGGTGCGTATAAGCGAGCCAGCTTGCCTCCCGCGCGCCCTGCCACGCATGCTTGCGCGCCTCTTCCGGCAAGTTGCGCGACGAGGCACGCCAGGCGCGCGGGTGCGGCCGCGCGAAGCCGATGCGCACCGCGGCAGCGGTGGCGCGTGCAAAGACCGCGCTGCGAAATTGACCCTGCAAGTCGAGCACGAGGTCGTAGCGCAGGTCGCGCAGCTTGGCGGCGAGCCTCGCCGCGTCCGCCAAGGGTCCCAGGCGCCACGGCTGCCGCCATTCATCGCGGGCGAATTCGAGCACATTGCTGATCTTGTGATTTTGACGCAGGAACTCGGCGAAGGGCGGCGTCGTCAGCCAATCGAGCCGCGCCGCAGGATAACGCCGGCGCAATTTGTTCAGCACCGGCATCGTCTGCACGACGTCGCCCATCGCCGACAGTTTGATCAGCAGGATTCTTTCAAACTCGCGGCCGCAAAGGCTTGTCGAGGGCAACGTCAAAAGGCGCTCCTTGTCACGCCGGCACCCTGTCGGGCGGCCGTCCTCAAGTATTACGACCGTGACGCTGCGCGCAAGTCTTGCTATTGAGCCGGCGACCGCAAGGCTTCGCAGGACAACCCGGAGCTGATCGGAGGGGCGAAGGCCGACCATGAAGGATATTCTCGACAGGCTCGACGAACGGCGCGCCTCGGCGCGCGGCGGCGGCGGCAAGCGCCGTATCGAGGCGCAGCACCAGCGCGGCAAGCTCACCGCTCGCGAGCGCATCGACCTCCTGATGGACAGGAACTCGTTCGAAGAGTTCGACATGTTCATTGAGCATCGCTCCACCGACTTCGGCATGGAGAAAACCAAGATCGCCGGCGACGGCGTGGTCACCGGCTGGGGCACCATCAATGGTCGCAGTGTCTTCGTCTTCGCCAAGGATTTTACCGTTTTCGGCGGCTCGCTGTCGGAGACGCACGCACAGAAGATCATGAAGATCCAGGACATGGCGATGCGCGCGCGCGCGCCGATCATCGGCCTGTTCGACGCCGGCGGGGCCCGCATCCAGGAAGGCGTCGCGGCGCTCGGCGGCTACGGCGAGGTGTTCAAGAGAAACGTCGTCGCCTCCGGCGTCATTCCGCAGATTTCCGTGATCATGGGGCCCTGCGCCGGCGGCGATGTCTATTCGCCGGCGATGACCGATTTCATCTTCATGGTGCGCGATACCAGCTACATGTTCGTCACCGGCCCGGATGTCGTGAAGACGGTAACCAACGAGATCGTAACCGCGGAGGAACTCGGCGGCGCTTCGGTGCACGCGACGAAATCCTCGATCGCCGACGGCGCCTACGACAACGACGTCGAGTGCATCCTCCAAATGCGGAGGCTCATCGACTTTTTGCCGGCGAATTCTGCCGACGGCGTGCCGGAATGGCCCTCATTCGACAATGTCGATCGCACCGAACCCTCGCTCGACACGCTGGTTCCCGACAACCCGAACAAGCCGTATGACATCAAGGAGCTGATCCTCAAGACCGTCGACGAAGGCGACTTTTTCGAACTGTCGGAAACTTTCGCGCGCAACATCGTCATCGGTTTCGGGCGGATCGCCGGGCGCACGGTGGGCTTCGTGGCCAATCAGCCGATGGTCCTGGCCGGCGTGCTCGATTGCGACGCGAGCCGCAAGGCGGCGCGCTTCGTGCGTTTCTGCGACGCCTTCAACATTCCCATCGTCACTTTCGTCGACGTGCCCGGTTTTCTGCCGGGCACGGCGCAGGAATACGGCGGCTTGATCAAGCATGGCGCCAAGCTCCTGTTCGCCTATTCGCAGGCGACGGTGCCGCTCGTCACCGTCATCACGCGCAAGGCCTTCGGCGGCGCCTATGACGTCATGGCGTCAAAGCACATCGGCGGCGACGTGAACTACGCTTGGCCGACCGCGCAGATCGCGGTGATGGGCGCCAAGGGCGCGGTCGAGATCATCTTCCGCGCCGACATCGGCGATCCGGAAAAAATCGCCGCCCGCACCAGGGAATACGAGGAGCGGTTCCTCTCCCCCTTCATCGCCGCCGAACGCGGCTATATCGACGACGTGATCATGCCCCACGCGACGCGGCCGCGCATCGCCCGCGCGCTCGCCATGCTGCGCGGCAAGACGGTGGAAATGCCGGGCAGGAAGCACGACAATCTGCCGGTGTGATGCGCTGTCGGTATGATGCTCTTGCATCAGCGCATCTGATGCAATAAGATTTGATGCATGAGGACTACCCTCGATATCGACGACGATGTGCTGACCGCGGCCAAGGAGCGGGCGGCGGGAGAAAAGAGCACGACCGGCAAGGTCATTTCCAACCTCGCTCGGCAGGCGCTGACGCGTCCGGCAGAGGGACCGTTGATCAAGCGAAATGGTTTTTACGTTCTCCCTTCGCGAGGGGGTGTTGTCACCTCTGCGCTCGTGCGAAGGTTGGAGGAAGAGGCCGATTTGCAGGACGCCGGATTGCTTCCGAAAGATTGATTATGCGCGTCCTGTTCGACGTCAACGCGCTGATTGCCATCGTCGATGAGGAACACGTCCATCACTGGGTTGTGCACGAGTGGTGGGCTGCAAATCGCTCTGCCGGCTGGGCTACGTGTCCGCTCACCGAAAATGGTCTGGCGCGGATTATGTCACAGTCCGGCTACAAGAACCGAGTTACCACCACATTCGCGATCGATCTTCTCGCCGAGCAGATCGGCGAGGCCGATCATGCGTTCTGGCCGGACGACGTCTCGCTGTGCGACGGTTCACGCTTCGATCCCGGTCGCATCCTCGGACCTCACCAGATCACCGACGCGTACCTGCTTGCGCTGGCGGTGAAAAACGGCGGACGCCTGGCGACGCTCGACCGCAGCGTGCCGCTGCGCGCCGTCCGCGGCGCCGAGCCGCGACATTTGGCGGTGATATGATGGGTGCCCGTAAGCGCGTGTGCATCGCCGGCATGATCATGCCCCACGCAAGCCGCCCCTGCATCGCCCGCGCGCTGGTTATGCTGCGCGGCAAGACGGTGGAAATGCCGGCAAGGAACATGACCACTTGCCGAGTAGCGGGCTTAATCGTTGCTACGCGGTTCTACCCAATCCGGGGGAATCTCTATCTTCGCTTCGACCTTGGCGTGCTCGCGTAGAAGGTACAAAAGATTGCTGCCAGTTATCAGTTCGATTGGTTTGCCATTTGCGAAATCATAGGCAGCCCTTCCGAAGCCGCTTGTAGTAACGAGTATGCCTTTTGAAGCGCCCTCATTGTGTACCGTTCCGAACAAATCGCGCACCGCGCTTACACCAACAGTATTTTATATCGTTTTGCCTGAATCACAACTTTCCCGCCCAAGACCGGACGTGAATCAAAAGCAACACAGTCAACGCCGCCATCACGCGACGGCTGCGTCAGCCTGGTGTCTAGTCCCATTTTATCGAAAAGATTCGTAATTAGAGATTCGAACTCAGCAGGGGAGAGCTCCATTAGGTTTGGTCGTTGATCAAGAGTCGATAAAACGTCTGCCTCTTCCACGAAACGAGGATCAATCATGTCAAATTCAAGGATGGGGCGTACGGCAAGCAGCTCACCGGGTTGAGTCGAAACGGAGGCTTTTAGCTCCTTCAAGCAGCTGCTAGGATCAACGTATCTTAAATCCAGGGCCAAAAAGTGCTGACGCGAGGTACGAATCGATATAAGACAAGGATGAATCGAGTGGCCCGTTGCTGGATCGATCGTGGAAACATGAGCATTCAGAACGACTGTTTCTATTGTTTCTTGACTATCAGAATAGAAGATATCGTAAAGACACCCTAGAACACTGCGCGCGATCGCGCTAGCATAGAGCGCGTGACGCTGCTTTTCCGAGCGTTTCACCTCGATGATTCCATCTGTTTTTCTCACATATCGATATTTTTCCACGGCCGGTACGGCGTTGGCAAGTGTAGGTAATTCAAGCTCCACGACAAGCTGCTTTGACTCTGATACAAATGCTATCCGCCGCTTACGCGGAAAGGCTTCAGGACATTTAGACTGCTCTAAGACAAGTTCAAAATACGTCATCACTGCATCCGGTTCGGCGGCGACATAACACCGCGCAAACTCTACAATTGCGTTGTTTTGCCGCTCAGCGTCCTTCTGCATTAAACGGAATGCTTCTGATCTCCTTTGAACGGATTGATTATATGTCACCTCTGCAATATCAAATGCCGCTTTCGCCTTTTCAAACTTGCGGCGAAAGGCTGCCATAACCCCCGGAATCCATCGTATAAAGACGCTAGGAGGCTTCGGCAAAAAAGCCTCAAGACGCGGTTTATTTGGAATCGTTAAGTTTTGGTCGTTATCCAAGTCTCTCTCGCTTGGAATCTTAAGGAGCTTTCTGAAATCGATACCGGGGTCGCGACCGATCTTGGAGCTTAATATCGTGTCAAGCTCGTGAAGTAGATGCATCAAGCGATTGTTCTGGTCCTGCGTTTCGGCTTCTCTGCTTGCAATGTACGAGTCGCGCTCAAGCTTATCACGCATGCGAGCATCTCGCTCCATCGTGCGTTGTTGCCGCTCTGCTTCTCGAATGCGAGCACGTTCGGCACGCTCCATTTCGCGCGATACTCTGACTACGGTAGTCAAAAAGCTTCGGGCCATGTGGCTTGACCTGGACAACCACGCTATTTAAGCAGAAGCGTGCTGCGGAGATCAACGACAGAGTGTAGAGTGAATAGTGCGTTAGCGACCATAGGATAGGGCAGGGCGCGAAGCGCCGTGCCCGCGCGTTTGTCTCGCGTCCACCGCAAAAAAGATGCGCGTGAGCATCGGCAGGCGCCGATGCCTACCTACAAATCAAATCCTCCGCACCTTCACCTTCACCTTCGCCTTGCGCCCCGCTGCGATCATGGCCTCATCGGCGGTAACGATCGGCAAGTCGTCGCGTTGCGCGAGCGCGAGATAGAAACAGTCGTCGATGGGATGACCGATATCGAGCGCCAAGGCAAGCGCATTTACGTGTAGCGTTTCGTTGGGGACCAGATCGGAGAACGGCAGCAGGCTCGCCCGCAATGCGGCGAGCGCATTGAGGCGGGAGACGTGACCGCGGCGAACGGCTTTCCACAATGCGCTGCCGATTTCGACCGCAATCAGTGACGGTGCGATCAATCCGTCCGCGTCTCGAACGGCGTTTGCCTGCTCAGAGCAATCTTCGTTCAGCACCCATTTGATGGCGACGCTGGCGTCGACGACAACCGCCATGAAAATCGCTCAGCGGTTGTCGCGGTCCTCGCGGATGTCTCTTGTCGAATCGCTCGGCACCGGCCCGATACGTTCGCGGATGCGGTCGGCCTCCGCCCAAGCCTTTTGCTTGCTCGGCCTCGCGGCGGCGAGCAGCGCCTGGCGGGCAATCTCGTTGACCGATTTGCCGGCCGCCTTGGCCTTCTTCTTGAGTTGTGCGATGGCGGCGTCGTCGACGTTGCGGACCAGGATGTCGCCCATGATCGGCTCCTGAATATCACCATGATATCATCGAGCCGCCGGCAAATTCTAGGGCGCCAGTGCACTCTGCCGCAGGCCGAACGACGTATTGCGCGGCCCGCATGCCACCAATCCGCGCGCGCCCTCGACCATACGCGCGGCACCCGCTAGGTCTCAAGCGGGCCGCATCGCGCCCGCCGGGAATTTGAACAATGCCGCGCAGTCTCGAAGATGCCGCCGTGTTCACGGCGCCGGGCGTTTTTGTCGTCTTGTGGGCGTCGGGCTTCATCGGCACCAAATTCGGTCTCGGCTATGCCGAGCCGTTGACGTTTCTTTCGCTGCGCATGGCGGCGGTGGTCGGGCTCCTCGGCATCATCATCGCTCTGACCCGGCCGAAATGGCCGCGCGGCGCCGGCATAGTACACAGCGCCCTGACCGGCCTCATGGTGCACGGCCTCTACCTCGGCGGCGTATTCGTCTCGATCGAGAACGGGCTTTCAGCCGGGCTCGCCGCCCTGATTGTCAGCTTGCAGCCGGTCATCACCTCGACCGTCGCCAACCGCTTTGTCGGCGAGCGCGTCGTGGCGCGGCAATGGCTCGGCCTGGTTCTCGGTCTTCTCGGCGTCTATCTGGTGCTGTACGAGAACACCGCCGCGACCGGGGCGACACCGCTCGCGCTTGCGGCGGTGCTCACGGCGCTCGTCGGCATCACCATCGGCACGCTCTACCAGAAGCGCTTCGGGGGCGGCATGGATTGGCGGCCGGCGCTCGCGGTCCAGTACGCGTCGGCGGGAATTCTGTTCGCCCTCGGCGCTTTCGTTTTCGAAACGCGCGTGGTGCACTGGACGCCGCAATTTCTGTTGGCGCTCGGCTATCTTGTCCTCGTGCTGTCGTTCGGCGCGATCTGGTTGCTCTATTTCCTCATTCGCCGCGCCGCGGCGACCCGCGTCGTCAGCCTTTTCTATCTGACCCCGCCGGTGACGGCTCTGATGGCCTGGGCGCTGTTCGACGAACGCCTTCCGCCGCTTTCGCTGCTCGGCATGGCGATCTGCGTCGCCGGCGTGTTTCTGGTGAGTTGGCGCGGCCGTGAGCCGCGATCGAAGACAGCTTGAACGATCGGCACAAGATATCGAATTCTCAGGAGCAGATGTCACAGGAGCCAAGATCATGAGTGTTCGCTCAGTCGTCGAGTATGACGATGCTTCTGCGGCCGTGCGCGCCGTCTTCGACGACATCAAGCGCACACGGCAGGTCGCGGACGTGAACAATTTCTGGAAATATCTCGCCCGCGATCCGGCCACGCTCAAACGGACCTGGCAAAGCGTCAAAGAGATCATGGCGCCGGGCGCGCTCGATGCGCTCACCAAGGAGATGCTCTATCTCGCGGTCAGCGTCAGCAACGGCTGCGCCTATTGCATCGCCAGCCACGGCGCGGCGGCACGCAAGGCGGGAATGACGGACGAGATGCTCGGCGAGCTGATGGCGGTGGTCGGCATGGCGAACGAGACCAACCGGCTGGCCAACGGCTATCGCGTTCCTATCGATCCGGCGTTCGAGGAATGACGCGGTTTTGCGTGATTAGTTTGGGCATACCTCGTCGCTTTGCGCCGATTTTCGCGACGGAAAACGCGCGCAGTACGGTTCGACCCATGACCGAGACGGAAGGCCATCGGCCGCCGCGCCGGTCGGGCACAGCGTCAGCCGATCGGTTTTGAGCCTTTTGCGTATCGCCGAAAATTGCGGACATAAAAATCGGCGCCGGCCGCGACGGCCTTGAGTGCGGCGTCGTCGAGAGTGCGGATGGCCCGCGCCGGCGCGCCGACGATCAGCGACCGTTCCGGAAACGATTTTTCTTCGGTCACCAGCGCGCCAGCGCCGACGAGGCTGTTGGCGCCGATGCGCGCGCCGTTAAGCACGATGGCGCCGATGCCGACCAGCGCGCCGGGGCCGATCGTGCAGCCGTGCAGGACGACATTGTGGCCGATCACGCAATCGGCGCCGATCGAAAGCGGGAAGCCGAGATCGGTATGCAACGTGGCATTGTCCTGGATCTGCGAGCGTTCACCGAGCTCGATCCATTCGGTGTCGCCGCGCAGCACCGCGCCGAACCAGACGCTGGAGTCGCGATGAAGCCGCACCCTGCCGATGACCGTTGCGCTTGGCGCGATCCAGTAGCGTCCTTCCTCCGGCAGGTCCGGCCGCTGGCCGTCGAGTTCGTAGATCATCTGTGCGGTGCCATCCTTGTCTCGATCTCTACTTTGTCGGCAGAAACGCGAAGGACTTAGCGTGCCAGTTTGCCGCGGGCAACCGCGGGCACACGCTGAATTTCCAATGCCTGCGAGGAAATGCTACATAGCCCTGCCGTGCGGCTCGGCACCTGGCGGCGCGACGCCCGCGATTTTCATTGAAGGCTTGAGGATGAACGGCGCCAAGAAGCGGCGACTATTGGTCTGCAACTGCCAGAAGTCCATGGAGATCGACCCCCTTCGCCTGAGCAAGGCGCTGGAACTGGGGCTCGATCTGCCGGTGCATAGCGAATTGTGCCGCAGTGAGATCACCGCGTTCGAAAAGGCTGTGGCTGAGGGCGGGGTTGTTCAAATCGCGTGCACGCAGGAGGCAATGCTTTTCCGGGAGGTGGCGGCGGAAAAGGCGGCTGTGGGCGCGGAACTTAAATTCACCAATATTCGCGAGCGCGCCGGGTGGTGCTCAGCCAAAGCCGATGCGCTGCCGAAGATGGCCGCGCTCTTAGCCGAGGCCGCAGTGCCGGTTAAGCCGGCCGGCGTCACCACGCTCAATTCGTCGGGCGTCTGCCTGGTCTACGGGCGTGGGCAAGCGGCTTTGGAGGTCGCCGCTCAACTTTCAGAGCGGCTCAGTGTGACGCTGCTTCTGCTCGACGCCGAGGACGTGTTGCCGCCCGAGACCGTATCCGTGCCGATCTACGGGGGACGGATCACGCGGGTATCCGGCCACCTGGGCGCCTACGAAATCGAGGTCGATGGTTATGCGCCGATGCTGCCGTCCTCAAGGGATACGCTGCAATTTACCCAGCCTCGGGACGGCGCGCGATCGTCCTGCGACCTCATTCTCGACATGTCCGGCGCGTCGCCGTTGTTCCGCGATACGCAGCGGCGCGAAGGGTATTTTCGGGTCGATCCCGATCATCCCGCTGCCGTGGCGCGCGCAATGTTCGCAATCGTTAATCTCGTCGGCGAGTTCGAGAAGCCACTCTATGTCGCCTACGACGCCGCCATCTGCGCCCACTCCCGCAGCGGAAAACCCGGGTGCACCAATTGTCTCGACAACTGCCCGGTCGGCGCCATCGCTTCCGCCGGCGACCAAGTGGCCGTCGATGCCGCAATTTGCGACGGTTGCGGCGCGTGCAGCGCCACGTGCCCGACCGGCGCGGTGAGTTACGTCTATCCGCAGCGTGAAGATTTGCTGAGGCGCCTGGCGGCGCTGCTCACGACGTATCGCGGCGCCGGCGGCGCCCGTTCGGTCGTCCTGTTCCACGACGAGAAGCACGGCACTCCGCTGATCTCGGCGATGGCTCGCCGCGGCCGCGGTCTGCCCGTCAATGTGCTTCCCGTGTCCTGCTATTCCGTGTTGCAACTCGGCCACGAGGCGCTGGCCGCGACCCTGGCGATGGGCGCCGAACACGCGGTCGTGTTGGCACCGCCGGACGAGGCGGGAGAACTTGCCGGCGTTCAGGGCCAGATCGCTCTGATGTCGACGATCTTTGGCGCGCTCGGCTACGAAGGCGAGCGCCTGCATCTTGTCGTCGAGCGCGATCCCGATCTCGTCGAAACGATGCTGTACGAGCTGCCGCGAGGGTCTGCGCCGCCCGTCGAGCGCTTCATGGCTTCGAACGGTAAACGCGAGGAGATC
>JAKAPE010000123.1 GCA_021811945.1 Pseudomonadota bacterium | reverse complement strand
TAAATAAGCCACCTTAGAGGTCTCCAAATTGGAACCGCTCCGCACTTGTTCGATTTTCCTAATTTGCCTGAAATTCCAAGAGGTTTGCGAGCACTTTTAGGGCCGCAACTCACGGATTTAGGATAATATTATTGATTCCTCGTTCTGTCGTCTGTCCTCCGTCTTCCGTCGTCTGCTTACCCAAGCCCCCTGAATGCGCGGCTGATCCACGAATTCTTGTTCTCGTTCGGCTTGAGACCGGCCGATTTCATCAGCCGGTAAGCGTCCTTGTACCAAGGACTGGCCGGAAAATTGTGGCCGAGCACGGCGGCCGCGGTCTGCGCCTCATTGACGATGCCGAGCGCCAGATAGGCTTCGGTCAGCCGCTCAAGCGCCTCCTCGACCTCACGCGTGGCCTGGTACTGGGTCACCACGACCTTGAAGCGGTTGATCGCGCCGGTGAAGTCGTGTCGTTTCAGGTAGAAGCGGCCGATTTCCATCTCCTTGCCGGCGAGCTGGTCGTGCGCGATACTGATCTTCTTCTTGGCATTGACCGCGTATTGGGTATCCGGATACTTCCGCACCACATCTTCCAGCGCAGTGATCGCTTTTCTTGCGTCCGTCTGGTCGCGGGCCACGTCGGGAATTTGGTCGAAATAGGAGGCGCCGATCAGATATTGGGCGTAGGCGGCATCGGGAATGCCGGGATGAAGCATAACGTAGCGTTTGGCCGAGTTGATGCAGTCGGCGTATTTCTGCGCCTTGTAATTGGAGTACGCCGACATTAGAAGCGCTTTGCGCGCCCAGTCAGAATAAGGGTTCTCGCGCTCCACCTGGTCGAATTTCTTCGCGGCGCCGCTGTAATCCTTCTTGTTGTTGAGGAGAAAGAGACCCTCGTTGTACAGCTTGTCGGCCGGAGCGTCGGGGACGTAGTCCTCCTGCTTGTTGAACAGGCTGCAGCCCCCGAGCGCGCTCAAGAGCGGCGCGGCAACCACGGCCACCGCGATAACGCCTGCCAGCGCACGCAGCCTGTTGCCGGACGGCCGCGATCCTCGTTGCCGCAACATCATGAACGCGATGGAGTTCCGTCCCGCCCGCTGTGCCGAATCCCTGCCGGCACCTCGTGGGCGCCGCGAGCCTCCGCCAGCGCCCAACAATTAGGCCGACAATCGGCCCGGATTATGGCGGGAAACTCAGTTGGATCAATCGTGCGACCTAGGCCGGCGCCAATGACCCGACAGCAAGATCGGCGTAGCTACGCGCGTGGTGGATATCTTCCGGCATCTCGACATAGGTCCAGGCGCTCGGATCGGCCATCAATGCGCAAACGACGGCATGGTTGAGCTTGTGACCACCGCGCACCGAGCGGTAGACACCGAGGATCGGCGCGCCGGCGAGCGCGAGGTCTCCGATCGCGTCAACCGCCTTGTGGCGAACGAACTCGTCGGGGAAGCGGACGCCCTCGGCGTTGAGAATGCGGTCCTCGGCAACAACCACGGTATTGTCGCAACAGGCGCCGCGCGCATAGCCAGCGCTCCACAACTTCGCCACGTCGCGCATGAAGCCAAAAGTTCGCGCTCGCGCCAACTCGCGGCGGAACTTGTTTGGCTCAAGGTCTATCGTCAGTGTCTGGCGTCCGATCAACGGGTGATCAAATTCGATTTCGGTTTCGACGCGCAGGCCATGCAGACGGGGCCGCAGCTCCCCGTAGCTGCCATTCTTTCGCACCCGCACCGGCTTGAGCACCTGGATATAGCGTCGCCGCCCGCCGACCGTGGTCACGCCAGCCTGATCGATCGCCGCCACAAACGGCGCGGCGCTGCCATCCATGATAGGAACTTCCGGGCCATCGACCTCGATCACGGCGTTATCTATGCCGACGCCGTAGAGTGCCGCGAGCACGTGCTCGGTTGTGGAAATTGCCGGCCCGTCCTCGTCGCCGAGGACAGTGGCAAACTCGGTAGCCGTCACCGACCGGAAGCTGGCATCGAGTTCGCGGTCGCTCCCGCCGTTCACGCCGCAGCGCAAGAACACGATGCCGGTGTCCGCTTCGGCCGGATGGAGTGTCAGCGTAACAGGTGAACCCGAATGAACGCCGATGCCCGAAACAGTGACCTGCTTACACAGGGTTCTTTGCCCGCTGGCCTGTATTCCCCTGGTCATGCCGCTATCCCACGCCTCATGGCCCAACCGCTGCCGCAGTCGGCCAACCCCAACGTACAACCCCACTTCGAGTGAAGCGCTGGATCGTGAGCAGGGCCGTGCTCGCTTGATAGCATCAAACCCCAAGACGCCGGCCCGAAACCTTTCCCCGAACAAGCTCCCCTCAGACACTCAAACCATATCGGCGCCGCGGTTTCAGGCCAATTCACGGTTTCTTACCGAATGTTACCCTTTTCCAGCCTTATTCTTGTCGGCAAGCCGCCGAAAGAAGAAGCGGACCGTGGGGATGCACGGCTATGCAGCGACAAGTTCCCGCCGCGCGCTTCCGCCGGGAAGAGGAAACTTCGTCAGCCTAATCAACATCATAAACATTATAGATGTATCGCTGCGGCCGCCGGCTATCCGCACCGTCGCTTCTTCCAGTGCTTGCGCGGCCACCGGCTAGTTCGCCTGTCGGCGCAGAAAAGCCGGAATGTCAAGCTGGTCATCTTCGCTGCGGTTATGCACAGGGGTTTGTCGGCCGTGCTGGTCCAATCCCTGTGAAGGCCGCTTGGCATATTCGGAGACCGGGTCGGGCCGCGACTCCGGCCGCGGCATTGGACGACCGGGCAGCCGTTCGGCAATCGGGGGCGGGGCAATCCGCCGGCTTGGCTCGGTTGCGTCTTCATCCTGCTCGCGGCGGCCGAGCCCGACTGCAGCCAGCCGCTGCAACAGTGACGTGCGCCGCTTCTCGGGATACGCCTCTGACGGAACCTCGCCACGGCGAGCGCGGATCTCGTTCTGAGCTGGCACCGGCAGCTCGTCGAGCCTCGGCATGCGCGGAACGCGCGGTGGCAGCCGCTCCGGCTGTGGCGGAATAAACGCCGCCGGCTCATGCGGCTCCGGCCCCGTCGCGGCCGGATCGATGAAGAGGGAGGGCTTCGGCACAAGCGGCCGTATGGCGACCTCGTCTCCCAGGTTTGGCGGCAGGATGGCCGCCGCAACCGCCGCTTTGGCCGATTCGATTGAGTCGTTGACGGAAGCGGGCGCCGAAACCGGGCCTGCGACCGTGGGCCGTACCGGATCGATCCGCTCGGTGCGTTCCATATGCTCCGCTATGCGCTGATTGTCGGCGCGCAGCCGTTGTGCGACTTCGGCGATGCGCGTTTCGGCCGACGACACCGACGGCAATTGCGTAAGAGCCTGGTCAATGCCGGTGGCCACGACGGAAACTCGGATAATGCCGTCGAGGCCTTCATCGAAGGTGGCGCCGACGATGATGTTGGCGTCCTGGTCGACCTCCTCGCGGATGCGGGTGGCCGCCTCGTCGACCTCGTAAAGTGTCAGATCGCGGCCTCCGGTGATGGAGATGAGCAGTCCTTTCGCGCCCTTCATCGATGCGTCATCGATGAGCGGGTTGGCAATCGCTGCCTCCGCGGCCGTCAGCGCCCGCTTGTCGCCCTCGGCTTCCCCGGTTCCCATCATCGCCTTGCCCATTTCGCGCATGACGGTGCGCACGTCGGCGAAATCGAGGTTGATCAGGCCTTCCTTGACCATCAGGTCTGTGATGCAGGCGACGCCGGAATAGAGCACCTGATCAGCCATGGCGAAAGCGTCGGCAAATGTCGTCTTCTCGTTCGCCACCCGGAACAGGTTTTGATTGGGAATAATCAGCAGAGTGTCGACGCACTTCTGCAGTTCGCTTATGCCGGCTTCGGCAATGCGCATGCGGCGCTGGCCTTCGAAATGGAACGGTTTGGTCACCACGCCGACGGTGAGGATGCCAGTCTCGCGTGCCGCCTTGGCGATGACCGGGGCGGCGCCGGTGCCCGTGCCGCCGCCCATGCCCGCGGTCACAAACACCATGTGGGCGCCCGAGAGGTGGTCGCGGATTTCGTCGATCACCTCTTCCGCCGCGGCGCGGCCGACTTCAGGCTGCGAACCGGCGCCGAGACCCTCGGTCACCTGCACGCCCATCTGAATGATGCGCTCGGCCTTCGACGTGGTGAGCGCCTGCGCGTCGGTGTTGGCAACGACAAAATCCACGCCTTGGAGGCCGGCGTTGATCATGTTGTTGACGGCGTTGCCACCGGCGCCGCCGACTCCGAAGACAGTTATGCGCGGCTTGAGCTCACGGATGTCCGGAATTTTCAGATTGATAGTCATTTTTGCCTCTTTTCTCGTGCGCAGGCGTCGTCGACACCCCGCCCCGGCCGGTCCGCCACCGGCCGCCGTGATTTGGAAGCTTCGCGTCTGGGGGCCATCAAAAGCTCTCACGAAACCATTGGCCGACGCGGGCGAAGTACCCCGTACCACTGAGCTGGCTCCTGCCGCGCGTTTCGAAGTGTTCGAGATACGCCGCTTGCGGATACACCAGCAGTCCTGCGGCCGCGGCGAAGGCCGGGCCCTTCGCCGCATCGGCAAGCCCGGCGATGCCGAGCGGTCGTCCGATGCGCACCGGCCGCCCGAGACTGCGGGTGGCGAGTTCCGGCAAGCCGTTGAGCTGGCTCGCTCCGCCGGTCAGGATCACGCGTCTGCGTGGCTCGTCAGCGAAGGCGCAGGTAGCGAGTCGGTCGCGCACCATTTCCAAAATCTCCTCGACGCGCGGCTTGATGATCGATACGAGCGTCGCCCGAGAAATGAACTGCGCCGGCTCGCGCTCCTCTGCGCCGGTCGGCGGTACCGTGATCATGTCGCGCTCATCCGAGCCACCCGTCAGCACACTGCCATAAAGCGTTTTGATTCGCTCGGCGTTGGCGATGCTTGCGTTGAGCCCACGGGCGATGTCCATGGTCACGTGGTGTCCGCCGAGCGCGAAACCTTCGCAATGAACGAAGCCGCCGCGGAGAAATACTGCCATCGTCGTGGTGCCGGCGCCCATGTCGACGACCGCCGCACCGAGATCGGCTTCGTCGTCGGCGATCACCGCGAGGCCCGCAGCATAAGGGGCAGCGACCATCGCTTCGACGGCAAGGTGGCAACGCTCGACGGCCAGCATGAGGTTTCGCGCTACCGCGATGTCGGTAGTCGCCACATGCATGTCGACCCCGAAGCGCGATCCAAGCATGCCGCGTGGATCGCGGATACCGGCGCCGCCATCGATCGAATAACCGACCGGAAGCGAATGCAGCACGACACGACCCTCGTGCAACGAATGCCGCCTGCCGACGGCAAGGACGCGCGCGATATCGCCGGCGGACACCGCCGAGCCAGCGATGTTGATCTCGGCGGCGAACAATTCGCTGGTCGAGCGGCCGGCTGCGATCGCGAGCACGACCGACTCGATCTCCACGGATGCCATGCGCTCGGCGCCGTCAACGGCCCGGCGTATGGCTTCCTCGGCCTCGGCAAGATTAACCACAGCGCCGGCCTTGGTACCGCGGGCGAGCGTATGGCCGAAGCCGATCACCTCGACAGCATGACTCCGGCGGGTGAGGACCTGCTGCGGCGGATGCGGCCGCAACCGCGCGATCAGGCACGCGACCTTGCTGGAGCCGATATCGAGCGCTGCCACGAGGGCGCTGCGCCGCGGCGAGACGGGCTTCATCTTTGGAGTGAGGCCGTAGTGAAGGGCGCTCATGCTTCGCCGCCCTTTTTCTTTTCTTCGGCTTTGAGCGCCGGCGCGCGCGCCTGCGCCGCCGCGTCGGAAAGGCGCACGGTTACGCGGTCGCGAAGCCGCAGATCGACGGCGAGGATGTCGCGCGAGAGCAGCTTCTTCTCGCGGTCAAGCGCAATCAGCAGGTCCAGCGCCCGGGCGACGTTTGTTTCCGGCAACAGCACATCGATGCCGTTCTTGAGCTGCAGGTTCCAGCGCCGTCGGGCCACCAGGATCGAAGCGCGCAGCGCGGAGCGAATTTCGGGGTAGTGATCGATGATGGTGAGGAGGTCTTCGGCCCGTCGCTGCGCGCCGCGTCCGACCACGAGCGGCAGCGCGACAAAGCGCTCCTCGACGAAGGACTCGAGGATGGTGCCGTCGGCAGCGATGACGCTGACGTGGCCGTGCATCTGCCATAGTGCGAAAGCCCCCCGTTCGGTGATCGTGATCTGCAAGCGGTCGGGATAGAGTTTCAACACGGCCGCATCGGCGATCCATGGGTTGGCCAGGAGTCGCCGGCGCGCGGCGGCAGCATTGAAGAACAGCAGCGATGCGCGCCCGGTGACACCGGCGGTAGCGAGAATTTCTTCGCGGCTGACTTCCTTGGCGCCGGTGACGGAAATGGCCGTGATCTGGAAACCCAACGCGTCGGCGGCTGCGTCGCGGCTCTCTTTGAACCATCCGGCCAAGGCGCCGGCGTGGCCGCCCGCGGCTGCGCCATAGCCGAACGTCGCGGCAAGAAGGACGATCGAGGCGGCGATACCCAGCCCGGGCGGCGGCATCCGCGCAATCCGCACCGCCCGGCACACGACCGGCCGGCCATACGCCGCGAGCGTGGCAATGAACGCGGCCGGCCGATCCCTGCGACAGCGGCGAGGCGCGGCTGTGACGTGCAGCGGCTGCGGCGCGTCATTCTGAGCGCCGGCCCGGGCCTCGTTCGCTAAAGACCTCGACCGCATCAGCGGTTGGTCGAGGCGTCCTCCACCATCCATCGCACCAGCTCATCGAAGGTGATGCCCGCGTAGCCGGCAAGCTCAGGCACGAGCGAGGTCTCCGTCATGCCCGGCTGCGTGTTGACTTCGAGACAGACCAGCTTTTCCGTTCCCCGACTGTCATAGCGAAAATCCGTGCGGCTCACGCCGCGGCAGCCAAGCGCGTTGTGGGCAGCCAAAGCGAGTCTGCGGACCTCCTGGTAAACATCTGGTAAAATTTGCGCCGGCAACGTGTGCGTGGAGCCGCCCGCGGCGTACTTGGCCTCGTAATCGTAGAATCGAGTCGCCGGCACGATCTCGATTACATCGAGGGGCCGATCGCCGAGGACCGCGCAAGTGAGTTCCTTGCCCGGGATGTAGCGTTCAACCAGCACTTTTTCGCCGAAAGCCCAGTCGCTGCGAAACAGTTCCTGCGGCGGGTTGGCATGTTCTTGCGTGACGATAAAGACGCCGACGCTCGATCCTTCGGCAAGCGGCTTGATGACATAGGGGGGCGGCATGAGATGCCGCTCCGCCGCCTCGAAGCGCGAGGCGACCATGTCTTCCGCGACCGGTACGCCGGCGGAGCGAAAGAGCGTCTTGGCAAAGTCCTTCCGCATGGCGAGCGCGGAGGCGAGCACTCCGGAATGGCTGTAGGGGATGCCGAGAATTTCCAGAATGCCTTGCAGCGTGCCGTCCTCGCCGGGGCGGCCGTGCAGCACGTTAAGTGCGACATCGGGCCTCGCCGCGCGCAGCATCTCAGCGACGTTGCGGCCAACGTCGAGCGGCGTCACGCGATAACCGAGACGGCTTAGCGCCTCGGCACAGGCTTTCCCGGAGCGCAGCGAGACTTCGCGCTCCGCCGACCAGCCTCCCATGAGAACGGCGACATGTTTGGTCATTGTTTCAACCGGGTGCCCGCCCAATGCGTCAGCCGCGCAGCTGATTCGCTTTCACCGCCAATAGAATCGACAATTGGCCAAAGGTCGAGGGTCGAGCGACGCCAGGCTGACGCCAGGCCCGGCGAAGATGGAACTATTTCGGAATGCCGATCCGTTTGATTTCCCATTCCAAGTGGATGCCGGAACTTTCCTTGACTCGCCGGCGCACCGTCTCGCCCAAGGTCTCGATGTCGGCGGCGGTAGCATCGCCGTGATTGATCAGAAAATTGCAATGCATCTCCGATACCTGAGCACCGCCTTTCTTGAGGCCGCGGCAGCCGGCGGCATCGATAAGCTGCCAGGCCTTTTTTCCGACCGGCGGATTTTTGAACGTCGAGCCGCCGGTGCGGCTCTTGATCGGCTGCGTCGCCTCGCGCGACTCTGTGATCTTTTCCATCTCCGCCGCGATGGTTGCCGGGTCGCCGCGTTCGCCGCCGAACGTCGCTTGTGTGAAGATGTAGTCGTCGGGCGCGCCGCTATGCCGATAGCTGAAACCCATGTCCGCATTGCCGAGCAGGTGGATTCGGCCGGCCCGGTCTACCGCCCGCGCGGCGACGAGCCCGTCTTTGGTCTCGCGGCTATAGGCGCCGCCGTTCATGCGCAGCGCGCCGCCGATCGAGCCGGGGATGCCGCGCAGGAACGCGAGTCCGGCAATGCCGGCCTCCTGCGCCGCACGCGCGACCCTGACATCGGGCACCCCGGCGCCGGCGCGTACATCGAGGCCCTCTATGGCGATTTCACCGAAACCGCGGCCCAACCGCACCACTATGCCCGGCACGCCGCCGTCGCGGACAATGAGATTGGAGCCAAGTCCGATGACGGTCACCGCGATCTCGGCAGGGAGATTTGTCAGAAAATACGACAGATCTCCCTCGTCCTCGGGCATAAAAAAAGCCTGAGCCGGCCCGCCGACGCGAAACCAGGTCAAGTCCGCGAGCGGCTGATTCGCGCGGAGCCGCCCGCGCAATGACGGCATTTTAGAGCGCAAATCGGGGACGATGTCGGGAAAGCTCATGCCGCTTTGCCAACCACGATATCAAGCCAGGCGGCCAGGACCTTGCGCCCGAGTTCGCGCGCCGTCGGGCCGAACGCGTGCGCTTGTGCGCGTAATTCGCGCGGATCGATGCCCGCTTTGCTGAGTTCTGCGGTATGGCCAACGAGCCAGCTTTCGAACCTCGCCGGCTCGGTCTCGAGATGAAATTGCAATGCAAGTTGCACCGGCGTGCGCGCGAACGCCTGCACCGGGCAATGCGCGGTAAAGGCGAGTCGCTCGCACCGTGCCGGCAGAGCGCAATTGTCGCCGTGCCAGTGCAATACGGGCGAGGTGCGGAGCGGGGCGAGGACCGAGAGCGCGCCCGCCTCCGTCAGCGTCAACGGCGCCCAGCCGATCTCCTTAACCGCCCCCGGCGCCACGGCGCCGCCCAGCGCCGCCGCCATGATCTGCGCGCCGAGGCAGATGCCGAGGATCGGCTTGTTTGCTTCGAGGCGCGCGGCGATCGCAGCGACTTCATCGGCGATGAAAGGATAGGCTTCGGTTTCATAGACGCCGATGGGGCCGCCCAGCACGACCACAAGATCCGGCGCAAGGAGCGTTTGGGCGTCGAAGCGCTCGATGCCTGCATCGTGATAGCCCACCTCGTAGCCGCGCCCCGTCAGAAGCGGGCGGAGCAGGCCGAGATCCTCGAAGGCCACGTGTCGAACCGCGAGGCATGTTTGTGTCATGTGGGATCCTGTCCGCTCGCGGCCGCTTTCAACTGGCCCGGCAGGGCATAGGCCCATTGTGTGATCGAGCCCGCTCCCAGGCAAACCACCACGTCGCCCGGCCGCGCCATGCCGGCGATGAGAGAGGCGAGCGTTTCCGGACTGTCGAGCGCGATAACTTGGCGGTGGCCGCGCGTGCGCAGACCCTGCACCAGCGCGTCACGGTCAACGCCTTCGAGCGGCGCCTCGCCGGCGGCGTAGACCTCGGCGACAATGACCGCGTCGGCATCGTTGAAGGCCGCGCAGAACTGCTCAAACAAGGAGGCCAATCGCGAAAAGCGGTGCGGCTGCATCACAGCGATGACCTTGCCTTCGGCCGATTCGCGGGCCGCTTTGAGCACGGCCGCAATCTCGACCGGGTGGTGGCCGTAGTCATCGATGATGGTGACGCCGTTCCATTCGCCGGTGCGGGTGAAGCGGCGCCGCACGCCGCCAAAGCTTTTCAGCGCCATGCGCACACGATCGTCGCTGATGCCGAGTTCGCGGGCAACGGCGACCGCCGCGGTGGCATTGAGCGCGTTATGGCGGCCGGGCATCGGCAGCGCCAGTCCTGCGATCTCATGCACCGCCGCACCGGCGTGGTTGCGGAAGCTGATGGCGAAGGTCGAGCTGCCGTTGGCGTGCCGCACATCGACTAAGCGCACGTCCGCTTGGGGGTTCTCGCCATAAGTGATGATGCGGCGGTCCTCGATGCGACCAACGAGGCTTTGCACCACCGGGTGATCGGTGCACATCACGGCGAAGCCGTAGAAAGGGACGTTCTCGACGAAAGCGCGGAAGGCGTCATGCACCGCCTCGAAAGTCTTGAAATGATCGAGGTGCTCGGGGTCGATATTGGTGACGATGGCGATATCGGCCGGCAGCTTGAGGAACGTGCCGTCAGACTCGTCGGCCTCGACAACCATCCAGTCGCCGGCGCCGAGCCGCGCATTGGTGCCGTAGGCGTTGATAATGCCGCCGTTGATCACGGTTGGATCGAAACCGCCGGCATCGAGCAGGGCGGCGACGATCGACGTGGTCGTGGTCTTGCCGTGAGTACCGGCGATGGCGACGCAGCTCTTGAAGCGCATCAATTCCGCCAGCATCTCGGCGCGGCGCACCACCGGCAGCCTGAGCGCGCGCGCGGCGACGAGCTCCGGATTATCGCGCCTGATCGCCGAGGAGATGACGACGACGCGCGCATCGCCGAGATTATCGGCCGCGTGTCCAATCGCGATCTTCACGCCCTTGTCGCGCAATCGCCTGACATTGGCGCTCTCGGCCTGGTCCGAACCCTGCACGACGTAGCGGAGATTGACCAACACTTCGGCAATGCCACTCATGCCAATGCCGCCGACGCCGACGAAATGCACCGGACCGATATCGCGCGGCAGTTTCATGGGGTCTCCAGATTATCTTCTTCTGCCCCGGTGCGGAGGGGCAGGTGTCTCGAGGCGTCGCGCAAAGTCCACGCGCGCGACTCCCAACTCTGCCTCAAGGGGCAACCGGAGCGCTATCTACTCGTTCGCGGCTGTTCGCGCCACTTTGAGTACGAGATCGGCAAGCCGGTCGGCGGCATCGAGCCGGCCCAAGGACTTCGCCGCCGCTGCCATTTGCGCCAGCCGTTGCGGCGTCGCCGCCAACGCGGCAATTTCGGCGGCAAGCTGTTGCGGGGTAAATTGGTCCTGCGCCAACCGGACGGCGCCGCCGACACTTGCGAGGATGCCGGCGTTGGCGAACTGGTCCTGATCGAGCGCATGCGGTAGGGGCACGAGGATCGCCGGCCGGCCGATAGCCGCGAGTTCGGCCACGGTCGAGGCGCCGGAACGGGCCACGATGAGGTGGCTCGCCGCCATGCGTGCGGGGAGGTCGGCGAAAAACGGCGCGATTTCCGCGGGAACGGAAAGACCCGCATAAGCCTTGCGCACACGTCCGAGGTCCTCCTCGCGCGCCTGCTGAACGACGGCAAGCCGCGCGCGCAGGCGGCGGTCGGTAAGCCTGATCGCATCAGGCACGACATCGGCCATGACCTGCGCGCCCTGACTGCCGCCGAAAACGAGCAGTCGCAACGGAGCATCCAACGCCGGATAAGGCGTTGCCGCTGCGGCAACGACCGTCGGACGCACCGGATTGCCGGTCAACGTCGTCTTGGCTGCCAAGTTGGGGTTGCCGCGGAAGATGCCGGGGAACGTGGTGGCAATTGCCGCAACGTGTGGCGCCAACAGCCGGTTGGCGCGACCGATGACAGCGTTGGCGTCGTGTATGAGGCTTGGAACGCCGCGCCAGGCTGCGGCCAGTACCGGCGGGATGGTTGGATAGCCGCCGAAGCCGATGACCGCCGCAGGCTTGAGCCGGCCGATCAGTACCCAGGCCTCGGCGAAACCGAGGCCGAGGGCTCCCGCGGTTCTCATCAAAGCGATCGGATTGCGCCCGCGCAGCGTCGCGCTGGTGATGAAATGGACGGTCTCCTCGGCAAACATGCTGCGGTAACGCGTTGCACGCCGGTCGGTGGCGAGGTGAACCGCGATGGCGCGCCGCTCAAGCGCCGCTGCAAGCGCCTCGGCCGGAAACAGATGCCCCCCGGTGCCGCCGGCCGCAACGAGCACAAGCACCTGCTGTGCCGCCATCGTCTACGCCCGGCTCGCGGCGTAGACGATTTCGCCGGCAAGCTGCGCGCCGGGACGCTCGCGGGTGAGCGCGAGCAGCATGCCCATGCCGTAGGCAAGCGAGATCAGCGAAGAGCCGCCATAGGAGATGAATGGCAGGGTCATTCCCTTTGCCGGCATCAGATGCAGGTTCACCGCCATGTTGATCGTCGACTGCAGCCCGAAGAGCATCGCCAGCCCGGCGGTGGCAAAGCGGATGAACGGATCGGCATTGCGCATCGCCCTTACGAGCGCACGGATCACGATGAACGCGAACAAAGCCACGAGAATGAGGCAAAGCACGACGCCGAACTCCTCCGCCGCCACCGCGAACACGAAGTCTGTATGGCCCTCGGGCAGAATGCGCTTGATCGTGCCTTCGCCCGGGCCGCGGCCGAACCAGCCGCCGCGGATGAAGGATTCGGTCGCGATGTCGATGTTGAAACTGTCGCCGGAAGCAGGATCGAGAAAGCGGTTGACGCGCTGTGCCACATGCGGAACGGTATTGAAGGCGGCGAGCAGGCCGGCACCGGCCGTGGCGCCGAGGCCGAGCACCCAGATGAAGCGCACGCTCGCCATATAGAACAGCGCTCCCCAGACCAATGCGATTAACATCGTCTGGCCGAAATCGGGCTGCAGCACCAGAAGTGCCACCACGACGACAAGCAGCACCAGCGCCATGGTATTGGCCGGCATCTCGGGACGGCGGCCGGACTCGCTGAACAGCCAGGCCACGAGTACCACGAAGGCGGGCTTGAGGAATTCCGACGGCTGAATGTTGACGCCGAGGATGACCAGCCAGCGCCGGGCGCCCTTGATCTCGGCGCCGAAATAGGGCGTGGCGGCCACGAGGACCAGGCTGACGATGAAAACGATGAGCGAGACTTGTCGGATTTCGCGCGGTGACAGAAACGACGTCGCGATCATGACCAGATCGGAA
>JAKAPE010000122.1 GCA_021811945.1 Pseudomonadota bacterium | reverse complement strand
TCTTCGGCGATTTGTTCCAAAGATGATTCGGTTTTGTTCGCCTTTCGATTCCCACATGCGATAGCCCTGGCAGACGCAAGGCGAGCGCCCGCATGTCGATTGCTCGTCTTTAGCGACGAGCCGTCACACCTCTCCCCGCGCGCGGCAAGAGTCAGTAGACTGTCACGTACATAACATTCCTGGGTACGAGGCTCTTTGTGCCGGACTGGTGTCGAGATAATGAACGAGGACGACGAATTGGGTGCAGCCGCAGGCGGCGGGCACATCGGCTGCCGGTAAGTGCTTCCCGCCCGGTCGAACCGATTCCGGAGATTTTATGCTGGGGAATAGCGTGAAATATTTGCGCCGTCTCGAAGCGGAAGCGATCTTCATCACGCGGGAGGCAGCCGCGGAATTTCGCAATCCGGTCATGCTCTATTCGATCGGCAAGGACTCGAGCGTGATGCTCCACATCGCGCACAAGGCGTTCCATCCGGCAAAGCCGCCGTTCAAGCTCCTGCACATCGATACCACGTGGAAGTTCAAGGAAATGATCGAGTTCCGCGATCAAACGGCCGCGCGGCTCGGGCTGGAGCTTCTCGTTCATATCAATGCCGAAGGCGTGGCGCGCGGCATTTCCCCTGTCGCATCGGGGTCGCTCACCCACACGCGGATTATGAAAACCGAGGCGCTGCGACAGGCGCTGAACAAATGGGGGTTCGACGCCGCCTTGGGCGGCGCGCGCCGGGACGAAGAGAAAAGCCGCGCCAAGGAACGCATCTTCTCGCACCGCACCGCCGCGCACGCCTGGGAACCGCGGAACCAGCGCCCCGAATTGTGGAACCTGTTCAACACCAGGCTCAACCCGGGCGAATCGATGCGAGTCTTTCCACTTTCAAACTGGACCGAGATCGACGTTTGGGAATACATCAGAGCTGAGGATATTCCGGTGGTACCTCTGTACTTCGCCAAAGTGCGGCCGATTGTCGATCGCGGCGACGCCCTGATCATGGTGGACGATGACCGCTTGCCGCTCCTGCCCGGCGAGCGGCCCCGCTGGGAGAGCGTACGCTTCCGCACCTTGGGATGTTATCCGCTCACCGGCGCCATTCGCTCGAGCGCCTCGTGCGTGGATGACGTCATCGGCGAAATGCACGCTGCCAACAGCTCGGAGCGCGCTGGCCGCCTCATCGATCACGATGAAACAGCGTCGATGGAGCGCAAGAAGCGCGAGGGCTACTTCTGATGTCGCAGGAGTTTAAGATCGGCGACCTTGAAGGGTCGCGGCCGGTCGAAATGGTGCCGCCGCGAAAGCCGGCCCTGCGTCTCCTCACCTGCGGCTCGGTGGACGACGGCAAATCCACCCTGATCGGCCGGCTGCTTTACGACAGCCGCCTGATCCGCGCCGACCAGTTCGCAGCGCTGGCGCGCGACTCGCGCAAATACGGCTCAGCCGGCGACAACGTCGATTATGCCCTGCTGCTCGACGGGCTCGAAGCCGAGCGCGAACAGGGCGTCACCATCGATGTTGCCTATCGCTATTTTAGCACAGCGGCGCGTTCCTTCATCGTCGCCGACGCGCCGGGGCATGAGCAATATACGCGCAACATGGTGACCGCAGCCTCCAACGCGGATCTCGCTATCATTTTGGTCGATGCCCGCAAGGGGCTGCTTCCACAGACATTCCGGCACGCGTTCGTCGTCGCGCTGCTCGGCATCCGCCACGTCGTGCTGGCCGTGAACAAGATCGATCTCGTCGACTTCGAGCAGACGGTGTTCGACGACATCGTCGCTGCCTTCGGCGATTTCGCCGCCAAGCTCGATTTTCGCAGCGCGACCGCGATCCCGATTTCCGCCCGCTACGGCGACAATGTGTCCTCGAAGAGTTCGCGCACGGGCTGGTACCGGGGCTTTCCCCTGCTTGCCCACCTGGAACAGGTCGATGTGGAAGAGGAGGTCCGCCAACGGCCCTTCCGCATGGCGGTGCAATGGGTCAATCGGGCACACCTCGACTTTCGGGGCTTCTCCGGCACGATCGCCAGCGGAGAGCTGCGCGCCGGCGACGAAATCGTTGTCGCCGGCTCGGGTCGCTTGACTCGGGTCGTGAACATCGTCACCGCCGACGGCAACCTTGATGTCGCACAAGCGGGCGACGCGGTGACGCTGACGCTCGCCGACGAGGGTGACATTTCGCGCGGCGATGTTCTTGCCGCGCCCAAGGATCGGCCGCAGGTGGCGGACCAATTTGCCGCCAAGATCATCTGGATGGCCGGGGAGCCGCTGCTGCCCGGCCGCTCGTATCTGATGAAGATCGGCACGCGAACGGTGCCAGCCACGATTACCGAACTCAAGCATCGGATCGACGTCGGCACGCTCGCTTCCCATGCCGCGAAGACGCTGGGGACCAACGAAATCGGCGTCTGCAACGTGGCCACCGCGGCGCCCGTCGCCTTCGATCCGTACGCCGAAAATCGCGCGACCGGCGCGTTTATTTTGATCGATCGCTCCTCAAATTCCACCTCCGCGGCCGGCATGATCTCGTTCGGCCTGCGCCGGGCGGGCAACATCCACCATCAGGAGCTTATCGTTACCAAAGCGGCACGGGCGCAGCTCAAGCAGCAGCGGCCGGCGATCCTCTGGTTCACCGGACTGTCCGGCGCCGGCAAATCCACGATCGCCAATCTGGTCGAGGTGCGGCTCAGCCGCCGCGGCGCCCACACTGCGCTGCTCGACGGCGACAATGTGCGCCACGGATTGAGCAGGGACCTCGGCTTCACCGAGGTGGACCGGGTCGAAAACATTCGCCGTGTCGGGGCGGTCGCCAAGCTGATGACGGATGCCGGCCTCATCGTGCTGTGCTCGTTTATTTCGCCGTTCTGCGCCGAGCGGCGGATGATTCGCGAATCGGTCGACGACGGCGAGTTCATCGAGATTTTCGTCGATGCGCCGATCGAGCAGTGCATGGCGCGCGATCCCAAGGGCCTTTACCGGCGCGCGCTCGCCGGTAGTATCAAGAACTTCACCGGCATCGGCCAAGCCTACGAGCCGCCCGAGCGGCCTGAAATCCACCTGAACAGCGGAACCGATAGCGCAGAAGCATGCGCCGAACGCGTCATCAGCGCGCTTTTGCGGCGCGAGATCATTTGATACGGGCGCCCTATTTTCATTTTACAATCCAGAAGTCAGGTTGTATAACATGACTTTATCTACCTAAGGTAGACAACGGTATTGCCTTCCGATGTTCCGAAAATGGGGACGGGACACGGGTTTCAATCGTGGTTCACTGGCGTGGCTAGTCTGAACTTCCGCCTGAAGCGGCCGGTTTCTCATGCGCGATCCTTGGCGCGGGTCGCATTTTGCGATGCCGCGTGGGGCGGCGCTAGCCCGCTCATCGCCTATTTCCTGCGCGGCGGCATGACGTTTCAGCCTGTCGGCGTCGCCACCTATTGTGCCGTCGCCCTGCTGGCCTCGCTGCTCGTTTTTCAGTGGTTTCAGACCAGTTCGCCGATCTCGCGCTTCTACTCGATAAGGGATGCACTGGAACTCTTGAAGGCCTGCGTGCTGATCGCGGCACTTTCCGCCGCCGCCGCGTTCCTGCTCACCCGCCTTGACGCCGCGCCCAGATCGATCCCGATCCTGCACTTGATGTTGCTGGCCTCCGGCTTGCTGGGCGCGCGGCTGGTTCTGCGGCTGCGCGAAACCCGCCGCGAGGCGGCACGAGGAGGTGCCGCGGAGAAGGTTGAGCATGTCGTGTTGATCCAAGCGTCGCGGCTGGCGTGGCTGTTCTCCAAGATGGTGGAGGAGCTCGCCCCGGCGGGATATCAGATCGTCGCGATATTGGATGAGCGGCCGGAAATGAAACGCCGCTCGCTCAGCGGTTATCCGATCATCGGCGCGCCGACCGAGCTGGAGAGGATCGTCGCGGACTACGCGATGCACGGCGTGTGCATCGATGCGGTATTGCTCGCGGAGCGACCGCAAGACCTCTCGGCGGCTGCCTGGGATGAGATATCCCGCGTTTGCCAGGCGCTTCGAATCAACCTCGAGGTGCTGCCGGAGCGATTGATATCCACGTGGTCAGCCGCCGACAAGGAACGTGCGCCCGCCGCGCGATCCGGTGAGATTTCCACAGTCGCGCAAGCCAATCCGGGAATACCGCTGGATCGCCGGTTCTGGAAAATCAAGCGCGGAACCGACGTCGCCGTCGCTCTCAGTCTGGCTGTTCTGACGTTCCCGATCGCCGTGGTCGTCTGCGTGCTCGTCCTCCTCGACATCGGCATGCCCGTCGTCTTCTGGCAACGGCGGGTTGGCCGCAACGGAGCGCCGCTCTACCTTTACAAGTTTCGCACCTTGCAGGCCCCGTTCGACCCGGCGACCAGGAAAAGGCGCGATGTGCGCGAACCGTCTTCACTTGGCAGGTTTTTGCGAATGACACGTTTGGACGAATGGCCGCAGCTTTGGAATGTGGTTACAGGTGGCATGTCCCTGATCGGGCCGCGACCGTTGTTGCCGGCAGATCAGCCGAAAAATTCGTCTTTTCGCCTTGCGGTCAGACCTGGGGTGACCGGCTGGGCGCAGATCTGCGGCGGCAAGGCCGTTTCGGCAGAAGAGAAGAATGCGCTGGACGAGTGGTACATCCGTCATGCCTCGCTCAAGCTCGATCTTGGGATTCTGGCGCGAACCGCGCTGACGCTTTTCACCGGCGATCGCCGCGATGAAAAATCTATTGCAGCGGCCTTGCTTGACAGACTGCAGAACGGCTTCGCGGCGATCCCCGCTCGGACAGACTACGCGCGGCCGAGTGAGATTGGCCCACACGAGAGCATCGAACAGGTCAAAGCCGCTGTGGCCTGATCAGCGCCGGCCGTCCGCGGCGCAAAGCCGTTCCACCAGCCGGCGCGCCAAAACGCCGGCGACGCGGCGGCGGTAGTGGCCGGTCACGGCTCTCTGCCTAAAAATTGGACATCACCAGACGCCATCGGATGAAAAATTAGCATCTCATGCTATCGCCTCGGCTGTTTCTTTCAATTAGGACGCGTCACCAACGACTTAGTATCGCAGCCGGATTGGCACGTTCCTTGCGATTTGCCTTGCGGCGGGACGGCGCCAAGCCGGTCACGCCTCCAATAACAGAGGACATCGCGATGCAAAAATCCATTGAGGCGGCCGCCAAGCGGCTGCGAGGGAGCCGATGGTTGACCGCGGCCGGTCTTGCCGTTGCGCTCACGCTTGGCTTCATGGCGGCGCGCCCCGCCCGGGCCGACGATACGATCAAGGTCGGCATTCTCCATTCGCTTTCCGGCACCATGGCCATCAGCGAGACGACGCTGAAGGACGTGATGCTCATGCTCATCAAGGAACAGAACGAAAAGGGGGGCCTGCTGGGCAAGAAGCTCGTGCCGGTTGTTGTCGACCCCGCCTCGAACTGGCCGCTGTTCGCGGAAAAGGCCCGCGAACTGATCAGCAAAGATCACGTCGCGGTCGTTTTCGGCTGCTGGACGTCGGTGTCACGCAAATCCGTGCTGCCGGTGTTCAAGGAACTCGACAACATCCTGTTCTATCCGGTGCAATTCGAAGGCGAAGAAAGCGAGCGCAACGTCTTCTACACCGGCGCCGCGCCGAATCAACAGGCCATTCCTGCGGTCGATTATCTGATGAGCAAGGACGGCGGCTCGGTGAAGCGCTGGGTCCTCGAAGGCACCGACTACGTCTATCCGCGCACCACCAACAAGATCCTCCTCGCCTACCTTAAACAGAAGGGCGTGGCCGACGCGGACATCATGGTCAATTATACGCCGTTCGGCTTTTCCGATTGGCAGACCGAAGTCTCAAAGATCAAGGCCTTCGGCTCAGCCGGCAAGAAGACGGCGGTGGTGTCAACCATCAACGGCGACGCCAACGTGCCATTCTACAAGGAGCTCGGCAATCAGGGCATCAAGGCGACCGACATTCCGGTGATGGCGTTCTCGGTCGGCGAGGAAGAGCTTGCCGGCCTCGACACCAAGCCGCTGGTCGGCCATCTCGCCGCCTGGAACTATTTCGAGTCGATCAAGACGCCGGCGAACAGGAAGTTCATCGCCGAATGGCACAACTTCATCGGCAACGCCAAACGCGTCACCAATGACCCGATGGAAGCGCATTACATCGGCTTCAACATGTGGGTAAAGGCGGTCGAGAAGGCCGGCACGACCGACCCCGACAAGGTCATCGCCGCGCTGCCCGGCATCAAGGTGCCGAACCTGACCGGCGGCATCTCGACCATGCTGCCCAACCACTACATCACCAAGCCGGTCTACATAGGCGAAATCCGCCCCGACGGCCAGTTCGACGTGGTGTGGAAGACCAAAGGCCTGGTACCGGGCGACGCCTGGTCAAAATACCTGCCGGGCTCGAAGAACTACATCGCGGACTGGGTAAAGCTGAAGTGCGGCCACTACGGCACCGTCACCAAAAAGTGCAGCGGTTCATCGTGACAGCGGTCTGACCGCATTGGTACGGGCGAGCCTCAACGAGAAGAGGTGCCCAAGGGGGCGGCGGGACGTCCGCCGCCTCCAAATAACAGCAGCGAAGCCGGGAACGGACTGCAATGCGTGACGTCCACGGCCGCGTCGCGGCGCTCGTATTCGCTCTCGGCTTGATCCTTGCCGGTGCGACGGTGGCGCATGCCGGTCCTTACGAAGACGCACTCGCCAAGTTCACCGAAGGCTCGCTGAGTGACACCGGCGACGGCATCAACGGCGTCGCCGTGAGCGGCAATCCGCTGGCCGAGCGCGTCCTCGCGGCGCTCAAGGACGGACGGCTGATGTTCAGCGCCGAAAAGAAGACGGTCTACATTCAGGCCAAGAACGGCAAGCTTTTCGACGCCTTCACCGGCAAGCCGTTCACCGGCAAGCCGCCCGACGACATCGATAACGTCATCGTCAACAATCGGCTACGCAACGTCATCGACGCCGATCTGGGCGCGCTGACGCTGATGTCGCGCAATTCCAACCGCCGCTTCGACGCGGCGCAGGCGGTGTTCAGGTCGCGCGACTTGAGCGTGCTGCCCAATGTAGAAAAGGCGCTCGCCGAGGAAACCGATCCGCGCACCAAGCGCGCGCTCGAACAGGCACGCGCCGCCATTCTTCTCTACGATGCAAAATCGAGCGCCGCCGACAAGATCGCGGCGACGGCCGTGATCGGCGACCGCGGCGACCAGGATTCGCTCGGGCTGCTGGATGGCCTGCCGCCCGATCTGCCGCCGGCCGTGCATGCGGCAGTCGCCGCTGCCCGTGCTTCGATCGCGCATACGCTGGCGCTGTGGAACGGGGTCCAGAATGCCTGGTACGGGCTCTCGCTCGGCTCGGTCCTCCTTCTTGCGGCGATCGGGCTTGCCATCACCTTCGGCGTCATGGGGGTCATCAACATGGCGCATGGCGAGATGGTGATGCTCGGTGCCTATGTCACCTTCGTGGTGCAGCAAGCCATCCGCGCCTACGACCCGAACCTGTTCGACTATTCGCTGGCGATCGCCTTGCCGCTTGCCTTCGCGGTCGCGGGCGGCGTCGGCATCGTCATCGAGCGCACCATTATCCGCTTCCTTTACGGCCGGCCGCTGGAGACCCTGCTCGCCACCTGGGGCCTGTCGCTCATTCTGCAACAAACGGTGCGCACGATCTTCGGGCCGACCAACGAGGACGTCGGCAATCCGTCCTGGATGAGCGGCGCGTTTGATTTCGGCGGCATCACCATCACCTATAACCGTCTGTGGATCGTCTGCTTCGCGTTCGCCGTCTTCCTCGCGCTGCTGGCGATCCTGCGTTACACGCGCTTCGGCTTGGAGATGCGCGCCGTGACGCAGAACCGTCCGATGGCCGCCTCCATGGGCATCCGCACCGGCCGCGTCGACGCGCTCACCTTCGGGCTCGGGTCGGCCATCGCCGGCATCGCCGGCGTGGCATTATCGCAGATCGACAATGTCAGCCCCAATCTCGGCCAGGGCTACATCATCGACAGCTTCATGGTCGTGGTGTTCGGCGGCGTCGGCAATCTCTGGGGCACCGCGGTCGGCGCCCTCACTCTCGGCATCGCCAACAAGTTCCTGGAACCTTATGCCGGCGCCGTGCTCGGCAAGATCGCCGTGTTGATCTTAATCATCCTCTTCATCCAGAAGCGACCACGCGGCATGTTTGCCCTCAAGGGCCGAACGGTGGAGGCATGACCAGGCACCTGCTCATTCGCTCGCTCGACCGCGGCGCGGTGACCTTCGTCATCGTGGTCGCCGCGCTTGCCATCATCGTACCGGTGCTTAATCTCGCGACTCCGGCGTCATCGGCGCTGCATCTGCCGACCTATCTGGTGGCGCTGTTCGGAAAATACGCGTGCTATGCGCTGCTCGCCCTGTCGATTGACCTCATCTGGGGCTATTGCGGCATTCTCTCACTTGGTCACGGCGCATTCTTCGCGCTCGGCGGCTACGCCATGGGCATGTATCTCATGCGCCAGATCGGCACCCGCGGCATCTATGCCAATCCGATCCTGCCCGATTTCATGGTGTTCCTGAACTGGAAGGCCCTGCCGGTCTACTGGTACGGCTTTCAGTGGTTTCCCTATGCATTGCTGATGATCTTTGTGGTTCCCGGCGCGCTCGCCTTCGTGTTCGGCTGGTTCGCCTTCAGGAGCCGGGTCAGCGGGGTGTATCTGTCGATCATCACCCAGGCCCTGACCTATGCGCTGATGCTCGGCTTTTTCCGCAATAATTTCGGCTTCGGCGGCAACAACGGTCTCACCGACTTCAAGGACCTGCTCGGTTTCAATGTGCAAGCCGAAACGACGCGCAACGCGTTGTTTTCGATCTCCTGCCTTGCCGTCGTCCTGGCCTTTCTGCTCTGCCGGGTCGTCATCGCGTCGAAGTTTGGCAAGGTGCTGGTCGCCATCCGCGATGCCGAGGCGCGCGCGCGGTTCCTCGGCTATCGGGTCGAATCCTATAAGCTGTTCGTCTTCACCTTGTCCGCCTGCATGGCGGGGCTGGCCGGCGCGCTCTACGTGCCGCAGGTCGGCATCATCAATCCGAGCGAGTTCGCGCCCGGCAATTCCATCGAGGCGGTGATCTGGGTCGCCGTCGGCGGCCGCGGCACCCTCGTCGGCGCGGCGTTGGGCGCCGTCGCCGTCAATTATGCCAAGACCTTCTTCACCGGCGGGATGCTCGCGCCGTATTGGCTGTTCGTGCTCGGCGGCCTGTTCGTCGTCGTCACTTTGCTGTTGCCGCGCGGCATCGTCAGCACGCTGCGGCACTGGACGGCGTTGCAGCGCGATGGCGCGTCCGCCGCCGCGGAGGATGGCGTCGCCGAGCCGCTGCCGGCGGGATGAGAACCGAGCGATGGAACCGCTCACCAGCGCACTCCTCTATCTCGACGGCGTCACGGTGTCGTTTGACGGCTTCAAGGCGCTCAATAACCTGTCCTTCGCCATCGCGCCGGGCGAAATGCGCGCCATCATCGGCCCGAACGGCGCCGGCAAGACGACGATGATGGACGTGGTCACCGGCAAGACCCGTCCCGACGCCGGCGAGGTACTGTTCGACGGCCGGCATAATCTGACGCGGCTTGACGAGACCGAGGTCGCCGCGCTCGGCATCGGCCGCAAATTCCAGAAGCCGACGGTCTTCGACAACCACACCGTTTCCGACAATATCGAGCTTGCGCTCAAGGCCGACCGCCGCGCCCGCGCCGCTCTCGTGTGGCGGGAAACCGCGGAGGAACGGCGCCGGGTCGACGAATTGCTGGAGATCATCTGCCTCGCCGCGGCGCGTGACCGCCTCGCCGCCAGTCTTTCCCACGGGCAGAAGCAGTGGCTCGAGATCGGCATGCTGCTGGCGCAGGACCCAAAGCTGCTTCTGGTCGACGAGCCGGTCGCGGGCATGACTGATACGGAGACGCGGCAGACGGCGGAACTGCTCAGAGCGATCAACCGCGAACATACCGTCGTCGTGGTCGAGCACGACATGGCCTTTGTGCGCGAGCTCGGCGTCAAGGTGACCTGTCTCCACGAAGGCGCCGTGCTCGCCGAAGGCACGATCGATCAGGTCTCGACCAACAAGCGGGTGGTCGAAGTGTATTTGGGAAGATAGGCGGCCATGCTCGATGTGAACGCCATCGATCTCCATTACGGCGCGGCGCAGGCGCTGCGCGCCGTGTCGCTCAAGGCCGAGCCGGGCAAGGTCACCTGCGTGCTCGGCAGAAACGGCGTGGGCAAGACCAGCCTTCTCAACGCGCTTGCCGGCCAAGAGCCGGTCACGCGCGGTACCATCTCCTGGCAGGGCGAAGACGTCACCGCGCTCACGCCGCCCGAGCGCGCCCGGCGCGGCATCGCCTATGTGCCGCAAGGCCGCGAAATCTTTCCGCTGCTCACCGTCGAGGAAAACCTGCGCACCGGCTATGCGCCGCTCAGGCGCGACGAGCACACGATTCCGGACGACGTGTTCTCGCTCTTCCCGGCGCTCAGAGACATGCTGCGCCGCCGCGGCGGCGATCTCTCGGGCGGTCAACAACAGCAGCTCGCCATCGGCCGCGCCCTGGTGATGAGGCCCCGGCTCCTGCTCCTCGACGAACCGACCGAAGGCATCCAGCCCTCGATCATCAAGGACATCGGCCGCGCCATCTCCTATCTGCGCTCGCTCGACAAGATCGCCATCGTGCTGGTTGAACAATATCTCGACTTTGCCCGCAAACTCGGCGACCATTTCGCCGTCATGGACCGCGGCGCCATCGTCTATTCCTGCGACCGCGACAAGCTGGACGAAGGAGCGCTGCGGCGGGCCATGGCGATCTGAGCCTTTTGCCGGATGATCGGCGTCGGGGAGAAACTTGACCAACGCATCCGCGGACGATTCTGCGCAGAGCAAAATCTTTGCCGGCAATCGCGCGGTCGGCCGCATTGCGCTCGCGGTCGAGGCCGCCGCCGGCGGCAGCCGCCCTGCCCGCGTGCACGAGTCGGGCTCGCTGCGGGTGCGCTTTCCCAACGGCGCAATCCGCGGCGTGCTTGACGCCGTTATCGTCAATACCGCCGGCGGCGTGACGGGCGGCGACCGTCTTGCCATCGACATCGCGGTCGGCGCCGGTGCGCGACTCGCCGTCACCACCGCCGCGGCGGAAAAGATCTACCGTTCGCTCGGGCCCGACAGCGAAATCGGCATAAAGCTCGAAGTCGGTAGCGGTGCCGCGCTGGCCTGGTTGCCGCAGGAGACGATCGTTTTCGATCACGCGCGGCTCAGGCGCTCGATCGATGTCGAGCTCAAACGCGACGCGAGTCTCATCCTCGCCGAAGCGGTCGTGCTTGGCCGCGCCGCCATGGGAGAGGTTGTCGTCAACGGCCGCATCTTCGATCGCTGGCGCGTGCGCATCGATGGTGCACTCGCATTCGCCGAGGGCGTTCGCCTCGACGACGATATCGCGCAGCGCCTGGCGGAGCGTGCCACCGCGAACGGAGGCAGCGCAATTGCCAGCGTGCTTCGTATTCCCGGCGACACTGCCGCTGTTGCGGCGGTGCGTCGGATCGCGGAAACTTGCGCCGGCGAGATCGGGGTGTCCGCCTGGAACGGAGTGGCGCTGGCGCGGCTCGTTGCGTCCGACGGCGCGGCGCTGCGGCGCGATCTCTTCGGCGTGGTTGCCGCATTGAGCGGCATGCCGCTGCCGCGGCTGTGGTTGAATTGAGGGGCTGGCGATGCATCTTACTCCACGCGAAAAGGACAAGCTCCTGATCGCCATGGCGGCGATGGTGGCGCGGCGGCGGCTCGAGCGCGGCGTCAAGCTCAACCATCCCGAAGCCGTCGCGCTCATCTCCGATTTCATTGTCGAAGGCGCGCGCGACGGCAGGAGCGTCGCCGCGCTGATGGAGGAGGGTGCCCACGTGCTTACGCGCGCCCAGGTGATGGAGGGGGTCGCCGAGATGATTCCGGAGATTCAGGTCGAAGCCACCTTCCCGGACGGCACCAAGCTCGTCACGGTGCACGGGCCGATACGATGAATTTCCTTCTGTCATTCCGGGCCTGGCGCTTCGCGCCATCCCGGAATGACGATAGCGAACAGGCAGAGACCATGATCCCCGGAGAATATTTCATCGAGGACGGCGAGATCGAACTCAACAAGGGCCGCAAAAGCGTGGTGCTCACGGTGGCGAACAGCGGCGATCGGCCGATCCAGGTCGGCTCGCATTACCACTTCTTCGAGACCAACCCGGCGCTCAAGTTCGACCGCCGGCAGGCCCGCGGCATGCGCCTCGATATTCCGGCCGGTACGGCCGTGCGCTTCGAGCCGGGCCAGACGCGCGACGTGAGACTGGTGGCGTTTGCCGGCACGCGCACCGTCTACGGGTTTCGACAAGCCATCATGGGCAGGCTGGAAAAGGGCACGCTGAAAAAGACGAAGCCGGAAAAGCCGAAGCTGGGAAAGGGGAAAAAGGAGCAAAGAAACGGGCGGCAAGAATCATGACGGGCGGGCTTGCGCCGGCCCACCCGTCACGTTCTCAGCGCTGCTACCCGCGGCTGGGACCAGGATCGAACCTGCTTTTGTGCTGGGCGGGTAGCGGCCTCAGCACGGGCCGATCCGATCTTGGCGACCTCTCGCGTCCGGCAGAACCAGATGCGAGTGATCTGAAAGAGATGATAACGCATCATCTGCGCGCCGCAAGCAAAAGCATGGGCCGACGCGCGAACCGCGTGCGGTGGGGATAATATCGGGGATTAGGGTCAGTATCTATAAGATCGTTCAGAGAAAGCCGTCGATCGCAACGGTTGCCGTTGTTTCGAAAGGAATTTTCCTGTCAATCGGGATAGGGCGCACCTCACAGCGCCGCCCACCGGGTCACCGGAGGCGGTTAGCCGCCTCCGGTTCCCAGTCGGGTAGGATCGAGGCGCGGACCGGGCTTCGAATGATGCCGACGTTTCCTCGATCCTCCCTATCATTCCGTACGGCGGGTTTTCCCCGATACGGCTGGAAGGCTG
>JAKAPE010000121.1 GCA_021811945.1 Pseudomonadota bacterium | reverse complement strand
CCGCTCGGTCTTCCCTGCGGCCAACCAAGACCGCAAGCTCGCTCGCTGCTCGTCCGTCAGCGTCACTTCCGCCGCTCTCATGCAAACAGCCTAACATATCCGCTAATTTATGCAACAAGGTACTAGCCCTGAGCCTGCTCAACATGTGCAGCGCCGCTCACGTGGAGGGTGACTGCGCACGCCGCGAGGCTTTGTTCGATGAGCTGCGCGCGCTGGCCAAAGCTATTCCCGGCGTCGCCGCCGTGCTCGGAATGTTAGCGGATTCCGACGAAGTCGCCCGGGCAATCCGAGATGATGTCGCCCGGTGTTCCGGGACGATCTCGCCCGGCGTTCCGCGATGATGTCGCTCGGCGCAGCACCTCATCCCGCAAAAGAATGAGATCTCCGCGACGGTCATGCTCGAAATCGACGGTCCAGCGCAACGATCGCGCGAGCTGTCGCGTGTCGGGGGGTCGAAAACGCAACTTTTATCGAGATCGGCGGCAAGCGCATTTGTGGCGAGCCCGATAGAACCCGCGAAAACGCGAGTCCCGAAGGCCGCGCTTCGGCCGTCCAGTTCGTCAAATTCCGCCTCAGTGCATAGCCCGGCGGTGCCGTGTGCTTAACCGAGTGCTCCGGTATGGGTCGATTTGTGGGGAGTACGCGATGGCGGTCGGCGACCACGACCTGCGTGTGCGCGGGCTCCAGGGCCTAAGGATCCCCTCGAGGATGCTGGCGGTCGCCTCGACGGAGACGGATACGCCAACGATTATGGTCGCCGAGAAGGACGCAGCGATCATGAGAGGCGCCGCGCGGCAAGAACCGGCGGCGTAGTAAAGGCGGGGAAGTTCGGCCAGGACGGGGCTGCGACGATGTCTATGGGAGGCGCCACATCGGCGGGCGCGCCCGGACCGGGTCGAGAAGTGACCAGTCGCCATCCTCCAGCACATGGCCCTGCGGATAGGGCGGCCGCGGCTCCAACCCGAGAGAACGGACAACACGGTCGTCGCGGTAATAGCATTGGAGAACGACGCGGGCGAGCGTCGCCACCGCCGCCCCGCCCCTTGCGCGCAATTTCATGGCCGCCGCCTCCCGCCGGGCGGGATCGAGAACGGCGAGCGGCCCTCCGGCGCGGCGAGCAAGCTCGTCGAGCGCCTCGTGCACAAGGCCCGCGTCGCGGCCGAGGGTTCTCAGGATCTCGGCTTGGATCGCGGGATCGTCGGCGCCGGGCACGTCGAATTCCGCGCTCGCGGGGATGATGATGCCGGCGATGACGCGCAGATCCTCGCGCTCAGTCGGGGAGAGGGGGCTGTTCGTCGTCATCGCTCGCCTCAATCGAAGAGATTGGAAAGGCGCCGCTTCATCTGGTCGGCGACGTAAAGGGCCAAGGCCTGGATCGTCGAGGTCGGGTTGACGCCGCCGGAGGTGACGAAGAGGCTGCCATCGACGATAAAGAGGTTTTTGACGTCGTGCGCGCGCCCCCATTCGTTGACGACCGAGCGCTCGGGATCGGTCCCCATGCGGGCGGTGCCGAGAAGGTGCCAGCCGCCGTAAAGAATGGGGCTGTTGACGCAGATGTCACTCGCTCCGGCCGCGGCGAGGATCTCCTTCGCGCTGGCAATGCCATGCTCCATCATCCGCGCCGAATTCTCGCTGATCCGGTAGTCGATTCGCGGCGCCGGGATGCCGTGGGAGTCTTTCAAGACGGGATCGAGCGTCACCCGGTTGTGCTCTTCTGGCAGGTCCTCGCAGATCGCGGACATGGCGAGCCGATGGCCGTTCCTGCGGCGGAAGGCGGCGTGATGGCCGGCGCCCCAAGGGAGAAGGCCCTTCTCTTCGCTGGTGACGGCCTCGAAGACCGGCCCGACGCCTCGCCCGAACTGGTAGGTGTAGCCGCGCACAAAGCCGCGCGAACGGTCGGTTTCGTAGAATTCCTTGCTCCAAAGGCAGGTCGGTGGCGCGCGGTTGCTGTCGGTCGGCTCGTCGACATAGCCGTAGATCTGGGCATAGGGATGGAACATCAGGTTCCGGCCGACGAGCCCGCTCGAATTGGCAAGCCCGTTCGGGAAGCGGCCGGAGGCCGAATTCAACAGAAGCCGCGGCGTCCCGACGCCGTTGCAGGCAATCACGATCGCATGTGCCGCTTGAAACTGCTCCTTGCCCTCTTCGTCGTGATAAAGGGCGCCCGCGGCCATGCCGTGCTCGTCGGTCGTGATTGCGCGCACCCGGCAATGCGTCTTCAGTTCGACCCCGGCGCGCAACGCCGCAGGCCAATAGGTGATGTCGGTGCTCGCCTTCGCCCCTTGCGCGCAGCCGGGGGTGCAATGGCCGAGATTGATGCAACGCGCCCGCCCCTCGTAATCGACCGTCGCGACCGTGGTGTCGGAGGGCCACCAGTGCCAGCCGAGCCGGTTCATCGCCTTTGCGAGGATCGTGCCGGAGCGGCCGAGAGGCAAGGGCGGCATCGGCGGGTTGCGGGGCGGGATGGCGGGATCGCCGGCGAGCCCCGAGACCCCCATCATCCGGTCGTTCTCCTCGAAGAACGGGACGAGCGTCCAGTAATCGATCGGCCAGTCGTCGGCGACGCCGTCGAGGCTCTTGACGCGGAAATCGGAGGGGTGGAGGCGTGGAAAATGCGCCGCGTACATGACCGTGCCGCCGCCGACGCCGTTGAAATTGACGACCTTGATCGGCGAACCCTCTTCGTTGATCGGGTAGTCCTCGGGCCGGGCGCGGATGTTGGGGCTCGGGGAGAAGTCGCAGTAAAAGCGCGCCTCCCAATCGCGGCCGGTCGAGGGATAAGTCGCGGGGTTCATCCAGCCGCCTTGCTCGAGGCAGAGGATGTGCATCTTTGTCTCAGCGAGGCTCCAGGCCACCGCCGCGCCCGAGGCGCCGGCGCCGATGATCAGCACATCGACGGGATCCTTCATGCCGATCTCCCCTTCACCGGGCGCAGCATGCACCGATCGGCTCGCGGGAGGCAATGCGATATGCGGCCGGCCTTGCCGATTTTTGGCATAGTGTCCGAACGCAGGACGAGAAGCCGATGATCGATGACCCCAGGACATCCGAGCCATTTTCTGATCGTCGGCGCCGGCGCCGCCGGCCTGATGGCGGCGCGCGAGCTCGCCCGCGCAGGCAAGGGCGGAGAGGTGAAGGTGCCGCGGGCGACAGGGAGGAAAGCCGTGCCTCGGTCTGGGCAAAGCGGCGCGGTTCAACGTTTCAGTGCCGTCAACCGCCAGCTTCGATCGTCTGTTGCCGGCTCTGGGCGCGATTCGCCCTTGCCCAGGGCGCTCAAAAGCGCGACCCTAGCCTCTAAACCGCCGAGAAATCCGGTGAATGTCGGTTAACAGAAGGGAACCGGGGGATGCCGAGCTACAAGGGCGCCTGCTTTTGCGGGGCCGTGACGATCGAAGTCACCGGCGCCCCATTCGTCATGGGCTACTGCCACTGCCGTTCCTGCCGCTCCTGGTCGGCCGGGCCGGTCAACGCGCTGACATTGTGGCGCGAGGACCAGGTCAAAGTGACCGGCGGCAGCGAGCATCTGGCCAGCTTTGCGAAGAGCGACCGCAGCCACCGCCAGTTCTGCCGGCTGTGCGGCGGTCACGTCATGTCCCATCATCCGCATGGCGGCTTTTTCGACGTGTACGCCGCGACGATCCCCGACCTGCCGTTCGCCCCAAGCTTGCATGTCCATTACGGCGAGACGGTGCTGCCGATCAAAGACGGTCTGCCGAAATACAAGGACGTACCGGCCCAGTTCGGCGGCAGCGGCGAGATCATCGCGGAATAGCGGCCGCCGCGCCCGGCTAAGCGTAGCGCACCGACAGCGCCGGCGTGCGCCAGCGCGCGGCATAGTCGCTTATTCTAGATGCGGCCCCGGAACGGGTAGAGCAACAGTCGCCGATCGTCGCCGCGCATCATGGCAAAGCCGAGGCGCGCGAGGCGAATGGTGCGGTCGCGGAGGTCGTGGGTTTTCCAAGCGCGCTCCGAGACGCGGGCGGCGCCGAAAAGAGCCTCGGCGATCTCGCGATAGCTGGCCTTTTCAAGCCGCCCATCAAAGGCGCGCAGCGCGAGCGCCAGGCGATTGCGCCGGGCGGGCGGTAATTGCGCCGGATCGCGGCCGGAGGCGCGGAGGGTCAAGCCACGCCAAAGCCGCAGCGCCGTGGCGACACGTTGTTCGAATAACCGGTCGAGGGGCAGGAGGACGCAAGGGGACGCCGCGCCGAGGCCCTCCACAAAACGGGGCAAGCATCGCGGTCACCCTTCCTCGCCGCGAAATCGCACGCCCCAGCGCCGCGCGAAGGCATCCGCCTCCTCGGCGCTAAGGGTCCCCCGTTTGGCCGCCTCTTCGAGCCTCTTGCGGTCGCGCTGGAATGCGGGGTTGCGGCGGAGGAACTCCCAGGCGAAGCCCGGCGCGTCAAGCGAACGGAGATCCTCGTAGGCGCTCGGAGAGCGCCAATCGGCCCCGGACATGACTTCACTACTCCCCCCACTCCACCGCCGCGAGGCGGCATGCGCCGAGAGATTGGCTCGCGGGCGGCGGGATCGCTACGGGCCGGAGGTGCAATGGGCGTTGCTGATCCGGCAAGGAACCAAAATTCAGTGGGGGCGCCGCCGCGGAGCAAATGCTTGAAGCCGCTCTCCATCATCCAGCGAGCGCGCGCCAGGTGCGTCTCCCACGCGCGCCGCGCGCGGACCGGCTCGCGCAAGGGATCGATATGCAAGACGAGCCTCGCGACTTCCTGCCAGTCCGCGCCCTCCCGGGCAGCGTCGAGGAGGCGGAGATACGTCACCACGTGCTGCTCGTCATAGCCGGTCAGGATGGTGTCGGTCGGGGCCGCATCGGCAACGGAAGGGTCGACTGGGGGAGTTTGCATGGGACGATCCATCAAGTCCGAGACCGACCGCGCGACGGCCTTTGTGAGGCGCCGGCGGCTTCCTTGAGCAGCATGACGCCACGTCCTCGATCGGATTCGATAAACAGGATGCCGGCCGCCTCCAGGGCTCGGCGCACCTGATCGCCAGTGGTCTCGTGCACCGGCAGGCCGCGTTCGGACTCCAGGCGCTTCAGCGCGGTCAGTGCCACAACGGGCTTTCTCGGCGAGCATCTCCTGCGTCCAATTCAGCAAGGCTCGCGCTGCGCGGATTTGTCGGCCGGTGATCATCCATGATCACCTCCGGCATCGCACCGCGGCGCACCAGGAAAACGACTATAATAGTCGTCTTACGCCTGTTCAACAGTGCGAGCCTGCGGCGGAAGAAGAGGCACAGCGAAGGCCCCGTCCGGAGATCCGGGCGGGGCCTTGCCGCCGGTTCAGCTCAGTCGCTGTTTTGCTTGCGGCTGCGTGACCAGATGAGGGTGTAGCCTTTGCCGTCCTCGAAGAGGTTGGCGTAGATGGGCGCGTTGAAGCTCGGATCGTCGAGCTTGACCGAGAGGTAGTCGCGGCCCTCGTTGGAGCGCTTCGACCAGGCGGCTCCGATCTCGGCGTTTTGCGGTGCACCACAAAACGCCGATTATGCGGAGTGAGTGGTTATGCGGAGCGGCGCCGGGCGGATGCCGCTTTTCCGCGGATTCATGGTGCACCGCGCTGCGCATAAGCCGGGCATGGCGAACTGCGGCGCCTCGCGCGGGGCGAGACGCCGCGGTGCGCGTCGGTCAGCGCGACCAGATGAGCTTGTGCTCGCCGTTGTCGCCCTGGACCAGCGTCGCGCAGACCGGGCCGGTGAAGTAGGGATCATCGAGCTTCACCGAGACGTATTCGGCTCCCGAGTCCCGGGCGGCCTTGCGCCAGCCCGCCCCGAGCTCGACGCCGTTGTTGGCGTTGACCCGGTAGTCGGGCGCCTTCTCGTTGTCCTTCGAGACGGGCTTGATGGTGACCTTGACGTTGATGGTGAGAGTCTTGATCGTCCCGGCGTAGGTGCCGTTCTCGTCGCGCGTGAAGGTGCCGATCTGTGCCATGTCGTTTCTCCTGACTGTCTTCGAAGCCGCCCAGCGCGGCCTCGATGGCGGTCTTCAGGCGACGGATCGGCCGGCTTGCACCGTCAGGCCGCAGCGTGAGCGGAGGACGGCGGCAGCCGAGCTTCTTGCCTCGCGAGGAAGGCGTGGCACACGCCGGGGAAGAAGGTCGGCGAAGCCGTTGCGGGCCGGAGGCCGGTTCGGCGCCAGACCCGCCATCCAGAGAGGCCGTCTGGGGGCTTCCCAGGGCAGTCACCAGGAGAACGACACGGATCGGACCGCCACCCGCGAGCCAAGCCCACCGACGTGATCGCCTCAACTCATCACCAAGGTCCACCGACCGGCCCGAACTGACCATGAGCAGGCGCACGCCGCGGTTCCGGCACATGCGAGTTCGGTCGTGGTGGAGCGGAAGCAGGGCTTCGCCGGGAGCCCCGCCGACCGTGGTGTCGCTCGATGCGCAGCCGTCACCGTCATGGCGCTGGGTCCGCCAGCAACGACGCGATCAGCGCGTCCGGCGCCTTGAACCGACCGCGCCGCAGTTCCAGCGGCACGACCGCCTCGATCGCCTCGCCGAGTATGGTATAGGTCTCGCAACAAGTTCAGGGGGATGGAAGCGGAGGGACTCCGCATGAACGCGGTCGAAAGCGTGCCGGGTGGTTGCCGTGGACAGAGATGCGATCGAACAGGAAATCGTACGAGTTCGGCGGCGTCTCACAGACCTCGATACTGAACGCACCGGTCTTGAAGCGGCGCTCGCAGAGCTTGAGCGTCAACTGTCGGCCATTGATGAGGTCGGGCGATCTTCACCGTTTGATGGTGCGGCAGTAACCAACGGTTCATCGGCTTCCGAGAAGATTGCCCTGTTCCGTCGCCTGTTTGCCGGCCGGCCGGATGTCTTTCCGGTGCGATGGGAAAACCGCAAGGCGGGTCGCGCGGGCTATTCTCCTGCCTGCTTCAACGAATGGGTAAAGGGCGTTTGCGGCAAACCGAAAGTCAAATGCGGGGAATGTCCGCACCAGGCGTTCATTCCTCCTTCCGACGAAATCATCGAGAAGCACCTGCGTGGCAGTGATGCGCGCTCCGGTGATTTTGTCGCCGGCGTATACCCCTTGCTTCTCGACGAAACATGCTGGTTCCTCGCCGCTGACTTCGACAAGGAGACTTGGGCGGAGGATGCGAGGGCACTCCTGGAAACCTGTCGTAACAAGGGCATAACCGCCGCTCTCGAACGGTCACGGTCCGGAAACGGCGGCCATGTCTGGATATTCTTCGACGAACCGGTTCCGGCGCGGATCGCGCGTCAGATGGGGGCGGCGCTGATCACCGAGACGATGGAGAAACGTCCCGAGATCGGCTTCTCCTCTTATGACCGGTTCTTTTCCAACCAGGATACGATGCCGCTCGGCGGATTCGGAAATCTGATCGCCCTGCCGTTGCAGAGACGGGCACGCGAAGGTAGAAACAGCGTCTTCGTCGACGACGACTTGAAGCCTTACGACGACCAGTGGGCCTTTTTGTCCACGTTAGCGCGAAACCCGGCGAACGCCGTCGTCGCGATTGGCGACGAGGCGGAGCTGTCGGGGCGTATCCTCGGCGTCCGGATGCCAGTGAACGACGAATTTGCTGATGAGCCCTGGAGAATGACGCCATCGCGCCGCTTCACGGCGGTGTCGATTAAGGCGCCCCTTCCGAAGACGGTGAACGTCGTGACCGCCGATCAGATATACGTCGAGAGAACGGAGCTTCCCCCGGCGCCGATCGCGCAGTTCATCCGTCTGGCTGCGTTCCAGAACCCGGAGTTCTATCGGGCGCAAGCCATGCGCCTGCCGACATTCGGCAAGCCACGGATCATATCGTGCGTCGAGCTTCATCCCCGGCACTTGGCCCTGCCGCGCGGCTGTCTCGACGAGGCGATCGCGCTTGCACGGAATTGTGGGGTCGAGGTGGTCCTGGAAGATCGTCGCGAACGCGGCGTGCCGCTGCCGGCAGACCTGTCGTTCCGGGGAGAGCTGCTGCCATACCAACAAAAGGCCTTCGCGGATCTCGCGGCGCACGATCACGGCGTCCTCGCGGCGACGACAGCATTCGGCAAGACGGTCGTCGCCGCAGCGCCGATCGCGAGCCGGCAGCGGAATACGCTCGTTCTGGTCCATCGCCGTGAGCTTCTCGATCAGTGGGTGGAACGTCTGCGGTCCTTCCTGGGCATCGAGTCGAAGCAGATCGGGGTGATTGGCGGCGGGAAGCGCAAGCCGACCGGCGTCATTGACGTGGCGCTGATTCAGAGCCTGGTCAGGAACGGCGAAGTCGACGATCTCGTTGCCAGGTACGGACATCTTGTCGTCGACGAATGCCATCACCTATCCGCGGCGAGCTTCGAGCTGGTGGCCCGGCGCAGCAAGGCCTGCTTCGTTCTCGGGCTGTCCGCCACAGTTGCCCGGAAGGATGGGCATCATCCGATCATTTTCATGCAATGCGGCCCGGTTCGCCACAAGGTCGACGCATGGACCCATGCGCCCGAGCGCGGCATCCGTCATCGCGTTCGCGACCGTTCGACGAAGTTCGAGTTGCCTGCGTCCCTGGCGTCGATGGAACGACCTCCCATGCCGGAAATCTATGCCGCCTTGGCGCAGGATGATGAACGCAACGATCTCATCTTCGATGATGTTCTGGAAGCCCTTGAGAGGAAACGATCGCCGATCGTTCTGACCGAACGGAAGGATCATCTCCTCTATCTGGAGAAGCGCTTTGCCTCGTTCGTCAGGAATATTGCGGTCTTGCGCGGCGGCCTGTCGGTGGCTGAGCGAAAGCGCGCTGAAGCGGCATTGGGCGTTCCCGACACGCAAGAGCGCCTCATTCTGGCGACCGGACGCTATATCGGCGAAGGCTTCGACGATGCTCGGCTCGACACGTTGTTCCTGACGATGCCCATCTCCTGGAAAGGGACATTGGCCCAATGTGTGGGCCGGCTTCACCGGCGGCATGCTGCGAAAGCGGATGTTCTCGTCGTCGACTATGTGGATGCCGCAGTACCGGTCTTGGCACGGATGGCCGCGACGCGGCGGGCCGGATACCGCACGCTCGGCTACACGATCGAATAGCGGTTACTTACGGCTGGCCGAGGGATGGCGGCCAATCCAGCGTTCCTCTCGCCAAGTTCTGTCCGGACCAGCAGCCGCGTGGCATGGAATGCCGCTGCTACCTTCGATTTGCTCGACGCGCAAAACTCTTCCAGCGTGAGCAAGCAACTCGAAGGAAAACATGATGACAAAACGAAAGCGCAGGCATCACCGGAGCGTCGATGTCCGAACCAACTGGCTGCAACCGCACGTCGATGACTTCAAGGACTGGCTCGCGCGGCGGAATTACTCAGCCGCGACGATAACGGAGGTGGTGCGCCTGCTCGCGCTGTGGGCGGATTGGGGCCCGCGCGGCCGGCTTCGGCTGGGAACAGCCCCAGGAGAGCGAAGAGCCGCTTCTTCTCGATGGGCTCGCTTTCGGCAGCCTGCTTCATGCGGTCCTACAGAAAACCGTCGACCACCTGGAGGCAAGCCGGCCGGGAGGTCTCGGGGCAGCCGATCCGACTGCCATTTCGTCGGCGCTGGGTACCAGCCTCTATGCGGTCGCTGCGGAGTGGGAACGAAGCGCCCCGGTGCCGCCCCCACTTATCTGGCACCGAAAGCTCGAAGAGATCCGGGCACTTGCATTTGCGGCCCTGACCTTTCTGGAAGACCCTCTGCCGGATCAGAGGAGCTGGGCCGAGATCCCGTTCGGCGGCGACATGCGAGCGGAAGCGCTCTCTCCAGAACTTCGGGCGCGCCTTCCTTGAGATCCCCTTAGTTCGCCACCGGCTTTGCCGACCCGCAGGGGATGAAACGGGTTGTTTCTTTCTAGATCCGTGGTGATCCCCGGCACCGATGTTGCGATTGGTGGCTCGATCGACCGCCTCGATCTCTCCGGTGCTGGAACGAGCGTCCGCGTGACCGATTACAAATCCGGAAAGCCCCCGGGTCGGCGAAAGGAGCCCGTGCTGAAGGGCGGGGCCGAGCTGCAGCGCTGCCTTTACGCTTACGCTGTCCGCAGCTTGCTCGCGGGGGTCAGTGACGTCGCTGCCCGGCTGCTATACCCGAGGGGTGCCGACGGCGGCCTCTACAATCTCGCTGATCCGGTCGAGCTTTTGGAGCGCCTCGCCGGTTTCATTCGGACAGCGCAGCAGCATGTCATCGCCGGCGATCTGCTCCCCGGTCCCGGCGCCGAGGACGAATTTAACGATCTCGCTTTCGCTCTCCCGGGCGGTGCCAAAGAGAGCTATTTCAACCTGAAGAGCGCACTTGTCGCCGAACGACTCGTCGATTTGGCGGCGCTCTGGCAGCTCGAGTGATGGCCGATACTCGATCCCAGCCCCCACTGCCGGATGAGGCCGCTCGGCGCCGCGCTCTCCTTGACCACGCTGCGACGCTTCTGGTCGAAGCCGGCGCCGGTACTGGAAAAACGTCGCTGATCGCCGGGCGCATCGCCCTTCTGCTCGCCGCCGGCGCCCGGCCCCGCGAGATCGCAGCGATCACCTTTACCGAGCCGGCATCCGCCGAACTCCTCGAGCGGATGGAAAAATTCGTCAGCGCGCTTGCGCGCGGCGAGATCCCCGATGAGCTGCGCGTTGCCTTGCCGCAAGGGCTTTCCAGCGAGCAGGCCGCTTGCATCTCCAGAGCGTTCGAGACCCTCGACGAGATCACCTGCACAACTATTCACGGCTTTTGCCAGCAACTCATAAGGCCCTACCCGGTCGAGGCAGCGATCGATCTTGGCGCCCAGATCATCGACCCCGCTGCGGCAGATCTCGCTTATCAAGACCTCCTTCACGCCTGGCTTTCCGCGCGGTTCGGCCGCGACCGCGGGAGCGAGGGCTTGGGCCGGATGCCGCCACTGCCGAGACTTACTGACGAAGATTTCTTTGCCGAGCTTCTCCTCGGCGAGCCCGACGCCACCGTCAAACTGATCCAGGAGACTGCCGCCTTTTTGCGCACCAAGCGGACAGCCAAGGCGCCCCGGGCGGAAATCGACCCAGCGGTGGTCAACAATTTGTCGCGGGACATCCAAGCCTTCGCTGACTGGTACCACGAATGCGGGATTTCCGAGGCCGCTACCGAAGGCATCGTTGCCGATCTCCGGCGTCTCAAGGGCTTGCTCGATGGAGCTCTGTCCGCGCCTATCACCGGCCGGCGGATCGCGCAGCTCTTGCTACATGCACCGCCGGAATGCCGGCATGGTTCCGAGGCGCGGTTCCGCAACTGGGGCCACAAGGGCAAATGGGAGAAGGCATCGAGTGACGCCGGGTTCGGCAGGTCTCGGGGCGGCCAGCTCTCAAACGCCGCACAGGCCCATTACGACCGGTGCAGCGAAGCGTATCGGGCCTTCGTATCAGCCGTCTGCGGCGCCGTTTTCGCCCGGTTCGTCGGCGAATTCGACGCGCTGAGAAAACTCTACGCCGATCACAAGCGGCAAGCGGCCCTCCTCGATTTCGACGACCTCCTCTACCACGCCCGTGATTTGCTTGCCCGCAATCAGGCGGTACGCCAAGATCTCGTGCGGCGCTATCGGCGAGTCCTCGTCGACGAATTCCAGGATACCGATCCCTTGCAAGCGGAGATTCTGTGGCGCCTCTGCGGCGAGGGCTCGCCTGAGGCGCCGTGGACCGAACGAACCTTGCGTCCCGGAAGCCTTTTCGTCGTCGGCGATCCCAAACAGGCGATCTATAGGTTTCGCGGAGCAGACGTCGACACCTATCTTGACGCCAAGCGGGCGCTTATTGCACACGACCCGGCCTCGGTGATTGAGATTACCGCGAATTTTCGGTCCCTGGAGCCGATCCTCGATTTTGCGAACGACCGGTTTTGGCTCCCTCTCTCCGAGGAGCACGGGCAACCGGGGTTCACGCCGTTGGAGCCGGCGCGCTCGCCTCAAAGTGAGAGCCCGGCTGTCGCATGCTTCGAGATCAAGATCGACGACCACCACAAAAACAGCCGCGGCAAGCTTTCCGTGGACCTAGTGCGGCGCGAGGAGGCGAAGGTTGTCGCCGATCTTCTCGAACGGCTCATCGGTGCCCATCAGATATGGGACAAGCAGGAAAAGTCGATGCGTCCCTGCCGCGCCGGCGACATTGCGCTCCTCGCCCCGACCGGCACGAACCTGTAGATCTATGAACGCGAGATCGAGTGTGGCGGCATTCCGATCGCATCTCAGGCAGGGAAGAACTTCTTCCGTCGCCAGGAGGTGCAGGACCTGATCGCCATGGCCCGCGCCGCCGCAGATAGTCGTGATACGCTCGGCTTCGGCGCCCTTTTGCGCGGACCGCTTGTTGGCCTCACGGAGGAGGAGATCGCGGACGTTGTCGTGGCGTTGCCACTTAGGCCTGACGGCTCGCCCTCTCAGCTTTACCTTTGGACCGATCCCGGGGCGGTTAGCCATCCCGTTTTGAGCCGCACACTTGAGATCCTGCAAAACCTCGCCCGCAAGGCGCGGCTTACGACGCCGTACCAGCTGACGGCCGAGGCGTTGGAAGAGCTCAATGTCCGTCCGATCCTCCGCGCCCGCTACCACCGCGGCGCCGAGCGCGCCCTCGCCAATGTCGAGCTTTTCCTCGAAATGGCGCGCGCCTATGACGCCCGTGGGCTCAGCGCCTTCGTCGAGGCCCTTCGCGCAAACTGGGAGGAAGCCGAAAAGCAGATCGAGGGGCGGCCGGACGCCGACGTCGACGCGGTGTCGCTCATCACTATACACTCTGCGAAAGGCCTCGAATGGCCGATCGTGATTCCGATAAATTCGGCGACCAATCTCACCGAGGACATGAAATTCCTCCACCGGCGCTCGAACGACACCGTGCATTTCAAGCTCTTCGACTACGCCGGACCCGATTACGATCTGGTCAAAAATGCCGAGCGCGAGCAACTGCGAAGGGAGCGCGTTCGGCTTTGGTGTGTGGCGCTAACACGCGCCTGCGACCTCTTGTTGCTGCCGCGGCAGACTGAACGCGAAGATCGGA
>JAKAPE010000120.1 GCA_021811945.1 Pseudomonadota bacterium | reverse complement strand
TGGGATGTCGTCGCGGGCTCGCCGAGCGAAGGCGGCCATTACGTGCCGCTGATCGGGCGCCAGGACGACCTGCTCGTCTTCGTGTCCTGGGGCCGTGTGCAATACGCTACACAACGGTTCCTTAGCACCTATTGCGATGAGGCGGTCGCGTATCTCTCCAAAGAGGACCTGGTCAAACAGAAGTCCCCTGACGGATTCGATTACGCAACCCTCTGCGCCGACCTCAAGGAGTTCGCATGAAACGGGCCGTCCTAGTGTTCTGCCGCTGACAACCGATTCACAAATCGGCGCGAACCTGCGATTCTGCGCCGATGAGGAAAATCGAGCGAATTTCGATCGGTACAGCCGATCATGAACGGTTGAAGCGACTGGTCCGGGACCGAAACACGGCCCAGAAGGTGGTTTGGAGGGCGCGGATCGTGTTGCTGGCCGGCGACGGACTGACGGCGGAGGCGATTGCAGCAGCGGTAGGCAAGAGCCCGCTCACCGTCCGCCGCTGGCGCCGACGGTACATGACCAAAGGGGTCGACGGGCTTTTGAAGGATGCAACCCGCCCCTCGCGGGTTAAGCCGTTGTCGCCTGAGAAGATAAATCAGGTTGTGCACATGACGCTGCACGACAAGCCGCCGACTGCGACCCAGTGGAGCCTGCGCAGCATGGCAAAGGCGTCGGGGCTCTCCGCCAGCAGTGTCCAGCGCATCTGGCATGCGCACGGGCTCAAGCCGCATCTGGTCGAGACTTTCAAGCTTTCGCGTGACAAGAACTTCGCCGCCAAGGTGGCGGACGTGGTCGGGCTCTATCTCAATCCGCCCGACAAGGCGCTGGTCCTCTGCGTCGACGAAAAGAGCCAAATCCAGGCCCTTGATCGCACCCAGCCCGGACTGCCCATGAAGAACGGGCGTGCCGGCACCATGACCCACGACGACAAGCGCAACGGCACCACCACCCTGTTCGCGGCCCTCAACATGCTGGACGGCAAGGTGATCGGCGCCTGCATGCCGCGTCATCGGCATCGTGAGTTCCTGCGGTTCCTCAAGCTGATCGATCAGCAGACCCCGGCCGACCTCGATCTCCATCTGATCGTCGATAACTATGCCACCCATAAGACCGCTTCGGTCAAGCGCTGGCTGAAAGCCCATAGCCGCTTCCACCTGCACTTCACGCCGACCTCGGCGTCGTGGCTCAACATGGTTGAGCGCTTTTTCGCCGAAATCACCCGCAATCGCATCCGCCGCGGCGTCTTCAAAAGCGTCGCCGAACTCAAAAGCGCCATCATGAAATACTTGATGAAATACTTGGACAATCACAATGCCGATCCCAAACCTTTCATCTGGACCAAATCCGCAGGCGAAATCCTCGAAAAAGTCGCTCGTGCGAAACAAGCGTTAGAAACACAACACTAGGTTGTGGCAGAGACCGAAGCCGGAAAACCTGACCTCGGTGGGGAACGACATGCGCGAGAAGATCGCAACCGCAGCTGCTGTTCCAAGAATCCAGATAAGCTCACGTACCACCACTGCGGCCACCCTTTGCGTAACGGCCGAAGGGGCCCTGGCCGTCAGGACCGACCATAGATGTTACCGTGTGGTAGCAGCGCACACGCGCCAATGGAATTAACTAAGAGAAAACAGATTTGAAACGATGTTACCGAGCTTTGCGGCGGATGTTACGGAATGGTGACAAAATTTGCAAATCACCATCGCAGAACGCGACGCTCAGGCAGTATGCACGGCTCTAACCATGGTCTTCGCGCCAACGTCGTGTGGCTGGCATGACTCTGGCATAGCCCGATCGAAGGAAGGTCGCAGCTCATCTGCGCTGACGCGAGGCGAGACGGTGACAACGGGTGCGCCACACGACTCTTTTTGCTGCCATCACCGTTTGTCGGTGGCTTGGCAGCGGCGACCTGGACAGCATCGTGCAACCCAAAAAAGCCCATCGGGCACATTGCCCCACTCTACGCGGTGCCGCGCCCTTCGATGAGAGAGTTCGATGACAATCAGCTCAACCTCATGTTTTTCAACAACCTGTTGGCTTTGGCAGGGAGGACCGACGGACAGATGACAATGCACCCTGTTGAAAAGCCCATGGCGGCAGATCAGCCAGCTCGCGAAAACGGAGTGAACGACTCGCGCCGGGATGTGCTGGCCGCGGCGCTCGGTCTGCTCGGCTTCTTAGGCGCCTCACGCGACGCAGAAGCGGAAGAAAAAGCGACGGCTGCGGCCAAGGCCGCCGAACCCTCCGCAGCGGACGGCGCCGGCGGTCACGGCGGCGAGGCTGAATTCGCTCCAAGCGTCGATCCGGCAAAGAACGTCTCATGGGAGGGGTGGGACAAGCCCAGCGCGGACGACGGCTGGGATAATTGGGAGACGCTGCTCAATCCCAACGGGCTTCCCATTTTTTATGATCGCTTCGCCGGCATACCTTACAGGGAGCCGAGTGAAACCGGCGCCCGGGCCGCCCCTGCCGCCGACTCGGCCTCCCCATTCAAGCATCACTGGGTGATGGTGATGGATGTGGACAAATGCGTCGGCTGTCAAGCCTGCACCGTTGCCTGCAAGGTCGAGAACAACGTCGCGCTCGGCGTATACCGTACGTGGGTGGATGTTTACCAGACCGGCGACACCGTCCCCGATCTCCAAGGGGACATCGTCGTCGACGGCCAGCGCTACCGTCAGGACGTCAAGGTGGTGTCGGTGCCGAAAATCTGCAACCACTGCGCCGATCCGCCGTGCGTCATGGTTTGCCCCGTCAAGGCCACCTACAAACGTGCGGACGGGCTGGTGCTCGTCGACCATACCCTCTGCATTGGCTGCGGGACCTGCGTCAACGCCTGCCCTTACAACGCTCGCTATATCGATCCGATCTCCCGCACGGCGGACAAATGCACGTTCTGCGTCGAACGGATCGACGCCGGATTGCTGCCGGCCTGCGTTACGACCTGTACCGGCCGCGCGCGCGTGTTTGGAGACCTCAACGATCCCAGCAGCGAGGTTTCCCGTCTGCTGGCGGAAAATCCTTATACCCGCCGCCATGTGGAGTACGGGACCGATCCGCAAGTCTATTACATTGGCAAGCTCGCGGCCGAGATCGAACACGATCCCGATCCCGCGTCCCGCCACATGGTGTTCCCCTACACGGCGAATGCCAATAACGCGGTCGTCAAAACCGCACCCGATGTCGTTTAGTCCGGGAGGAGAACCATGCACCCGCTGCCGGGACTCGAACAAATCTATTGGGGGATGCCGCTTGTCCTCTATCCCTACTTTTCGGGATTGGTCGCGGGTTCCTTCATCATCTCCACCCTCTCCAAGGTCTTCGGACTGAGGCAATTCGAGCCGCTGGCCAAGCTCGGCGTGGCGCTCACCTTGGTCTTCCTCCTAGTGGCAGCTCTCTGTCCCCTATCGGAAGCCACACAGCGCACGCGTTTCCTGGAGTTGTTCACGCGGGACCACATACCGTACTCGCCGCTCGGATTGTTCATCGTCATCTGGGTCGCCTACCTCGCCCTGGTGCTGGTCGAGCTCTACCTGATCTTCCGGCAGGACAATATCCGTTTGGCGGAATCAGGGCACGGCTGGCGGAGGTCATGGCATAGGTTCCTGACTTTCGGCTCGCGAGATAAATCGGAGTCCTCGATCCACCGCGATCATACCGTCCTGGTCGTCCTCTCCGCAGTCGGCATCTTCCTCGCTTTCCTCTTTCATGGTTACGTCGGCTTCGTCTTCGGCGCCCTGAAAGCTCGGCCGCTGTGGAGTAATCCGTTGATGCCGCCGCTCTTCCTGATCTCGGCGATCGTCTCGGGCATCGCCGTCATGATCCTGGCCTACCAGGTCATCGAGGGCATCGTGGTAGGCCGCAGGATCGACCGCGGTATCCTCGACGGGCTCATGAAGCTTCTGATGTGGGCGATCTTTGTCGATCTCTTCTTCGACGTCGTCGCCATCCTCAACACGGGGGTGTCGGAATACACATCCGATCCGATCAATTGGGGTTTCTTGCAGCTCTTTTACGGTGGCGGACCGCTTGTCTTCTCCTATTGGGTCGTTGAGCTCGGCTTCCTGGTTCTCGCCCTGCTGATCACCTTTGTCCCAGGCATGCGACGCTCCATCATGTGGACCGCGTTGTGTTCGCTGCTCGTGTTGGTCAGCGTCTTCGCCATGCGCTTCAATACGGTCATTGGCGGCGAGATGCAGCCCAAGGTGTCGCAAGGCTTGGTCGCGTATCAGTTCCCGGCGACCGGCATGGACAGTCTGCAAGTCGCCATCGGAATCTTTGCGATCGCCCTGGCCTTGATTTCCGTCCTCCTGCTTTTGCTTCCCTGGGAGCCGACCTGGGTGGACGCCTGGGCCCGCGGAAAGGTGGGCGATGAGAAATAGACTTTTCGTCTGGCTCGTTGCTGGCGCGCCGAAGCTCGTTGCCTCCAACCCTCCCAACAACGGGTCAAGAGCGAGCCAGACAATTGGGAAGTTCTCTTCCACAGACAGAACAAGCTATCTTGTAGGAGATGTGAGATGAACGCGCCGGACCCGAATGGCGTCGATCGCCGCCAGTTCATAGTGGGCACTGTCGCTGCGGCGAGCGGTGTCGTCGCGCTGTGGGGATCGTGGCCTTGGCTTCCAGGCTTGTTCCACACCGAGGGCGTCTACGCCTATCCCAAGCGCACCGAGCTATGGAAAGGCGTGGACGTCGTTTACAGCACCTGCCGACAGTGCCGCAGCGACTGCGGCAACGCGGCGCGCGTGTTTAACGGCGTGCTCCTCAAGCTGGATGGCAATCCCTATGATCCCAACGCGACCGAGCCGCACCTCGATTACGCCACGCCCCCGGAGACGGCGCTCACTTTCCGCCACGCGCATTCGCTCTGCCCGCGCGGCAACGCCGGGGTGCAGACCGTCTATGACCCGTACCGCGTCTATTTCCCCTTGAAACGCGTCGGACCGCGCGGCGCCGGCAAATTCAAGATGATCGGCTGGGATCAGTTGATCGAGGAGGTGACCAACGGCGGCCTTCTTTTTAAAGACGTGCCGGGAGAAGAAAGCCGTCATGTCGAGGGCTTCAAGGATCTGTGGAAGGGCGGAGAAGGGCCCAATACGCCGGTCGATCCGAAGCACCCTGATCTCGGTCCCATCACCAATCAGTTGGTCGTCTATTGGGGCCGCGCCGAGCCCGGCCAGAGCGACTTCCTCGAGCGCTTCGCCACGGCATTCGGGTCCGTTAACACCATCCCGCACGTCAGCATCTGTGAGCTCAGCCACCATGTAGCGACCCGCCGCGTCTTCGACGGCCACATGAACATGGTGAAGCCCGATTTCATGAACAGCGAATACGTCATGCTGTTCGGGCTCAGCCTCTTTGGCGCGAATTTCCCGGCGCAGACGTACTGGCGGAAAGTGGCGCACGCCTTCGCCGAGGGCCCGCTGCAGAAGCTCGTGGTCATCGACGTCGCCGCCCCGAATGGGGCAAAGGTGGCCAGCGAGTACGTGAAGGTCATCCCGGGGAGCGACGGCGCCCTCGTCATAGGGATGATCCGCCACATCATGGAAAACCACTGGTACAGCGCTGACTATCTGTCCTACCCCACGCACGCGGCGGCGGCCGCCGCCGGCGAGCCCAATCATTCGAACGCCACTTGGCTTGTCGTCCAGGATCCGAAACATCCGCTCTATCGCAAGCATTTGACCGCGGAGGCGGCCGGCCTGGGAAAGGGGGCCGACCCCGTCGTCTTCGATGCCGCCACGGGCAAGGCGGCCGTCGCCGTCGGAACAGGCGTCAAACGCGCGACCCTCTGGCCGAGCGGCCCGCTTTCGTCTGAGCCGGCGACGGTGAATGGCGTCGCGTGCCGTACAGGTTTCCAGATTCTTTGGCAGGAAGCTGCCTCCAAGACGATCCCCCAATACGCCGAGATCGCCGGCATACCGGAGGAAACCATCACCAGGCTCGCCCGCGAGTTCACTTCACACGGCCGCAAAGCGGTGACGGACTTTTATCGCGGGGCGGTGATGCACTCGAACGGCTACTACACTGGCCTTGCGATCCTGACCCTGAACGTCCTGGTCGGCAACGTCGACTACGTCGGCGGAACCATCACCGGCGGCCCGACGCCGGACCACATGGGCGGCTACGAGGGAGCGCCTTACCAGTTGAAGAAGTTGCCCGGGGAGAAGCAGCGCACGGTCCCGGAGGGCGTGACCATTTCGCGCGAAGGAAGCTTCTACGAGGAGACGTCGCTTTACAAGGAGGCGGTGGCGAAAGGCAAGAGTCCGTTTCCTGCGCCACGCCCCTGGTATCCCTTCGGCTTCGGCATCTGGCAGGAGCTGTTCGCTGGCATGTGGTACCAGTACCCCTATCCGGTGAAGATCCTGTTCCAGCACATGGCCAACCCTGTCTATTCGGCGCCGCCTGGGATGAGCGGAGCGCCAAACGACGAAAACTTGGCGAACGTCCGTCTGCTCAAGGACTTGAAGAAGATCCCGCTGTACATCACCGACGACATCGTGATCTCCGAGACCTCGGTTTACGCCGATTATGTCGTCCCCGATACGACCTATGTCGAGGCGTGGGGCATGCTGCACTCCTGGCCGATTTCTCCGACGGGGAGATTTAACGTGCGCCAGCCGGTCATCGAGCCGCTGACGGCGAAGACGCCCTCCGGCGAGCCGATGTGTTTCGAGCAGTTCCTGATCGACGTCGCCAAAAAGCTCGGTCTGCCCGGCTTCGGCCAGAACGCCTTCCTCGAAGGCGGGGACCTCGACGTCCGCGAAGACTTCTATCTGAAGGCCGTCGCGAACGCCGCCTACGATCGCTCATACCTCAAACGTCAGGGCGATCGACTGGCCGGCACGGGCCCGGTTCCCGACGCCAGCAGTCCGCTCGAGGCGAAGGCAATCGAACGCTGGAAGCCGCGCTACGGCCGCGCGCTCACGGAGGCGCAGTGGGCCAAGGTCGGATACGTGCTGGCGCGCGGCGGACGCTTCGAGGACTACAACGTGGGCTACGAGCCGGGGCAGGGAGCGGCGCCGGTTCTCGCGACTCATCGTTACGGCGGCAAGAAACTGCCGTGCCACATCTACGACCCGGTCGTCGCGACCACGCACAACGCCTTGACCGGAGAGCTGTTTTCGGGAACGGCGAAGTACGACGAAATCCGCTTCATGGACGGCACGGCATACGCTTCAGTGGACAAGGCAGACAAATATCCGTTCTGGCTAAGCACCTATAAGCAAGCGATCCACACCCACTCTCGCACTCACTCGAACTATTGGCTTGCCGAGCTGATGCCGCAATCCTTCGCTGAGTTCAATCCGATGGATGCGAGAAAGCTCGGATTGCAGGACGGCGATTGGGTAAGGATCAGCTCGGCCACCTATCCTAAGGGAATTATCGGCCCCGCGAGAGTCCTGCCCGGAGTTCGCCCCGGCGTCGTGACCTTCGCGCATTCTTTCGGGCATTGGCACTACGACTCGGGATCCTGGACCATCGACGGCAAGACCTACCAAGGCGACGCGTACCTGAACGGGCAGAGCCGCTTCAATCCGGTGATGCGGCTTGATCCCAGCCTGACCGATAGCAGCGGCTGGGGAACCTGCGCCGAATGCCCCGTCGGCGGCAGCGCTTCCTATTACGACACGCGCGTAAAAGTGGAGCGGGTCCCGGCTCCCGCCGAGACGCTGCTCAGGTCTACGCTGCAGAGGGCCTAGTGGGCGCCCGGCTGAATCGCCATCGGCCGGCGTCGGACAGTGCCGGCCGACAAGGAATTTTCGTCGGCGCATTCTTGGGAGTTGCCGCGTGGCACAGATGAACCCTACCGAAGCGGTTTCGGAGGTTTTCAAGCTGTTCTCGTCGTTGTTCGACGGACCCCCGCCGGCGCCTACGGCCTCGCAACTGCTTGACAATGTTTTGCGGGAATTGCGCCAGGCACTAGGCCTTGGGGAGCGCGATTGGCCGGTCGTCCCGGAGGACTTCGCGGCGGAATATGAGGGCCTATTCCTCGTTCCGACAGGCGGGCGGCAGTTGAGCCTTTACAGCACGAGTTATCACGAAGATTCGCAAGCGCGGGCCGAATTCCTTCCCGCAGTGCTGATGCTCGCCGAAACTTTGAGGATTCCTTGGAAGAAGCAGGAATTCGTTCCAGGCCGAGCCTATCCGACCATGCCCGACCATCTGAGCATCGAGTTCGGACTGCTCTCCAGGGCGGCTCTGATAGATCTCGACACGGTCGTCGCGGGCAGATCGTCGGCTAAATGGAATTCGGTGCTCGCTAGCGAGATCGCGGGCGCGCTCAAGCAGATCGAAGCGACCATGCTCGCCCGCGGTGGCCCGAGAGAGTACCCAGCATACTATGAAGTGGTCACCGTCGCGCAGGCCTACGTCAAAGCCTATAAAGATATTATAGTCGGCGACCGAAGCCCGCGGCGCGCGGTGGGTAAGGGATGAGGACGGCGGCGTGACAACGCCGCGGCCTCTCGCCCGCCGCAGGCGAAAAAATTCGCTTTGCCGCGCGCCTGAACGGCTCGACGGCAGCGGCTGGAACTATGAAGATTTGATTTTGGTCAAAGCCCGTTGGACAAAGACAATTGGATTATAGCATTTAAAAGCGGGAGGCGATCGATGTTCGGCCACACAACGCGGCGGCGGTTCCTGCTCATGTCGCTGGCGATTATCGCAGCGCCCGTGGCGAACGCGGCCGACGATCGGCCGGTGCGATTTGGACTTACCGCCGTCGTCGTGCGCGACAGTCTATCGTTCTTCGAAAGGTGGGCCGACTACCTAGGCCGGCGTGTCGGGCGGCCGGTGCAGTTCGTGCAGCGCCGCTCCTACCGCGATGTCATGCAGTTGATCGAGACAGGCGACGTCGACTTCGCCTGGATTTGCGAGTACCCTTACGTCCAGGCCAGTCCCGACGTGCTCGAACTCGTCGCAACGCCGATATTTCAAGGCGTGCCGCTTTTCCGCACCTATATCATTGTCAATCGCGACAGCCCATTTGCGACGCTCGAGGACCTAAAAGGGCGCGTCTTCGCCTTTTCCGATCCCGAATCGAACACCGGCTTTCTCGCGCCGCGCGACCTCGTGGCGAAGCGCGGGCACAGCGTCGACAGGTTTTTCCGTCTGACATTCTTCACTTACAGCCACGCCGAAACAGTCGAGGCAGTCGCCGATCGCGTTGCCGACGGCGGCGCGGTGGAATCCTACGTTTGGGAGCACTTGCGGCGGACGAAGTCGGCTCTCGCCGACCGCACGCGGATAATCGAGCGCTCGGAACTCTACGGGTTTGCGCCGATCGTGATGCGCCGCGGCATTGCTCCCAGACTCGGAACGGCCATGCGGAACGCCTTAATAGGCATGAGAAAGGATAAGGAGGGGGCGAAGCTGCTGGTGGACTTGTCTTTGGACGGCTTCGGCGTGTTTCCCTCATCGACCTATGACAGCGTCCGGGCTATCGCGCGGCGGCTTAACGAGGAGGTCTCCTTGCAATGAAGCTGCGGCGGTTGAACAGCTGGAGCCTTTCGGTGAAGATGCCGCTGACGCTCATCGCCATCGTCGCCGGGGTCGCTTTCACCATCGGCGCGGCGGTCATCGTCGAAGAGCGCGAGCAGCAGCGCGCCGCCCTTGAGGGCCAGGCGGCGATGATCGGGCGCGCGGTCGCGGCTACTGCCGCGGGGCCGATCCTGCAGAATGATTACTGGGCGCTTTATAAGATGCTGAAGACGGTGACGGCCTTCGACCCCGCCACGGCTCGCGACAGTTCGGTGAACTTCGGCATGATCCTCGACCCGCATGATCGGGTGCTCGCCTCTCTCGATCCAGCCAACAATCCCATCGGATTGCACTTCGTCACAATTAATCCATCCGAGGAACAGAGGTTCCGCGATCTGCTCCGGACCGAGAATGCCGTGACGCGGTGGGCCGGCGACAGCGGCTTCGTCGAAGCGGTCGCGCCGGTGCGCGCCAATGGCTCGCCCGTCGGCTTGATTGTATTGCGTTTGTCCGCCCAAGAGCTAGGAGCGCGTAACTGGTCGGCAGCGGCGATGGTGCTCGGCCTGACCTCGGCCTTTGTCCTCGTCGGCAGTTTGCTCGGCGCGGCGATCTCCCGCCGCATGGTCCGCCCGTTGTGCGACGTCGTAAGCGGCATGGAGCAGCTCAGCCAAGCAAATCTCCACGGCAGTGTTCCGCGGATCGCCGCCCGCGACTGCGATGAGATCGGACAGCTTGTTGAGACCTTCAACCGCATTTCCGGCGAACTAACCGAGAAGCGGCGGCTCGAACGCGAGATGGCGCTTGGCGAGAAACTCATGGCGCTCGGCCGCATCGCCGCTGGCGTCGCCCACGAGGTCAACAACCCGCTCGCGGGCATGCTCAATTGCATCGACACCATCAAGGCACGCCCGGATGATCCGCAGCTGCCCAAGCGTTACCTGCCGCTGATCGAAAAGGGACTGCACCGCATCCGCGCGGTCGTCCAGAACCTCCTCGTCGAGCTTCGCGCCAACCAGACGGGGCCGACGGATTCCGCCGGTTGCCTCGAGGATGTCCGGAGACTGATCACGACCGAGATGGAGGGACGCGGGATCGAGTTCCGGTGGACCAATAATCTTGAGCAAACGGTCTGCATCGACGAATTGCACCTCGCGTTCTGCGGCCGGTGCCGGCGTCTTCTTCCTGTCATCCATAACCTCTTGAAAAATGGTGTCCAGGCGATGCCGCAGGGGGGAGTCCTGGCGTTCCGTTCCTGGCTCGAAGGCAATACGATGATCATCGAGGTCGAGGACAGCGGGATCGGTATCCCACCCGAGGACCTCGGCCGGCTTTTCGACCCGTTTTTTACGAGGCATAGCGGTGGGACAGGGCTCGGACTTTGGGTCACGTACCGCTTGGTGCAAAACATGAGCGGCAAGATCGAGGTCGAAAGCGAGCCAGGGAGAGGCAGCCTGTTCCGCGTTCGCATCCCGCAGCTCTTGCCTGGAAAGGTTGCAGCATGACGTTGGCTGCCCCCGCCAAAACCGCCGAGCCTCTCGTGCTCCTTGTCGAGGATGACCAGATTATGCGGCTCTCCCTCGAGGACCGGTTGCGTTTCGAGGGCGTCAACGTCGCCTGCGCGGAAACCTGCAGTCGAGCGCGACAGCTGTTGGACGAACGCTACGTTGACCTCGTGATCAGCGACATCAGGTTGCCCGATGGGACCGGCAACGAACTTTTCGAGTTGGTCTCCCGCCGCTCGCCCGGTTTGCCGATGATCCTGATGACCGCGTTCGGGTCGATCGCCGAAGCGGTCGATCTGGTCAAGGCGGGCGCTGTCGATTATCTCACCAAGCCCTTCCGGATGGACGACTTCATCACGCTGGTGCGGCGCACCCTCTGCGCGCACGAAGGCCATTTGTCGGCCGGCCCGGGAGAACTGCAGACCGCCCGCTTCCGGGCGGGCGCGGGCGCGCTCGGCGCCAGCCTGGCGATGCGGCGGATCGAGCGCTTGGTGTCTCGTGTGGCGCCGCTCGACAGCTCCGTGCTGCTCACCGGCGAGTCGGGCGTCGGCAAGGAAGTTATCGCCGACCTCATCCATCACAGCAGCAGCCGCGCCGGCCGACCTTTCGTCAAGGTGAATTGCGCCGCCATCCCGTCGACGCTGGTTGAGAGCGAGCTCTTCGGCCACGAGAAAGGCGCGTTCACTGGTGCCGACCGTCGGCGCATCGGCCGCTTCGAGCAGGCACAGGGCGGCGCCATCTTTCTCGACGAAATCGCGGAAATGTCGCCCGAGGTGCAGGTGAAGCTGCTGCGCGTCCTGCAGGAGCGCAGCCTGGAACGCATCGGCAGCCGCGAGTCCGTCCTGCTCAACGTCCGCATCATTGCGGCGACGCAGGTCGATCTGAGGACGGCGATTGAGCGCGGCGCGTTTCGCGCTGATCTGTTTTGGCGCCTCAACGTCATCCACATGGACATCCCGCCGCTCCGTGAACGGCGCGAGGACATCATTTTCCTGGCGCAGCAGTTCGTTGCCGCAGAAGCCGCCGCCTTGGGGCGGCGGCTTAACGGGCTCTCCCCGGATGCCGAAGCCTATCTCCTGAACCACCCGTTCCCCGGAAACGTGCGTGAACTCAAGAACCTGATCGAGCGTGCCGCCGCTCTATGCGATGGCTCACGAATCGAACTCCATGATCTGGCCGATCTTGACGATGCAAGCGCTGGCGTCACCCGAAGTGCAACCACGCTACGTGATGCCGTCGAGGAGGCCGAGCGGGAAGTAATCTGCAACGCGCTTCATAGCTGCGACTGGGTCATCGGGCGGGCGGCCGAGAGGCTGGGAATTTCGCGAAAGAACCTGTGGGAGAAGATGCGTCGTTACGGCATCACGAATCGTTGATTAATTCGCATCGACGATCCGGTCGATCTGCATCTGTTCGAAGGAGCACTGACGATCTGAATGCCGTCCATCTGCAGGTCGAGCGTGGCACCCGGCGCGACTGGGGAACGCTTGAATGTCTGTTGAGTCGTTACCGTCGCTTGCCGCAATTCGTTTTGACGCAGGCTTCGATGTCAATCGAACAAATCCGCCATGTGGTGACCATCCTTGCGTGCTGAAGACTTCAAGATCGGCGGCGTCCTTCAGGAGCCAGAGATTGATGCGAGCCTGCGCTGCAGGAGACTCAATGTCGTCGATATCCGGCCTGGCGAAACTGCGCTGACTACCCGGGAAAGCGGGAGGGACTCTCGCGGCTGCAAACCGGATCTGCGAGGCCTCGCCTCCATCTCGCATTGCGTCACGGACAACATCAATGCCGGCGTCGAGTTGATTGTCATCAATAGTGGCAGAGCTGGCGCCATCCGTCGACGCAAAATCCGACCTAAATTGCGCAAGTTGGCTTAATCCTTGTTTAACCTAAATCCGGCAGTTGGAGGACCTCATTGCGCGGAAGCCTTTGACTTTGTAAGTAAATAAGCCACCTTAGAGGTCTCCAAATTGGAACCGCTCCGCACTTGTTCGATTTTCCTAATTTGCCTGA
>JAKAPE010000391.1 GCA_021811945.1 Pseudomonadota bacterium | reverse complement strand
GAAATAGGAGTTGCCATTTTCGTCGGTCGCCGTGACGACCCGTCGAAAGCGCTGCATTGTTTTCCTCCTTGAGTGTTTATTCGGCTTGACGTCCCAAAGCCCGCAGCCCGGCGCTGATAAATGGAATCAATCTGTGCAACGCCCCCTCGATATCGCCCGAGCGACATAAGCCGCGCGACAATCGCTCAATACGGCCGGTTGCCGATATGACTTGCACCATTGAACCGATCAGGAACATGTAGCCCCAATAGATCGATTGCGGCGAGGCCTTGGGTAAAGCAAGGCGCAGCGCGTTGATGAAATGCAACGCCGTAGGATCGAGCACGTCGCCAGTCAGGCCGGTGAACTTCGGCAGCACGTCGAGTTGCGAAATGAGCCGGCTGTAGTGGTGCCAGCCGGCATCACCGTTGCTCAGACGGCGCAACAGCGGTTCAAGAAAAGCGGTGACAATCGCTTCGATCGAAGGTGAGGACGCGTCTGCCTCGTGACGAGCCATTTCGAGCGCCCGCACTCGGTCCTCGTGAACGACTTTTGCCCGTCGCGCAATCACTTCGCGCAACAGGTTATCTTTGCTGCCGAAGTGATAATTGACCAGCGCCAAGTCAACTCCGGCGACCTCGGTGATGGTGCGCAGCGAAACGCCGTCGAAACCATTTTGGGCGAAGCAGCGCTCGGCCGCATTGAGGATTGAGAGCCGTGTGCTGTCGCCGCGCCGAGACTCGCGCCGAGCGCCGCGCAGCGGCCGCTGTGGCAGGCTTGGCAGCTTGACCGCCTGCACAGCTTTCCGGGCCACGGCATTCTTCGTCTTCATTGGTCGTGGAGCTTCCATTGATCGACAGGGCGATCTTACTTAAGATTCGTGCCAGCGTGAAAACGATTCTGCTTGACTCCAAGTCAATTTCAACATTCAATGAAAATCAATAGTACGAATGACCAAGATCAGGCGCAAGCGCGATTCCGCCGCGGGAGGACAGATGCGCCTAGTGACTTTCTGGGCCTCCGGGGTTGAGCGCACTGGCGCCCTGATCAACGGCGACCGCCACATAGTCGATTTCAGCGCTGCGCGCGGCGGCGGCGGTCCGGCCTTCACCTCCATGCAGTCGCTCATCGAGGCTGGTCCGGCTGCTCTCGATCGCGCGCGCGAGATCGTCGCGGACGCCCGCCGTAGCGGTCGCGGCGCTATCGACACCGCCTCGGTCAAATTGTTGGCGCCGTTGCCAGTGCCGGAGCAAATCCGTGACTTTCTCTGTTTCGAGAAGCATTTGATTCAGGCCTTTGCTCGTCTGCGCCGGGTACGGGCGGCGGCCGCTCCAGATCCGGAAAAGGCGCTGCGTGAGATGGAGGAGAGGGGTATCTATGCGGTGCCGAAAATTTGGTACGAGCGACCGAGCTTTTACAAGCCCAACCGCTTCAGCGTGTGCGGCACGAACGAAGACGTGGCTTGGCCAGCTTACTCGCAGACGATCGATTACGAGCTGGAATTCGCCTGCGTCATCGGTACCCGCGGCCATGACATCCCCAAAGAAAAAGCGCCAGAACATATCTTTGGCTACACCATCTTTAACGACTTTTCGGCACGCGACGAACAGAGCCTGGAAATGCTCTCTACGCTTGGACCGGGCAAGGGCAAGGACTTCGACAATTCCAAAGCGATTGGCCCCTGCATCGTCACCGCCGACGAAATCCCGGCCCCTTACGCACTGGAAATGACCGTGCGCGTAAATGGTGAGGAACGGGGACGCGGTAATTCTGGCGAGATGCATTGGAAATATGAGGATTGCATTGCGTTCGTTTCGCGTGCTGAGACGCTGCACGAAGGCGAACTTCTTTGTTCGGGGACGGTCGGCAACGGCTCGGGCCTGGAGACCGGGCGTTTCCTCGAGCCCGGCGACGTCGTCGAGCTCGAAGTGGAGAAGATCGGCGTGCTGCGCAACCGCATTGTGCGCCGTTGAGCCGAACGAATACACTACGGAGCAACGCCATGCTGCAAAAAATTCGCCGCGTCGTTACCGGTCATAATGCCGCCGGTAAGGCCTTCGTCATGATCGACGATCACGCGCCCAATGCGACTCCGCTCAAGGGCTGGCTGGGCGCCGGCGTCACCGAGCTCTGGGTCACCGACGAAATGCCGGCGAGCAACGACGGCACTGAGGACCGTTCGCTGCGGCCAATGCGCCACGATCCGACGCCGTCAGGCACGATCTTCCGCGTTGTTGAAATTCCACCAGAGACCGCCGGCGGCAAGATCGACGCCGGGGCGACCTTCGGCCAACTCGGCTCGACCCATAAGCCGAGCGCCACAGATTCAGCCAAGCATCCGACCATGCACAAGACCGACTCGATCGATTATCTGGTGGTAATCTCAGGGTCGATGCACATGCTGATGGAAGAGGGCGAGGTCGAGCTCCATGCCGGCGACTGCATCGTGCAGCGCGGCACCAATCACGCCTGGGTCAACCGCAGCGGCAAGCCTTGCCTGCTTGCGGCGGTGTTGATCGATGCCAAACCCGCGCCCTGACGAGGCGCAGCGGGCCGCGCGATGAATCTGGCGGGCTGGATCGAAAAATGGGGACGCGCGGTGCCCGAGCGTCCGGCGATCTCGCGCGGCGGCGCAACGTGGACAACCTGGCGGCAGTGGGCGGCGCGCCAGCGCATCCTCGCCGCCAATTTGCGGGCGCTTTGCCGACCTGACGACCGGGTGGCGATCGCCATGACCAACCGGCCGGAATTC
>JAKAPE010000119.1 GCA_021811945.1 Pseudomonadota bacterium | reverse complement strand
TTGCAGTCCCAGACGGTGTGGCTGCCCCGCTTGTATACTTCCATGCAGCCGTTTTATACCGGAAACGCCGCGATCCCAGCCGCCTAAAGGCGTGGGGTTTCCTGATCCCCTATCGGGGACTCTAAAAGGTGTCGGACGGGCGTGCGCCATAAGCGATCTCTTTGGGGACTTCGCTGGTCAACTGAAAAAACGTGAGCTGGCAAGGCTTATCAACGGCTGGCGTCAACTCGATTGTTAACGGGCCGCTGTTGAATATTTCCAGCGTGAGCAAGCCATTCCAACTCGGTTGAAGCCAAGGCGCAGTCAGATGCATTGAAAGACCAGCGCGGGCATACGAGCTTCGACCTTCAACAGCCCCGATAAGATGCCGAGGAACCCAAATTCTCTCGTACGTTTGGGCGAGAATGAATTCACCAGGATCGACGGTATAACTTTCTGATTTTCCGAAATCGTCTTCGCGCTTGAGAATTTTCTCTTTCCAAAGACCCGTATCAGCAATGGTACTCATTCCATATGCCAGGGATACCTTCAGACCTGGCTTGGCGATAAGCTTGGTGAACTTGAACCCGAGCCTCAGATCAACTGAAGCCTCATGCCACTGACGTTCCTCAAGCGGAGGATCAAATCTAATCTGACCCTTTGCAACTTCCTCGCGAATCTGAGCTTGTGCGAGGATCATTTACGGCTACCCTTATGCGGCCATTGCCAAGTCCGTTGACACATTGGCCAGCCCGTTCGTCGTAAAAAACGATCCCTTAATCCATACTTCCACGTGATCTATTTCGATGCCGTGCACGACGCCGCGCACTCTCGTTTGATCGGCTGAAAGCTCTTCGCTCTGGACGAATCCGGTTACCGGCCCATCGATGCTATCAACGGTTACAAGCGGCTCATCCGAAAATGGCCCCGGTTGTACCTTGCAAGGAATCCAGACCTGTTGGCCGACCTCAAGAGCCATCGCATCCTCTCTCTATTGTTAGTTGTCTCGATCCCCACGCGGCGATTCGCGACACATTGTCTTACTTACTGTTGTGCCAGATGAACGGTTGGTTAATGATAGCGAACATACCAAGAACGATTATTGGGTGGAAATTGTTTCAAGGGCAAGGACAAATTACTCCAAGGCAAGGGAAAAGGCGTGGCTGCCACATTCAAACTGAATCATAGTCCGCCAATGGCCCGTTCCGGCATCCCGTTAACTCTCATCCTCGGCGGCGCGCGCTCGGGCAAGAGCCGCTATGCCGAGGGCTTGATCGCCGCGCTACCGCCGCCGTGGAAGCCGCCTTGGGCCTATGTCGCCACGGCAGAAGCAGGCGACGACGAGATGGCCGCGCGCATAAAAGCCCATCGCGCGCGCCGCGGCGCGTATTGGCACACCATCGAAGCGCCGCGCGATCTCGCCGCCGCGCTCGCCCGATGCAGGACCATGCCGGTTTTGATCGATTGCCTGACGCTGTGGCTCTCAAATCTCATGCATGCGGAGGCGGCTATTGATCGAGAAATCGACGGACTGGAAAAAGCGCTTGCGCAAGCCGCGGCACCGGCGGTTCTGGTCACCAACGAAGTAGGCTCCGGCATCGTACCCGATCATCCGCTCGGGCGGCGCTTCCGCGATCAGCAGGGCCTGCTCAACCAGCGCCTCGCCGCGCGCGCCGACCGCGTCGTGCTCATAGTCGCCGGCTTGCCCCTTGTCGTGAAACCGGCTCCCTCCCCCCTTGTGCGGGAGGGTCGGGCAGAGGGGTAGCGAGATGACGCGAAAGCGTCGAATGAAACGGTGTTACCGTGCGACCCTCACCCCTAACCCCTCCCCACAAGGGGGAACGCGCAGCGTGAGCTGAAAGACCAATGAACCGAACAACAAATAAATCCGCCGAAGCCGAGCGTCATCGCGCCAAGATGGCGAAACGCAAGGCCGTGCAGGATTCCGAAGTCGCGGGGAAGACGATCGAGAAAGGTCTTCTCATCGTCCACACCGGCGCCGGCAAGGGAAAATCGACCGCGGCCTTCGGCCTCGCTTTGCGTATGCTCGGGCGCGGTCAGCGCGTGGGCGTGGTGCAATTCATCAAGGGCGCCTGGCATTCCGCCGAACGCGACGCGCTCACAATATTCGGCGATCGGGTGGCGTGGTACACGATGGGCGAAGGATTTACGTGGGAGACGCAGGACCGCGCCCGCGATATCGCCGCCGCCGAGCGCGCCTGGGCAAAGGCGTGCGCGCTCATGGCCGATCCGAGTTTTTCCCTGATCATTCTCGACGAACTCAACATCGCGCTGCGCTACGACTATCTCGGCCTAAAATCCGTCGTCGCGGCGTTGAATGCGCGGCGGGACGGCCTGCACGTCGTCGTCACCGGGCGCAACGCCAAGCCGGAGCTTATCGCCGCCGCGGATCTCGTCACCGAGATGACGCTCGTGAAGCATCACTTTGCCGCCGGCGTGAAGGCGCAGCCCGGCATCGAGTTCTGAAAAATATGGCCCGCGCGCTGATGTTCCAAGGCACCGGCTCGGACGTGGGCAAATCCTTGCTGGTCGCCGGGCTCGCCCGTGCCTTTACCCGGCGCGGCCTCGCCGTGCGGCCATTCAAGCCGCAGAACATGTCGAACAATGCCGCGGTCACACCGGATGGCGGTGAGATCGGCCGCGCGCAGGCCTTGCAGGCCCGCGCCGCGCGCGTCGCGCCCAGCGTGCACATGAACCCCGTGCTGCTCAAACCGCAGAGCGAGACGGGCGCCCAGATCATCGTGCGGGGCCGCATCTACGGCAGCGCCAAGGCCGCGGCCTACCAGTATCTGAAGCGCGATCTCCTGCCGTTCGTGCTCGACAGCTTTGCGCGCCTGCGCGCCGACGCCGATCTCGTGCTGGTCGAAGGCGCTGGCAGCGCCGCGGAAGTGAATCTGCGGGACGATGACATCGCCAATATGGGATTTGCGCGCGCCGCCGATGTGCCGGTGGTGCTCGTCGGCGACATCGACCGCGGCGGCGTCATCGCCAGCCTGGTCGGGACCAAGGCCGTGCTGGCGGACGCCGACGCGGTGCTCGTGCGCGGGTTCATCGTCAACAAATTCCGCGGCGATGCGGATCTGTTTGCTTCCGGCATGCGGCGGATCGCTCAGGAGACCGGGTGGGAGCCGCTCGGTCTCGTGCCTTACTTTCCCGATGCGCGTCTGCTGCCGGCGGAGGACGGGCTGGCGCTGGAGCAACCGCACCTTGTCCTCCCCCGCAAAGCGGGGGAGGATATTGGCGACCTCTTGCGCATTGCCGTGCCGATCCTGCCGCACATCGCCAATTTCGACGATCTCGATCCGCTGGAAGCCGAACCCGCCGTCGATCTGGTCCGCGTGCGGCCGGGGGCGGCTTTTCCCGGTGACGCCGATCTCGTGGTGCTGCCCGGCTCCAAGGCAACCATCGCCGACCTCAAGGCGTTGCGCGCCGCGGGCTTCGATGTCGACATCGCCGCGCATAGGCGCCGCGGCGGCACGGTGTTGGGTCTCTGCGGCGGCTATCAGATGCTCGGCCGCAGCATAGCCGATCCGACCGGGATCGAAGGACAGCCGGCGACGACCGATGGTCTCGGCCTGCTCGATGTTTCGACGACGCTGTCCGCGGAAAAACGACTCGAGGCGATCAACGGGCAGACCAGCGACGGCGCGCCCTTTGCCGGCTATGAGATGCATATGGGCGTGACCGCAGGCCCCGATTGCGCGCGGCCTTTTGCCCGCCTCGCCGACGGTTCGCCGGAAGGCGCGGTCGCCGCCGACGGGCTGGTGATGGGCACTTATGTCCATGGCTTGTTCGCCAACGACCGTCAGCGCGCCGCGTGGCTTGCCCGCTTCGCCGCCGGTCCGGCAAACACCGCCTATGAAGACTCGGTCGAGCGCACGCTCGATGCGCTGGCCGATCACCTTGCCGCGCATCTTGATCTCGATCGCCTGCTTACTTTGGCGCGATGAGGAACGGCGCGATCGCGGCAGCCATCAGGGCCACAAGCGCGATGAGGATTGCGTCGGCGCGGCGGTAGAGTGCGAGGGCGCGACGGATATCGACCGCGTCGACTTCCCAGCGTCCGTCGCCCATGATGGCATCATCGACGCGGGTGCCGGCGTAGTGGCGCGGGCCCGCGAGCGAGAGGCCGAGCGCGCCGGCCATCGCCGCTTCGGGATAGCCGGCGTTGGGCGAGCGGTGGCGATGAGCGTCGCGGCGCACGGCGCGCCAGGCGGCGCCGACCGTCGCTTCTTTGCCGATCGCGGCGGCGGCGATGAGCAGCGCAGCGGCAAGCCGCGACGCCGGCAGATTGACGAGATCGTCCAGTTTTGCCGCGGCCCGGCCGAAGGCCTGGTAGCGCGGCGTGCGGTGGCCAACCATGCTGTCAGCGGTGTTGATCGCCTTGTAGAGTGCCGCGCCAGGGAGTCCGCCGATGACCATCCACAGGACCGGCGCGACGACGGCGTCGGAAAAGTTTTCTGCCAGGCTTTCGACGGCTGCGCGGGCGACGCCAGCCGCGTCGAGCACTGCCGTATCGCGACCGACGATGTGCGCGACTGCTGCGCGCCCGGCATCGACGCCATCCTTCTCCAGCGCCGCAGCTACATCGGCGACATGCCGGCTGAGGCTTCTTTGGGCGAGCAACGCACTGGCAAGGACGCCGGCGGCGAAAATTCCGAGCGGAAAGCGCAAAGTCCAGCGCTCGATCGCCAATGCAATCGTGCCGACAACGGCGACGAGCAGCACAAGCGCGAAGATGCCCGCGGCGCGGGCCGTCGCCGCGCCTCGTTCAACCGATTTCGTTCGTTCATCCGCGTACCGGGAAGGCCGGGGCGATGGGTTGAGCGCGCGGTCGAGGGTGCCAATAAGCCATCCGATCCAGGTGACCGGATGGCCGATGGCGCGTAGCAAGATCGCCGGGTAGCCAATAGCGAGTTCCACCAGCATGGCAATGAGTGCGAGCGCGACGGTCATGGTCTCGACGGTTCCTTACGGCCGCGCCGACAAAGCGCCGCTGCATGGCGGCGACCTCGGCGCCGCCCGGCGTCTGTTTCCGCATGCGCCTGAACCTTTCATCGACCTGTCCACCGGCATCAATCCCTATGCTTATCCGCTGCCGCGTCTTGCTGCGCACGTTTATGCGCGCTTGCCGGAACCTACAGCAACCGGCGCTTTGGCCGAGGTGGCTGCGCAAGCCTACGGGGCCGCCTCCGCCGCTTGCGTCGTACCCGCGCCGGGGACGCAGATTTTGCTGCCGGTTGCCGCCGCTTTGGTGCGCAGCGCACGGGCTTGCGTGCTGGCGCCAGGCTATGCCGAGTACGCGCGCGCGGCGGCGCTCGCGGGTCACCGCGTGACAGCGGCGCCCGAGATTGCCGCCTGCGGCGATGCCGAGGTGGTGATCCTCGGCAATCCCAATAATCCCGATGGCCGGCTCTTTGCCAAAGGCGACCTGACGGATCTTGCCGAGCATTTGAGCACGCGCGGCGGCATTCTCGTGGTCGACGAAGCGTTCGCGGATGTCGGGCCCGCTGGCGGAAGCCTTGCCGGCGAGGTGTCGCGCGGCAATATCGTCGTGCTGCGATCGTTCGGAAAATTCTTCGGGCTCGCGGGAGTCAGGCTTGGGTTCGCGCTTGCCGCTCCAGCGTTGGCGTCGCGAATTTCCGCTGCGCTTGGTCCTTGGGCGGTGTCGGGACCGGCACTCGCTGTAGGAACCAAAGGGCTCGCGGATGTTGCCTGGATGGCGCGCACGCGCCGTCGGCTCAAGCGGGCGGCAGCACGGCTCGATGGGTTTCTCGCCGGCGCCGGTCTCGACATCGTCGGCGGCACAAGCCTGTTCCGGCTGGTGCAAACTCCCGCGGCAGATGCGCTGTTCCGTCATCTCGGGCAGTCGGGTATTCTGACGCGCCGGTTCGCGGACAATTCGAGCTGGCTGCGTTTCGGCCTGCCGGCAAACGAGCCCGCGTGGCGGCGGCTGCAATCGGCCCTCACCTCCTTTCACGCCGACGAGGAAGTCAGTTGCACCTGAAGGGTGCAATCGGACCTTCGGCTAGGATTGTGCGATTCTGTGCCATAATAGATCAGATCGGCTGGCATTTGCCTTGCTCCCTCTCGAGCGACGCTTGGCGCGTGTTTCGCAGGGAGAGAGCGATGTTAACCAATCACGGCACCGAAGCCGTTTCGGCATCGTGGTCAGCCGCCTGCGTCGGCGCGGCAATGATCGCCTCCGTTATGGGCTCGGTCCTGGCGGCGACGTCGGCCCATGCTGGCGACACGACTGCCGGCACCAGCGAGACGAGCTGCCTTGGCGGCTGGACGGACTTCAATTGCGTGACGCGATGGGGTCCGGGAGGCGATCCTTATGTTCGCACGGTGCCGCAAGCCGTCGGCGCGGAAAAGGCGCGCGTCAGCGCACGCGAGCGCCCGTGGCTGGCCCGCTGCCGGCCGGTCATGACTCATGACTCATATGGAGTCGCCCGCTATCACTACGCGGCGCCGGGTTGTGAATTCGGCGTCGGCGAGGACTGACCGCCGCTCTCTCGAAGCGGGAGGCTTGCTAATGCAGAGGGCTCAGTCGCAGGCTCCCTTGCCGGCGGCGGGTGGCCGATGTCGTGAGCGTCCGCTCCGGCAGATATCTTGCGAGGATGATAGGATCGAGCTGCTTGATGCTGCTGTCGGGCAGGCGGTGCCACGTTTCGTTGCGGCCGAGAAACTCGAAGGCGAGGTAGCCGCGAACGGTCAATTGCTGGCCGTCCGGACTCATAGTCATCATCGCGCTGTAGATATTGCCGTCGCGCGGGTCGAGAATATTGCCGCGCTCATAACGCCAACCGTCTCGTTTCATGTCCCTGATGATCGGCAATCCGAGCAGCGGCGCGTTCCTGCGGTCGTCGCGACAGCGGGAACAGATTGGGTTCGGTTCGTCGCTCGGCCGCGGGAACAGTTTTGCCGCAACGCCCTCGTAAAGGCCGCTGCTGTCCTGGAAGAACAGGAACCAGATAACCGGTTTGCCGGTCTGATCGTCGACCTTCTGCCACAAGCCGGCCACCGACGGCTGCTGCGCGGCCGCCGGACAGACGGCGGCGAGGAGGGCGAAAAGCCCGACCATGATCAGCCTTATCCATTGTAATGCCAAAGGCCTCTCCCTTCGTTCGCGTCAACCAGAATCAACCGTCGCCGTTGCCGGCGCAGAACCATTGATGGCACAATGCGGTGATTTGAGGACATGCGGCTCGGCCGTATGGTTCCGCCGGCAACGGGCCCGTGGATGAACGCTTCTTCCCGCTTGCAACGGCGGCGAAGCGTTTCATGATTGGGCCGAAGGCTGGCACTTCAATTCGGTATTAGGATTTTGGCATGTCGCGTCCCCGAGCGATGTCGCGTTCTAGCGTAGCTCTCGATAATCTGCGGGCCATTGTCATTCTCATTGTCCTCGCCTTCCATTCGGTACTGGCTTACCTCCAATTCGTCCCCGCGATTCGTCCCGGCTTTGATGAGCCGCCCTATGACTGGCGCGCCTTTCCGATCGTCGACAGCCAACGCTGGCTCGGCTTCGACCTGTTCTGCGCGTGGCAGGACGTCTACTTGATGGCCCTCATGTTTCTGTTGTCCGGCCTGTTCGTGTGGTCAAGCCTGTCGCGCAAGAAAAGTCGCGCCTTCGTCCGCGACCGCGTCCTGCGGCTGGGCGTCCCCTTCGTCTTCGGCGTCATTCTCCTCATTCCGATCGCGGTTTATCCGGCCTATCTGACGACCGGCGGCGACCCGAGCCTCGCCGCCTACTCGCGGCACTATTTCGCGCTTCCGTTCTGGCCCAACGGGCAACTCTGGTTCCTGTGGCAGCTTTTGGCGCTCAATTTCATTGTCGCGGGCCTCAACGTCCTCGCCCCGAACGCGCTCAAGGCGCTCGGTCGCTGGTGTGTCGCGGCCGGAAAGCGTCCCGGGTACTGCTTCGCCGTTCTGGTCGCGGTCTCCACACTGGCGTATGTGCCGCTGGCGTACGCCTTCAACCCCTGGGCATGGTCCAATTCGGGTCCATTGGCCGTGCAGTTCTCCCGCGCGCTCCTTGATGGCGTGTATTTCTTTGCTGGGGTTGGCATCGGCGTCGCCGGCGTCGATCGCGGCCTCCTTGCCGCGGACGGCGCACTGGCGCGACGCTGGGCGCTGTGGCTGGCAGCGGCGCTTGGTTTGCTCTTTCTTTGGATGGCCGTGACGTCGCTGACGCTCAACGGTGCGGCGTCGCTCGGCATCGACATCGCCTCGGACCTCAGCTTCGTCCTCGCCTGCGCCGCCGGCTGTTTTTTCCTCATCGGCGCCAGCCTGCGCTTCGGCGGCAGGCGCTCGCTCATCCTCGATGCGCTCTCGGCCAATGCCTACAGCCTGTATCTCGTGCACTACGACTTCGTGGTTTGGCTGCAATACGCGCTGCTCGGCTCCGCCCTGTTCGCCGTGGTCAAGGGCGCCGTCGTTTTTGCCTGCACATCGACCTTGAGCTTGATCGCGACGGCTCTCGCGCAGCGCCACCCCTTCAGCGCCCGGCTCATCGGCGCCACGCCGTACGCGGCCGCAACGACAAGATCGCTTCTGCGTTCTCCCGCCGACCTTTACGCTCGGCTGCGCGAACTTGTCTCGTAGCACGCGGGCGGCGTTCGATCGGGATCGAGCCGGAGGCGTTTGCTCATGCCAACGCCCGCTGCGCCGCTTGGCTGAGCATGGCAAGGCCGGCATCGAGGTCCTGCGCGATATGCGCGTGCAACACGCGGCGGCCGCGCTCGGCGAGCACTCGGAAATCGCCCAGCGCCTGCGCCGTCTCGATCACGCCAAAGCTCGCCTTGCGGCCGGGAATGGAGAAATCGCCGGCCGGCTCAGCAGTGACTCCGAGAAACACGCCGGAATTCGGCCCACCTTTGTAGGCCTGTCCGGTCGAATGCAGGAAGCGCGGCCCGAATTGCAGGCAAGTCGCGACACCCTTGTTGTCGCGCACCGCGCCGCGCAGCTCTTGCAACAACGACAGCCGCGCCTCCGTGGCGGCGAGGTAGGCGAGAATGGCGAAATAATCGCCGTCGTGCAGGCGGGCGAAATGCGCCTTCAGCCAGCTATCGAGTGTGGAATTGGCGCCCGCCTGCCGCAGCGCCTGCGCATTGCGCGCATCCGTGTAGAGCGCGATGCCGTTTCCCTTGAACACCGGGTTCGCGGCGGGGAGCGCTCCGATCCGCTCGAATGCGTCGGTCATCTCGCGCGCCGCGACCTTGCTCGCCTCCACGTCTGGCTGGTCAAACGGGTTGATGCCGAGGACGGCGCCGGCGACAGCGGTCGCGATCTCGAAGCGAAAGAACTCCTGTGCCAACGATCCCGCCGAGGAAAGGTCGATGCGCACCACCGGGTGCCCGGCGCGCTCGAGCGCCGTGACCGCCTCATCCTGCGCGGCGTCGGCATGCGCTGCGTCGCGCAGGAACACGAACAGCCGATGAGCGTCATAGAGCGAAGGCGCGCCGAGCGGTTCGGCAGCGATGGGAACCACGCCCGTGCCGTTCTTGCCGGTCGATTCGGCGATCAGTTGCTCCGCCCACGCGCCGAAACCGGCGATCGACGGCGAGGTGAAGAGGGTGAGCTTGTCGCGCCCGTGCCGAGCAAGAACGCCGATGGCGAGACCCAGCATGACGCCGGGGTTTTCCGCCGGCGGCACGTCGGCGCCACAGGCGTGCGCCATGACTTTCGCTGCTTCGAGGAAGGCCTGCACGTCGTGGCCGCTCGCGGCGAGCGGCACCATGCCGAAATTCGAGAGCACGGAATAACGGCCGCCGATCGCCGGAACACCCGGGAAAACGCGGCGAAAATTGCGTTCCCCGGCGGTCTTTTGCAGTTCGCTGCCGGGGTCGGTGATGGCCACGAAATGCCGACCGGCGCGTGCGCGGCCGACGCCGGCTGCCGCTTCGGCAAAAAAATACTCCATGAGCACGTTCGGCTCGAGCGTGGTGCCCGATTTGCTCGAGACGATGAACAGCGTGCGAGTGAGATCGATGCGGCGCGTGAAATCTCTGATCTGCTCAGGGTCGGTGGAATCGAGGACGTGAAGCTTGGGAAATCCCGACGCCGAGCCCAAGCTTGCCGCCAGCACTTCCGGCCCGAGGCTCGATCCGCCCATGCCCATGAGCAGCATGTCGCGGAAATTTTCCGCCTGTACCTCGCGGGCGAACTGGCGCAGCGTTTCGACCTCGCGAAACTCGCGGTCGATGATGTCGAGCCAACCGAGCCAATCGGCTTCCTCGCCGCCGGTCCACAACTTTGCATCTTTGCTCCAGAGGCGCCGGGCGTTGCCCTGCGAACGCCAGGCTTCCTTCGCATTTTCGACCTCGTCCGAGAGCGGCTGCGGCAGCGCCATCCTTTGTTCGTTTTGCCTGCCTCCCAAGGCGCGCCGGCGCTTGGCCGCGATCGCGCCGTTGAGCTTGTCGAAAGCGTCGCAGAATTGCTTGACGCCGTCCGCGGCAAGATCGGCGGTGATTTTTTCCAGCGAAATGCCGGCCCGCCCGATCGCGGCGAGGATTTCCGCGGCTCCGTCGACATCTTCGGTCAGGGATTGACGCGCCTTGCCGTGATCGCGGAAGGCGTCGATCGTCGCCGCGGGCATGGTGTTGACGGTGTCCGGGCCGATGAGTTCCTCCACATAAAGCACGTCGCTGTAGGCGGGATTCTTTGTCCCGGTCGAGGCCCACAACAGCCGCTGCGGCTCGGCGCCGAAATCGGCGAGCCGTTCCCAGCGCGGGCCGGAAAAGCGCCGTTGCCAATGCCGATAGGCAAGCTTGGCGTTGGCGATCGCCGACTTGCCGCAAAGATGCGCGAGCGCGTCGCGCTCTCCGGCATCCGCGATCTGCTCGCATGCCTTGGCCACGAGCTTGTCGACGGCGGTATCGATGCGGCTGACGAAGAAGCTCGCCACGCTCGCCACGCGTGTGAGGGACTGTCCCGCCGCGGCGCGCGCTTCCAGCCCCTCGAAAAAGGCATCGACCACCTCTTCGTAGACTTTCCGCGAGAACAGCAGCGTGACGTTGACGTTGATGCCTTCGCTGAGAAGCCCTCGGATCGCCGGCAATCCCGGTGCCGTGGCGGGAATTTTGATGAAAACATTGGGGCGGCCGACCGCGCGCCAAAGCGCGCGCGCATCCGCAAGCGTCTTCTGCGTGTCCATGGCGAAATAAGGCGACACTTCCACGCTGACGAAGCCGTGGCGGCCGTTGCTCTTGTTATAGAGCGGTCGAAGCAGATCGGCGGCCGCAGCAATATCGGCCGTCACCAGCCGCTGGTAGATGGAGCCGACGGAGGCGTCGCCGCTGCCGAGAAGGCGGGCGATTTCGCTATCATACGCGCTCGATTCGCCGATCGCCTTGTCGAAGATCGCGGGGTTCGACGTGACTCCGGCAACGCCGTCGTCCTTGATGAGTCGCGCCAGGGTGCCGCTGGTGATGATGTCCCGCGACAGGAAATCGAGCCACACGGCCTGACCTTCTTCCGCAAGTCTCTGCAGGGGGCTCATGACGGTTTCCGGTACGGTCGGAGCATCGATGCGACGTTATGCGGCTCGCGCCGCTCCGCTGCAACAGATCGTCGAACTCGCATTTCGCGTCCGTGGTTCCTGGCTTCCGAATACCAATCCACGACTCTCCCGCGAAAGCCCGATATAATGTGGGCTTTGGTAGCCAAAGGCGGCAGGGACCGCCGGTCCTGGATTATTGGCCATGAAGTGGTTACGCGCCCGCCTCGCGCTGGCGACGGCGATCGCGGTTATGGTGCTCGCCTTGCCGTCGAGCGAGGCGGCGAAGCGGCGCGCGGTTGTGCTCGAGATCGACGGCGCGATCGGCCCGCCCATCGCAAACTATGTCGTGCGGGAACTCGCTGCGGCGAAGCCGGACGAGGTTGGGCTTGTCATTCTGCGCATGAACACGCCGGGCGGGCTCAGCACCTCGATGCGCCGGATCGTCAGCGCGATGCTCGCTTCGCCGGTTGCGGTCGCCACCTATGTGGCGCCGAGCGGCGCGCGGGCGGCGAGCGCCGGCACCTATATCGCCTATGCCAGCGCGATCGCCGCCATGGCGCCGGGCACTAATATCGGCGCCGCCACTCCGGTCCAACTGGGCGGCGGCTCGATTCTGCCGGGCGGCGGTTCGGAACAAGAGCGGCAGGGCAAAAACGGCGAACCCGCGGACACTGAAACGCGCAAGATCATCAACGACGCCGTCGCCTATATCCGCAGTCTCGCCATGCTCCACGGCCGCAATGCCGACTGGGCCGAGAAGGCGGTGCGCTCCGCCGCGAGCGTGCCGACCGCCGAAGCGCTCAAGCTTAACGTCATCGACGTCATCGCCGACAACGTCCCCGATCTTCTGCGCCGGATCGATGGGCGTATGGTCATCGTTGCCGGCAAGCCGCAGCGGCTGGCGACCTCCGGCCTTCAAGTGGTGACGGTGCCGCCCGGCTGGCGCACAACGTTTCTTGCTCTCCTCACCGATCCCAACATCGCCTTCATTCTCATGCTGATCGGCACCTACGGACTCATTCTCGAATTCTTTCATCCGGGCGCCGTGCTGCCGGGCCTCGTCGGCGCCATCAGTCTCCTGCTCGCGCTTTATGCGCTGGCGCTCATTCCGGTCAATTATGCCGGCGCGGCGCTGGTCTTTCTCGGCATCGCGCTCATGATCGCCGAGGCCCATATCGGCGCCTTTGGCGCGCTCGGCATAGGAGGCATTATCGCCTTTATCATCGGCGCACTGATGATGTTTCCATCCCATGCGCCGGGTTTTACGCTTTCCAACGGAGTAGTGGCGGGCGCCGCCATCGGCAGCGCGGCGTTCCTGCTTTTCGTGCTCTCGGTGCTGCTGCGCTCGCGCCGGCGGCCGGTGGTGAGCGGCGGCGAGGCGTTGATCGGCGCCGAAGGCGAAACGCTGTCCTGGCAGGGCGGCGAAGGGCGGGTGCGGATCAAGGGCGAAATCTGGCGGGCACGGGCCCCTGCGCCGCCAGTTGTCGGAAGCCGGGTCAAGGTGGTTGGCCGCGAAGGCCTCGTCCTTCGCGTCGAAGCCCTGCAACAAAAAGAGGAGGTAGATCGGAA
>JAKAPE010000002.1 GCA_021811945.1 Pseudomonadota bacterium | reverse complement strand
CTTCGTTGAGCTTTGTGGTGAACTTGGCATTCGCTCTGGGGTCAGGCCTGATTACGCGGGCGCGGATCGCAGCGTCGGCATAGAGGGTGTCGAGCTTGAAATAGATGCCGCCGCATTGGGCGAGCGCCAGCCAGTAGGGCCGGCCGGCGAAGGCGGCAGGGGCCGCCACCAGGCGGTCGCGCGAATCCGGCACCAGCACGGGGGGCGGCGGTTCGGTTTGGCGACGCTCGCGGCGGTAATGATGATGCGTCCTCGACTGCGGCGGCGGATGCCCCCAAATCTGCCATGGGAGCTGCGCCTGCGCTCCCGTGGCGACGAGGAGCCCAAGCGTGACTTCAAGCGTGACTCCAAGCGTGACCAGCGCTGCTCTGACGAGCATTCCCGGCATCGTACGATTATAGCCGGCCTTGGGCCGCGTCATGATTCAAAATCTCTCCACCCATGGCCGCAGTTCGATTTCCCAGGCCCAGGCGCTGCGCTGCTGCCGCAGAAGATGCAGATAACTCGTCGCGACGGCGTCGGGTTCGAGCAGGCTGTCGGGCTTGTCCGACGGGTTGGGCCGCCGCTCGCTGCGGATGCCGCCGTCGATCACGACGTGGGCGACATGAATGCCGCGCGGGGAAAGCTCGCGCGCCATGCTCTGGACGAGCCCGCGCAGCGCGAACTTGCCCATGGCGAAGGGCGCCGACTGGGCATAGCCCTTCACGCTCGCGGAGGCTCCAGTGAACAGGATCGCTCCGCGCGCCTGCGCCAGCATTCGCTTGGCCGCCTGCTGCGCCACGAGAAAGCCGCCGAAGGCACACACCGCAAGCGTGCGCTCGACCTCGGCGGGATCGAGTTCGACCAACGGCCCGCGCGCGCGATAGCCGGCGTTGTAGACGACGACGTCGGGGGCACCGAAGGCAGTCTCGACATCGGCAAAGAGCTTGGTCACTGCTGCGCCGCTCGTCGCATCGCAGGCGAAAGCCTTGCCGCCGATCTCCTCGGCGAGCGGCGCAAGCCCATCGGCTCGACGCGCGGCAACGGCGACCGTCATGCCGGCCTTGCTGAAGGCGCGTGCCAGCGCGGCGGAAAGTCCGGCCCCGACCCCGACAATGAGCGCTGTTCGGTAGGGTAGATCGGTCATGCGACCCTCTGTTCTCTGCCAAAGCCCGACGCCAGCGGATATGGCGACTGAACGTACGCCGGCGTCAAGCGCGTCGTTGCCGACGCCGCGCTCTTGATCGCCGGCAGCAAACTTCCCACCTCTGGCGTGATGGACATACAGCGCTTTCTGATCGGGCTCGGGCTCATCATCCTCATCGTCGGCATTGCCTGGCCGCTGTTGTCGCGGCTCGGGCTCGGCCGGCTTCCCGGCGATATTTTCATCGATCGCGGCAACGTCACCTTCTATTTTCCTCTCGTCACCGGCATCATTATCAGCATCGTGCTCAGCGCTTTGTTCTGGCTCATCAGCCGATGACAGCGCGGCTTGTTGAAAAATCCGCTCAATCGACGACGGCGACGGCGTTGATCTCGATGAGGCAGCGCGGATCGGTGGCGAGCCGCACCACCTGCACGGTCGTCGTCGCCGGTTTCGTATCGCCAAAATATTCGCCCCAGACGCGGTTGAGCGCGTCCTGATCGGATAGATCGGTGACGAAGCGGTCGGCGGTGACCACGTCGGCAAAGCGCGCGCCCGCTGCGGCGAGCCCGCGCTTCAAGTTTTCCAGCGCCGCGCGCGCCTGTCCCGCCATGTCGCGCGGCATGGCGTCGAACTCCTCGGGCCGATGCGGATGATGGTGATAGACCGGCGCCGCTGTGACGCCGGCGAGATAAACCGTCGTGCCCCCTCTCACCCTGATCGCCGGCGCATAGGGCATCCACAGGTCGGGCGCGTCCGGCCAATGGATGTGCTCGATGGTCTTGGGCATCGTTTTGCCTCCTCGTCTTGCTTGCCGTCGCGATTTATCGTATGTACAGAAACTCAAATGGCGATCACCTACGATCCCGCAAAGCGCGCCCGTACGCTGCGGGAGCGTAAGCTGGATTTTGAAGACACGGCAAGAGTGTTTGCCGGCTGGACGCTCGACATTCCCGATTTGCGACGGGATTACGGAGAGCAGCGGATCAACACGGTCGGGTATCTCTGCGGTCGCATGGTGATTATCTGCTGGACTCCGCGTGGTGACGATCGACGCATCATTTCGATGAGGAAGGCTAATGAGAGGGAAAAGGCGCGCTATCGGCAGCGATCTCAAAGCGGTTGACGCCTATAAGCTCCGCCCCGAGGATTATGTTGAAATCCCGGAGCTGACCGCCGAAGATTTTGCCCGCGGCGTCTGGCATCGGGGCGGCAAGCCAATGCCGCACGGCCCGCGCGGCCGGCCGAGGGCGAAAACGAAGAAGCAGCCGGTCAGCCTGCGCCTTGACCCCGACGTTGTCGCGCACTTCCGCCGCGGCGGCCGCGGCTGGCAGAGCCGCATCAACGCCGCCTTGCGCAAGGTGGCGAAATTGCCGGAGAAGAAGCGGACGAAGGCGTGACGGCGCCGCTATCTGCGATCGACCATGATTTTCGGTTCGCACACGACGGGAAAGTTCACCGAACTGGCAATGAAACATTTTTGATGCGCGATGGGGTGAAGCGCTTCGGCGCGCTGAAGATCCGACCCGGCGGTTACGGTCGGTCGCAGCGCGACCCGCGTGAAACGGCCCGAGCCGTCCGGCCGTTCGTCCATCACGCCTTCTGCGTTGTCGGTATACGCGGTTACGATGACGCCCGCTTCGGCCGCAAGATGCAGATACCAGAGCTTGTGGCAGGCCGACAGCGCTGCCACGAGCAGTTCTTCAGGGTTCCAGCGCGACGGGTCGCCGCGGAACGCGGGGTCGGACGAGCCGCAAATGATTGGCTTGTCTTTCGCCCCGATTTCATGGTCGCGGGAATAGGTACGGTACCCCGCGGTGCCGCTTCCCAGATTTCCGGTCCACTCGACCGTGACCGAATATCGATGCTCACGGCGTCCGACATCATGCCGGCTCCAGTTGTAATACAGCCCAAAGGCTCCGAACGCGATCCGGCCCGCGGGCGGCGTGAGCTGGTAGGGCGCAACAGCGAAGCATATTGCGCCGCTTGGGTTTGCGAAGAAGCGGCGGATCACGCTGCGCTATTGCGCCCTACTCCCTACTCTCAGACACTTTTCTCCACGCGCCGTCGAGTCCGGACGTCATGATCGCGGGCCGAGAACAGCAACGCGGTCTTATCGGCCTTACGTTGCCGCTTCCAGAACACGCGCTTCCAGTCACGCAAATGTTTCCACCACTGAGGTGGTCGAGCTGAAAGGCCTTTCTCGACGTGCGCCATTGTCTACCCGTGAGGCAACAGAACCCTAGCCGGAATGCTGTGGGTGAACGATCCGCTACATCCTGAACACCCCTAACTTCATCTCCGGGATCGGCGTGTTGAGCGCCCCAGAAAAGCACGGCACCCAGCTCGCGGCTCGTGTCGTACTCAAGCAGGCCTACGCACTTCGCCGTCGTTTCGCCGGCTCAAAGCTGATCGTCAGCCGCATTCCGGTCGCACTGGCAAAACTGCGAAGCGTGCTGAGCGACGGATTGGCCCGTCCGCCTTCGAGACGCGATACCGCCTGCTGCGAGGTTTTCATGCGCGCCGCCACGTCCTGCTGCGACAGCCCGGCCCGTGCGCGCGCGTCAATCAATGCCGCCGCCAGTGCGAACTCGTCTTCCAGCGCATCATAGGCGCGCCGGAAAGCAGGCTCTTTGTCCCAGCGCCGGAAGCTCTCCCCGACCGGAATGTATCTCTTCATACGACTTCCTTTGCCCTTGCCCGCGCGATCTCCAACGCGCGTTGCGGCGTCTTCTCGGTCTTCTTGACGAAGGCGTGCAATACGACCACGCGTCGGCCGCTTGCCGTCACGTAAACGACTCGGGCGATGGTTCTCGGTCCACTTAGCCGCATCTCCCATAATCGACCCTCCAGATGCTTGACGTATGGCTCGCGGACCTGTTCGAGGCCCTTGCTTTGCATCAACTCAACTATCCGCCGAAACTTGGCGCGAAGCTCCGGCAAAAGGCGCTCCACTTCGGCCCTCACGGCATCGTTCAGATAGACGACCGTCCATTGCATCGAAGCGTCATTACATCATATATGTTGTAGAAACGAGGATCAAGCAAGACCCTCACAGCAGCCCCTACATCCTGAAAACCCCGAACCGCGTTTCCGGGATCGGCGCGTTGAGCGTTGCGGCAAAGCACAGCGCCAGCACGCGGCGCGTCTCCGCAGGCGTGATAATGCCGTCGTCCCACAGCCGCGCGGTGGCGAAATAGGGGTCGCTCTGCCGCTCGAACTGCTCGCGGATCGGCTGCTTAAATTCCTCTTCCTCCACCTCCGACCATTTCTTTCCGGCCGCCTCGATGTTGTCGCGACGCACCGTGGCGAGCACGCTCGCCGCCTGCTCCGAGCCCATCAGCGCTACCCGCGCATTCGGCCAGGTGAACAGAAAGCGCGGACCGTAAGCGCGCCCGCACATGCCGTAGTTGCCGGCGCCGTAGGAGCCGCCGACGACCAGCGTGATCTTCGGCACCTGCGCGCAGGCGACCGCAGTGACCATCTTGGCGCCGTCCTTGGCAATGCCGCCGGCTTCGTAGTCGCGCCCGACCATGAAGCCAACGATGTTCTGCAGGAACAGGAGCGGCACGCGGCGCTGGCAGCACAGTTCGATGAAATGCGCCGCCTTGAGCGCGCTTTCCGAGAACAGGATGCCGTTGTTGGCGACGATGCCGAGCGGAATGCCGTGAATGTGGGCGAAGCCGACAACCAGCGTGGTGCCGTAAAGCGCCTTGAACTCGTCGAATTCCGAACCGTCGACAAGACGCGCGATCACCTCGCGCACGTCGTATTGCTTCTTCAGGTCGGCCGGCACGATGCCGTCGAGTTCGCCGGCGTCGTATTGGGGATCCGCCGGCCTGGTGAGCGGCAGATCGGCGGTACGTCGCGCATTCAGATTGGCGACGATGCGGCGGCAGAGCGCGAGCGCGTGACGGTCGTTCTCGGCATAGTAGTCGGCGACGCCCGATTTTTTTGCATGCACGTCGGCGCCGCCGAGTTCCTCGGCGCTGACGACTTCGCCGGTCGCCGCTTTGACAAGCGGCGGCCCGCCGAGAAAGATCGTGCCCTGGTTGCGCACGATGATGGTCTCGTCCGACATCGCCGGCAAATAGGCGCCGCCGGCGGTGCACGAGCCCATGACCACCGCGATCTGGGCGATGCCGGCGGCCGACATCGTCGCCTGATTGAAAAAAATGCGGCCGAAATGCTCGCGGTCCGGAAACACGTCGGGCCATTGTGGCAGGTTGGCGCCGCCGGAATCGACGAGATAGATGCACGTGAGCCGGTTCTCGCGCGCGATCTCCTGAGCACGCAGGTGCTTTTTCACCGTCATCGGATAATAGGTGCCACCCTTGATGGTGGAGTCGTTGCAGACGATCACGCATTCGCGGCCGGCGACTCGGCCGATGCCGGTGATGATGCCGGCGGCGTTTATGGCTTCGCCATACATGCCGTCGGCGGCGAGCGGCGATAGTTCGAGGAACGGCGCGCCCGGATCGAGCAGCGTCACCACGCGTTCGCGCGGCAGCAGTTTGCCGCGGGCGAGATGTCGCTCGCGGGCGCGCGGCGGCCCTCCCTCGGCGGCGTTGGCGCGGCCCTCCTTGAGCTCGGCGATCAAGGCGCGCATTGCCGCCTCGTTGGCACGGAACTCCCGCGATGCGGTATCAACGGCGGATTTGATTGTCGCCACGATTTCTCCCTTCGCATTTTGGCAGGCGTTACGGCCGGGCCCCATCATCCAAGATGAACAAATTAGCAGAATTCGCGCCTTGCGGCGCACAAGACAGGCGATCCCCGTCCCTTACTGATCTCGGCCGATATCAAAGGCTTCGCTCCACATGAACAAATTAGCAGAATTCACGCCCGGCGGCGCTGACGGGGTTGGGCGCGGGTAAAATACCCAAGGAAAGCGAAACTTTCCGGTCGAACACGCGTTCGCTGGTAGGACCGCATACGCACACGTATGCCACAGAGAGGAGACAGCCGAATGAGATACCAGCGGAACATCTTCCTCGCCGGCGCCACGGCCCTTGCCTTTGCCGCGGCCGTCGGCTTCGCCTCGGCGCAGGAGGCTTCGCATAAGGCCAAGGCGCCGCAGGCGACCATGCAATCTTCGCAGGCCGGCAAGATGAGCAAGCAGAGCCGTGCAACCACGAAGACAAAGGGCGTCAAAAGCGCCCAGCGAGTCAACCGTGGCAAGAAGACGGCGCGCCTCAGCAAGCGTCCCGGATACGCAATGCACAAGAAGACGGCCAGCACACGCATCAGCAAGCATCCCGGATACGCAATGCAAAAGCAAAATCGGGGAGCGATGTATCAGGGCCGAGCGAACCGCCGGGGCAAATTCGCGGCGCAGAACAAGGGTAGATTCACCCAGCGGAACAGGGCCAGATTCGCCCAGCAGAACAAAGGACTGAAGGGTTTGCAGGGCAATGCCGCCGCGCCGCCTATGCTTTCTCCGCAACAGCGCACCACGATCCGCAACACGGTCTTCAACGCACCTCGCGCGCCGCGAGCGGCCCAAGCGCCGTTCGCCGTCGCCGTAGGCACGACGATACCGCGCACCTTCCACGTCGCGCCCGTGCCGGGAACGCTGATAAGGATCTACCCGGGTTGGCGCGGTATGCGCTATTTTGTCTTCCAGGACGAAGTGGTGATCGTCAATCCGTATACCTTCCAGATCGTGGCCGTCGTCCCGGTCTGATCAGCCTTTGGTCGGCTGCGAGAGGGTGGTCCTCAGGGCCACCCTTTTTCTTTGCGCCTTGCGCCTCGCGGTTCGTCAGGCGCGCACTTCCTGGCGCTGGAAGATCACATAGCCGACAACGAAGACCAGGATGGCGCTGGCGATCATCCCCACCGTCTGCGGCCAGGCGATCAGCATGCTCTCGCCGATGGGCAGCGGCGCACCAAGCACGGCGCCCTGGAGCTGACTCAGATAAATCGGTCCGAGCGACCGCGTCGTCGGATCGAGCAGCGCCACCACGACCTCGGCGAACAGGGTCGAAGGCGACAGGCGCGCCAGGATCTGCTCCGTCACCGCCGTCGCCGGGGTCTGCAGGCCCAGCGCCAGGTAGCGCGGGTCCGGCGGCGCGATAATTTGCGCCACCGCGCCGGCGAGCACCGGCCAAATGAACATCAGGAACAGCCACACGCCCAGCGTCACCAGCGCCGCGGTGGCCGGTGAGCGGAACAGGACGGAAAACAGGAGCGCCAACGTCAGCCACACGCCGGCATAGACGATCGTGACAAAGAGAAAGAGAAAGCTTCGGCCGATCTCCTCGCCGCCCGGCGGGACGCCGATCAACAACAGGCCGAGACCGATCACGATCAGCCACAGCGTGATAAGGCTGATCGCCAGAGTCACCAGCCCGGCAAGAAACTTGCCGAACAGCAACGCGTCGCGATAGATCGGCTGGGCGAGAATGCGCGACAGCGTGCGGCGATTGTATTCGCCGTTGACGGCGTCGAAGCCGAGCCCGATCGCCATCAGCGGCACCAGGAAGGAGATAAACGAGACGAACGAGGGCAGCGGATCGCGCGACGTGGTGAACAGGCGCAAGAACAGGAACGGGTCCTGCGCCGTCGTGTCCTCGATCTGCTGCACCGCGCCGTAGAGCGCGGCAAGCGCTACCAGGACCACCAGCCATTCGAGTACGCGCATGCGCACGCTGGTGAGGTGGTCGGAAAGCTCCTTGAGCATGACCACCCCCAGGCCGGAGAAGGCCGAGCCTTCACGCCGCATGTCGCGCTCCTTCTTTCATCGTCATTTCTTCGTCGGGCCGCGTCTCGAAATAGCGGCTGTAGATGGCGTCGAGGCTCACTTCCTGCACGCCGAGATATTTGAGGCGGCCGTGCATCGCCACCACCTCGGCCGCCGCTTCCGAACGCACGTCGCGATCGGCGTGCAGGCGCAGCTTGCCGATCCCGGTCTTTTCAACGCCGCTTACTCCGGGAATGAGCGCAAGCCGTTCGGCGAAACCGGCGCCTTCTGCCTCGATGTCCACCACGTAGCCGCCGCCGAGCACCTCGCGGCCGAGCTCGGCGACCGAGCCCATGAGCGCGATGCGGCCACCGCTGAACAGCGCGACGCGATCGCACACGCTCTGCACACGATCGAGCAGGTGCGACGACAGGAGGACGGAAACTCCCTCGCTCTTCAAGCCGCGGATGATGGCAAGCAGTTCGGTGGTGGCGTGTGGATCGAGTCCTGACGTCGGCTCGTCGAGGATGGCGATCTGGGCGCCTTTCATGAGAATCTCGGCGAGGCCGAGACGCTGACGCATGCCGCGGGAGAAAGTGCCGACGCGCTTTTCCGCGAACTCGGCCAATCCGACCTGATCGAGCGCCTCGGTCACGCGCTTCTCGCGCTCGGATCTCTTGAAGCCGATCAGCCGCGCCGTATAACGCAGGTTGTCGGCGGCGGTGAGCCCGTCGTAGAAGCCGACCGTGTCCGGCAGGTAGCCCACGCGGCGCTTGACCGAAAGCGGCTCGCGCGCCGGATCGAAGCCGAGCACGCGCACTTCGCCGGCGGAGATGTCGGTCAAGCCGAGCAGCATCAGGATCGTCGTCGTCTTGCCGGCGCCGTTGGGACCGAGGAGACCGAAAATCTCCCCGCGTCCGACGGCGAAGGAAATGTGATCGACGGCGACCGCCTGTCCGTAGTTCTTGGTGAGGCCTTTGGCCTCGATGACGACATCCGTGCTCATCGCCGACCGAACCTCGCTACTGCACCGACCATGACAAGGAGCGCCACGCCGATGATGCCGACGCCGGCGATGCCCCACAGCGTCGAGGTCGTTACCGTGACGCGAAAGGTGGTGGAGGCCGATTCGCCGCGGCTCGAGGCGCGGATCGTGGTGACATAATCGCCGGCGATGGCCTTGTCCGTCGGCGTGATCAGCGCCTGTACCTCCTTATGAGCGTTCGGCGCGATGCGGTCGATCGCCTTCGGATTGAAGCTGATCTTCCAGCCGCTGGGCGCCGAGCCGTCGAGTTCGACGTCGTCGGCGGGCGCGGTGCCGGTATTGGTGATCACAACCGGCACCGAGGTCTGCTTGCCGGCGACGGCGCGCGTGGAGACAAGTCCCTCGCGGCCACTGACGTCGAGCCGCGGTTGACCAGTGATGTCGAGCGTGAGGTCGGCGGTGGCCGAGGCGCCTTCGGCACTGACGCGGGCGACGACCTTGTAGCGTCCGGCTGAAGCCGTGTTCGGTGGCGTGACTTTAAGCTTCACGTCCTTGGTTTGGCCGGCATCGATCGGCACTGCGTTCAGCTCCTGGCTGTCGTACTGCTGGGTGAACGAGGCATCGAAATTCTGAGGCGTCTGTGCCGCGAGACCGACGATGAGCTTCTTGCCGCTGTCGTTCTTGATGTCGAGCGTATAGCTGAAGCTCGCTCGCAAGTTGCCGCGCAATTCGGGAAGTTGCGGCGTGACCGTCAGCTTGGCCGGCAGCTCCTTGGCGAGCGTCACCGCGATGGGCAGCTCCAGTTTAGTCGAGTTATCGCTGGCGGTGACGGTAAACGTCCGCGTGCCGATCGCAGCGCTCTTCGGCACGTCGAGATGCAAGTCGAGTGAGACCGAAGAATTGGTCGCCGGCATCGCAGCCGCAACCGGCTGGCCGCCACCCATCAGCGTAACCTTCCAACCGGAAGGAACGCCGGAAACCGCGAGGCCGAGCCGCTCCGGGGCCATGTCGTAATTCTGCAGCCGCAGACTGACCGACGAGGTCTCTCCCGGCCGCAAGGTTACCGCCGGATAGTCGCTCAGCAGGTATAGGCCCTTGACGCCTTTGGGCGCTTGGTCGGCTCTTGCGGCTGGCGCAAGCAATGCCGCGATGGCGGCAAGAGCAGCGACAAATCGATATCGCATTGGCTTTGGCTCCCGTGCAGAAAAACAGATTTGCGTCGGCCCCCTCCGCGCTCGACGAGCACGGGCGAGGAAGCCGGCATTGTGGGCGTAATCGTGACAAAATCATGCAGACCACGGGTTTGGCAAGCCTTGTCGGAAAAGGCCTGCGGTAGAGAGCCGCAGTTTTGTGAAGGTTGCGCCGATGCGTCGCAGGGCAGAGGTCAGCGCGGGCTTGCTGGCGTTTCGCCGCAGGAACGCCATTGAAGTCTTGCTTGCGCACCCGGGCGGCCCGTTCTGGGCGAAAAAGGATGCCGGGGCGTGGACCATCCCCAAGGGCCTCGCCGAGCCCGGCGCCGATCTCCTCGCCACGGCGCAGCGCGAATTCACCGAAGAAACCAACCTTGCCGCCGTTGGCGAGTTTATCGCGCTGGTTCCGGTCAGAGAGAAGAACGGCAAGGTGGTGCATGCGTGGGCGTTCGCGGCCGATTTCGATCTTGCCGCCTTCGCCAGTAATTTCTTCGAGATCGAGTGGCCCCCGAAATCGGGCCGGCGGCAGCGCTTTCCGGAAATCGACCGCATCGCCTACTTTCCGCTGCCTATCGCGATGGGGAAAATTCTCGCTTACCAGCAACCGCTGCTGCGCGAACTCGAACAGCGTCTCGCCTAGCGAAGGCAACGCTATGCGGCGCCTAAAGGGTTGCCGCGCTGATCGCGCCCGGCTACGATTTTTTTGGCGCTCTCCCCCGATGGAGCGCGCCGGCATCAAGATTACGCGCTCTGCGAACCCACGTCCGCTCCGTTCAGGCCGGATGCGGCGGTCGCATTCACTCTGCCTGACGGCCGCGCTTGTCGCGTCTCGCTATCCATTGCTCCTTCGTCTCTCCGACATAATCGGTAAAACGCCCGGCGCTGATGGCCGCGCGGGCGCCCGCCACTAGGTCCTGGTAATAGGAGAGATTGACGATGGAGAGGAGCGTGCCGCCGAGCGCCTCGCCGGCACGGAACAGATGATGCAGGTAGGCGCGCGAGAACTCGCGCGCGGCAGGGCAGCGGCTCTCCGCATCAAGCGGGCGCGGATCGTCGGCATGGCGCGCATTCTTGATATTGATCGGGCCGAAACGGGTAAAGGCAAGGCCGTGGCGGCCGTTGCGGGTCGGCAGCACGCAGTCGAACATGTCAATCCCGCGCGCTACCGCTTCGAGAATATCCCCCGGCGTGCCGACACCCATGAGATAGCGCGGCTGCGCCGCCGGCAATGCCGCCGCGGTTTCCGCCGCAACGCCAAGCATCACCTCCTGCGTTTCACCGACGGCGAGGCCGCCGATGGCGTAGCCGTGAAAGCCGATGGCGGTCAGCACGCGCGCGCTCTCGGCGCGCAGCTTCGGATTGTCGCCGCCCTGCACGATGCCGAACAAGGCCTGGCCGGCCGGAGCTCTTTCGAATGCCTCCTTGCACCGCTCGGCCCAGCGCAGGGAAAGCTTCATGGCCCGCTCGATCTCGCCGCGCCCGGCGGGCAGACGCACGCACTCGTCGAGCTGCATGGCGATGTCGGAGCCGAGGAGAATCTGTACCTCCACGGCCCGCTCCGGCGTCAACTCGACCATCGCGCCGTCGATGTGCGAACGGAAGGCGGCGCCCTGCTCCGTCACTTGGCGCAGCGGCGCAAGCGACATCACCTGAAACCCCCCGGAATCGGTGAGGATCGGATAGGGCCAGCGCATGAACTGATGCAGTCCCCCGAGGGTGGCGATACGCTCGGCCGAAGGCCGCAGCATCAGATGATAGGTGTTGGCAAGCAAAATCTCGGTGCCGGCAGCACGCACATCGTGCGGATGGACGCCCTTGACCGCGGCTAACGTGCCGACCGGCATGAACGCCGGCGTGTGCACAACGCCATGTGCTGTCGTCATCTCGCCTGCGCGCGCGGCACCGTCGGTCGCGAGGAGGAGGAAGGAGAAGGAGTCCGGCATCAGAGCTGGGGCGCAGGAAACAGCAGGCAGGCGTCGCCGTAGGAGTAGAAGCGATAGCCGGCGGCGACGGCATGGACATAGGCGCGCCGCATGGTCTCAAGCCCGCTGAAGGCGCAGACCAGCATGAAAAGAGTCGAGCGCGGCAAATGGAAATTGGTCAGCATGGCGTCGACGGCACGGCAGCGATAGCCGGGTGTAATGAACAGCGCGGTTTCGCCGGAAAAAGCGGACAGCGTGCCGTCTTCCGCCGCCGCACTTTCGAGAAGCCGCAGCGAGGTCGAGCCGACGGCGACTATGCGTCCTCCGCCGCGTCGCGCCGCGTTCAGCGCCGTCGCCGTCTCGGCGCTTATGCTGCCCCATTCCGATTGCATGCGATGCGCGGAGGTATCCTGCGCCTTGACGGGCAGGAACGTACCGGGACCGACATGCAGCGTTACGCGGTGAAGCGCGATGCCGTGATTACGTAAGTCCCGCACCAGCGATTCGGTGAAATGCAGACCTGCGGTGGGCGCGGCAACCGATCCCAGCTCGCGTGCGAACATGGTCTGGTAATCGCTGCGGTCGCGCTCGTCGGCAGCGCGGCGGTCGGCGATATAGGGCGGCAGCGGCATGTTGCCGCGCTCTTTGAGCACTTGATCGAGCACAGCGCCGTGGAAAGCGAACGCAAGCGTCACCTCGCCGCCCTCCCCTTTGGCCTCAACCGTGGCGTCGAGCTGGTCGAGAAAGCACACCTTGCCCTCGGCTCCGAAGCGCACGACGTCGCCGATCGCCAGGCGTTTTGCCGGCCGCACCAAGCCGGTCCAGCGCGAACCATCGAGCCGCTTCACCAACGTCGCCTCGATCGCCGGCTCGTATGCGCCGCGACCGAGGCGGCGGCCATGAAGGCGCGCCGCGATCACCTTGCTGTCGTTGACGATGAGGGCATCGCCCTTGCGCAGCAGCGTCGGCAGGTCGCGCAGCGCGCGATCCTCGAAGGCGGCGGCGGCCGCGTCCGGGCGTATCAAGAGGAGCCGGGCGGAGTCGCGGGGCGCGGCCGGTCGCAGCGCGATACGGTCCTGCGGCAATTCGAAGTCGAATAGATCAGTACGCAGGTAGTGTCTCAGTTTGATTTTAAGGTTGATATTAAGGCGGCAGAGAAAGCCGTCGATCGCAACGGCTATTCGGCATCCGCAGCCACCCGCATCTGCACGATGCGGTCGGGATCGCGCGGTGGCTCGCCGCGCTTGAGCTGATCGACCGCCTCCATGCCGCGCACGACCTCGCCTACGACTGTATACTGGCCGTTGAGGAATGATCCGTCTTCGAACATGATGAAGAACTGGCTGTTGGCCGAATGCGGATTGCTCGCCCGCGCCATGCCCACTGTGCCGCGTTTGAAAGGCACGTCGGAGAACTCGGCTTTCAGGTTCGGATGTTTCGAGCCGCCGGTGCCGTTGCCGTACTGACCGTCGCCGGTCTGTGCCATGAAGCCGTCGATGACGCGATGGAACGGCACGTCGTCATAAAAGCGTTCGCGCGCGAGCAGCTTCATGCGCTCGGCATGGACCGGAGCGATATCGTTGCGGAGCGCCACCACCACTTCACCGCGCGTCGTTTCGATGATGAGCGCGTTCTTCGGGTTGGTGCCTTCAGGCCATGCCGGATTGTCGTTTGATGAGCTCATTGGATGGTCGCTTTCTTGATGTAATCGAGCCTGGCGAAGTGCCGCAGCAGATAGGCGTTGCCCCCGGTTTGCAGCCGGCTTTGATCCGGTCCGGGGCCGGCCGGAGCGCCTTCGCCGTAGCCGCTGTAGAGCTTGTCCACGACCTTCATGCCGGTGACGACCCGACCAAAGGGGGCAAAGCCCTGCCCATCGAGCCCGCTGTTGTCACCGTAGTTGATGAATACCTGGGTGGTGCGGGTGTTCGGACCTGCGGTGGCGAAGGAAATGAAGCCGCGCCGATTGCTCTGCCGCACCGGATCGTCCTTGATGCGCGCGTGCCTCCAGACGGCAGAAACGCGCGGGTCGCCGTTGATGCCAAATTGCACCATGAAGCCGCTGATCACCCTGAAGAAGCGCGCATTGTCGTAAAAGCCGTTTTTTACGAGGTTATAGAAACGGTCCGCGCCGAGCGGCGCCCAATTGCGATGCACCTCAACCACAAATGAGCCTTTGCTGGTGTCGAATTTCACCCGGTAGGTCGGCGGAGCCTGTTCCCGCAACGCGCCGGGATTTGTCAGTCCTTGACCGAGGGACGGCGAAACGCTCGCGAGTACGAACAACAGGGCAAGGATGCGGGTCATGTCATTTCTCGAACGAGGCTCGTTTTCAGGTTATTTCAGGCCTTGGCGAATTTCTTCCGCAGCCGTGCCGCCACTGGCGGCGGCACGAAGGGGGAGACGTCGCCGCCCATACTGGCAATCTGCCGCACCAGGGTGGCGGTGATCGGGCGGACCGCGGGCGAAGCCGGGACGAAGACCGTTTGCAACTCTCCTGCCATGGCCGCGTTGATGCCGGCCATTTGCATCTCATAGTCGAAATCGGTTGCGTCGCGCACGCCGCGTACCAGCAGCGTCGCGCCGGCCCGCCGCGCCGCCTCGACCACAAGGTCGGCGAAGGTAACGAAATCGATCTCGCAGCTCGCCGCCCGGGCAGCCGGCGCGCACACCTCTTCCAGCATGGCGAGGCGCTCGGCCGCGGAAAAGAGCGGCGTCTTGCCGGGATGCACGCCCACGGCCAACACCACGCGGTCGGCAAGGCGCACGGCGCTGTCCACCACGTCCAGATGACCATTGGTCATGGGGTCGAATGACCCGGCAATGAGCGCACTCCGCCGCATGGCCGCGATCTAACCCGTTGGTCCGGCCAACCGCAAGCCGCCTCTTTGCGTCCTTTATCCTGCTGTTGGAGCGCTGCAGATCGAGACCGAGCACATTGTGGAGAAGCGCCTCATTTGGCTGGGACGCAAAAATCATGCCGAGACAAGCACTTGCCGCTGTATTGGGACCTGTGCGGAATGCGGCGTGAAGGCCGTCCATAACCGGCCTCATGTCTTGAGTAATTCCGTCCGCCTCCCGAAAAAAGCGGTCTATGGCTTGCTCAGGTAATTTCCATCACCGCACCTTCGCGGAGGGTTACGCGGCGGTCCATCTGCGCGGCAATTTCGAGGTTGTGGGTGGCGACGATGGCGGCGAGCCCTGAAGCGCGCACCAATTGGCCGAGCGTAGCAAACACCCTCTCGGAGGTGTGCAGGTCGAGATTGCCGGTCGGCTCGTCGGCCAACACGATGCGCGGGGCATTGGCGACGGCGCGCGCGATGGCGACGCGCTGCTGCTCGCCGCCGGAAAGCTCTGCCGGCCGGTGCGTCAGCCGCTCCTTGAGACCGAGATAAGTCAACAGCTCGGCCGCGCGCGCGCGCGCCTCGGCGCGTTTGAGGCCGCGGATCATCTGCGGCAGCATCACGTTCTCCAAAGCCGAAAATTCCGGCAGCAGATGATGGAACTGATAGACGAAGCCGATTTCGGTCCGGCGGATGCGGGTGCGCTCGACGTCGGTCAACGGCGAGGTCGGCGCCGAGTTGATATAGACCTCGCCGGAATCGGCATGTTCAAGCAGCCCGGCGATGTGCAGCAGGGTGGATTTTCCCGCGCCGGAAGGCGCAACCAGCGCTACCGACTGGCCTGGCCATACCGCGAGTTCCGCCTCCTTGAGGATGTTGAGCGTAGTGTCGCCCTGACGGAATTGGCGGCATATCGCGTGCAGATAGATGATCGGGCGCCCTTCTTCGCCGGCGATCGAAGGCGCGCGCGTTGTTATGATCGTGGCCTCGTCCATCCGCGCGATCACTCGTAGCGCAACGCTTCGACCGGATCGAGCCGTGCCGCCCGCCAGGACGGATAGAGCGTCGCTAGAAACGACAGGCCGAGCGCCATGACCATGACCGCCGTGGTTTCGCCAGGATTCATGTCGGCAGGCAGCCGCGACAAGAAATAAAGCTCGGGCGAGAACAGCTCGGTATTGGTGAGCCAGGACAAAAAGTGACGAATCGATTCAATGTTGAGGCAGACGACCGTGCCGAGAAGGAAACCGACCAGAGTGCCGACTATTCCGATCGAGGCGCCGGTGACAAAAAAGACGCGCATGATCGCGCCCTGCGTCGCGCCCATCGTGCGCAGAATGGCGATGTCGCTGCCCTTGTCTTTCACCAGCATGATCAGGCCGGAGACGATATTGAGGGCTGCCACCAGCACGATCAAGGTCAGGATCAGAAACATTACATTGCGCTCGACTTCGAGCGCATTGAAGAAGGTGGCGTTCCTTTGCCGCCAATCGATCATGTAGATCGGCCGTGCGGCGGCCTTGCTCACCAGCGGGCGATAGGCGTCGACCCGGTCCGGGTTGTCGGTATAGACCTCGATTGCGGTCACGTCGCCCGGACGGTTGAAATAGGCCTGTGCCTCCTTCAGCGGCATGAAGACGAAGGCGGCGTCGTATTCCGACATGCCGATCTCAAACACGGCGGCGATCCGGTAGGATTTGATGCGCGGCGTCGTTCCCATCGGCGTCACCGCGCCGCGCGGAGCGACGAGGGTGATGTTGTCCCCGGCGCGCACGGAAAGCTGCTCGGCGAGGCGGCTGCCGATGGCAATCCCCTGCCCTTGGTCAAAGCCCTGGAGCGTACCCTGCTTGATGTTCTCGGCGACAGAGGAAAGCTTGGCGAGGTCGCTGCCGCGGATTCCGCGCACCAGAACGCCGGAGGCGTTGAACGGCGAGGAGGCGAGCGCCTGCCCCTCGACGATGGGTGCAGCGAGGCGGATGCCGGGCACCTTATCGACGCGAGCGGCGACCACGGCCCAGTCGGTCAGCGGCTGCTCTAGCGGTTGGATCAAGAGGTGGCCGTTGAGGCCGAGAATCTTCTTCAGCAATTCCTGACGAAACCCGTTCATCACCGCCATGACGATGATGAGCGTCGCAACCCCGAGCGTGATGCCGAGAAAAGAAAAACCGGCAATGACGGAAATGAAACCTTCTTTGCGCCGCGCCCGCAAATAGCGCAGCGAAAGCATCCATTCGAATGGCGCAAACGGCCGGGTGCTGATGGATTCCGGCATTAATGCATGATCCCCGCGAGTCACCCGAGTTTCACACGATTCTGGCGGATTCAAGCCGCCGACTTCACGGCCGGCCTGGCCACACACAACTTATGCACTTCTCAGTGCGGCATGATCTCTTGGTCTGGCTTGCCCTGGTCGGGCACGCTGTTGCAACTGCGCTCAGACGACCGCACCCATCCGGGCGAGGGCAAAGGCGGGAGTCACAAGCTCCCGCGCACCGTCGCAGCGCCGCTTCAGCTCGACTTTGCCTTCGGCAAGGCCGCGCGGGCCGACCAGGATTTGCCAGGGAACGCCGATCAGATCGGCAGTGGCGAATTTCGCGCCGGGCCGTTCATCGAGATCATCATAGAGCGTGTCGACCCCTTTTGCGGTGAGCGCGGCATAAAGCCGCTCGCAGGCGGCATCGGTGTCGCGTGCCCCCTGCTTGAGATTGAGGACGGCGACCGTGAAGGGCGCGACACTTTCCGGCCATTTGATCCCCGCCTCGTCATGAAAAGCTTCGATGATGGCGGCGACGAGCCGACTGGGGCCGATGCCGTAAGAACCCATGTGAACCGGCCTCTCGATCCCGTCGGGGCCGGCGACGACGGCCTTCATCGGCTCGGAATATTTGGTGCCAAAATAAAAGATATGACCGACTTCGATGCCGCGTGCGGAAAGGCGCTGGTGCGGCGCGAGCTTGCCGAAACCGGCTTCATCATGCTTTTCCACGGTCGCCGCATAAAGCCGCGTCCATTTGTCGACGGTCGCCTGCAAGCCGACGACATCGGTGAAATCCACGTCCGCTGCGGGCACCGCGAAATCCAGATAATCGCGATGGCAGTGGACTTCGCTCTCGCCGGTTTCGGCCAGAATGATGAATTCGTGCGACAGGTCGCCGCCGATCGGGCCGCTCTCCGCCACCATCGGGATCGACCGCAATCCCATGCGGGCGAAGATACGCAAATAGGCGACGAACATGCGGTTGTACGCGTGCCTGGCACCGGCAAGATCGAGGTCGAACGAATAGGCGTCCTTCATCAGAAACTCGCGCCCGCGCATGAGACCGAAGCGCGGACGCACTTCGTCGCGAAACTTCCACTGGATGTGATAGAGATTGAGCGGCAGGTCCTTGTAGGAGCGGACATAGGCGCGAAAGATCGCCGTGATCATTTCCTCATTGGTCGGCCCGTAGAGCATCTCGCGCTCGTGGCGATCCTTTATGCGCAGCATCTCCTTGCCATAGGCCTCGTAACGGCCGCTTTCGCGCCAGAGGTCGGCCGTCTGGATGGTGGGCATCAGCAGCTCGACGGCCCCGGCACGATCCTGCTCCTCGCGTATGATCGCGCAGACCTTCTTGAGCGTGCGCAGCCCCAGCGGCAGGAAGGTATAAATTCCGGCCGCCTCCTGGCGCATCATGCCGGCCCTCAGCATCAAGCGGTGGGAGACGATCTCCGCTTCCTTCGGCGTCTCGCGCAGGATCGGCAGGAAGTAATGGGAAAGACGCATGAAATCTCGCTCGGAATGAGTCGCGTGGACGGCTGCGGGAGGTAAGCCGCATCGGCGGATGAATACAAGGGCCAGAGCGAACAAGGCAGAGAGCGCCTTCCAGGCGCGATAGCCGCGTGGATGACGATCTCAGGGTCTACCCGGTATGCGAGAACCTTGGCGTTGGCACCCGCAGTTCTTCAAAGTTGAATTTTTGAATTTTTTCGATTTTTTCGTCATCGGCGGCAGGTAAGATGATGACAAGGTACCGAAGATCGGGTACGAACATTAGGCGCGCAAGCTTGGAACCGCGGGTTACGGTATCCGAGTGGGCGGGTCCAAGTCTTGGGAGGATGGCTTGACGGTGCAACGCAACGCCGCAGGCACGCCGAGCGATTGAAGACGCGAGGGGAACCGGCGAAGATAAAGAATTGGACGAGATCTTTTCGGCAGGGCCCGTGCCCTGCTTTTTTTTGCTTTCTGCATTCAGTCATAATGAGAACGCGCAGCTTCTCCGAGCAATTTCTTATGATTGCCGTCTAACGTACTGATCTTACCTATATCTGGATCGCAGGCCGTCAAGGCAGGTGCGCGGTCGGCGGCCGTCCCGATGTGCATTTCTATGCCTGTTCCAATTCGACAAGGGTGCCCGAAAAATCCTTTGGGTGCAGAAACAGCACCGGCTTGCCGTGCGCGCCGGGCTTCGGCGCGCCGTCGCCGAGCACGCGCAAACCCGCCGCCCGCAGCGCATCGCCGGCGGCGCCAATATCATCGACTTCGTAGCAGACGTGGTGCATGCCGCCGTCCGGGTTCCGCTCAAGGAACTTGGCAATGGGCGAGCCCTCGCCGAGCGGTTGCAAAAGCTCGATTTTGGCGTTCGGCAATGTGACGAACACTGTGGTCACACCATGGTCCGGCAGCGCTACGGCGGCCGAAACTTTTGCGCCGAAAACGTCGCGGTAGACCGCTGCCGCCTTGCCAATGTCGCGCACCGCGATCGCCACGTGATTGAGCCTGCCTATCATAGTCCTTCTCGCCTACCGCAGTTCTCTCTCGCCTCCCACCTTGAGGCGGGGTCGCCGATCGCGGGCGACGCCCGCGATCGGCGGGAGGGGGTCATGGCAGTATTGTAGCCCGGATTTCCGCGTCGCGCCGGCGCTCGCCGCCGCGACGAACCGGAACTCCGGGGTAACCGCGGCGAGTTCCATCCCGGATTCGGCGAGCCGTTCGCACCAACGCTGGACGCGGAGCAGCTCGCCAAATCCGGGCTACGCTCTAAAATTGCTAATTTACCGGCGTCAGCTCAAATACCCGTCCGTATTTTGCCGCTTCGGCAATATCGCCGCGGCGCAAGGCGAGCCGCACAGTGTCGAGCTTGCGCACGTCTTCGGGCGAAAGATAGGGCGACCACGCCGTATCGTCCTCGATCAGTTCGACCGGAACTTCGGCGGCATATTTGCCTTCATGGATGAATTCTTTTGCACTTCGCGTCGTCATCTGATGCGCCTCTTGAAATCGCTTGACCATCGTTCCGGTGATGGCCGGTAAGCTGTTACAAGTATAGTCGGTCGTCCGGCATTCTTAGGGACACCCCACATCACATGAATTGGTCGGCCACCGCGATCGTGCTCCAGAACCAAGACGGACGGTTCTTTGCGGGACTCTGGATATTCTTCGACCACATATGCGGCTTCCAGGCCAGCCAATGCATCTTCCGCAACAATATCATCGGCCGCAAGTTCTCGAAAGCCGTGCCGAGACACGATGTAATCATTGCTGCGGACGAGCATTTGGACGCGGCGAAGGATATCGCTCATCGCTGCTGCCCCCATCCCGGGCAGGGTTACAGAGTTACGCGGGTTACGATGACACCTTCCCTAATTTTCCAAGTCTGCCTGCACCGGCAAACCCGACGACGGCATTACACCATCAGCACGTGGACATGGCAGATCGGCTTCTTGCCCCAGCACTCGGCGATCGCCGCGCGTGCCGCGCGCCGCACCGCTTCGGCAACGGATTCGGGGTCGCGCCGGCGCGGTTTCGGCAGCGATTCGAAGGTGTCCTCGACGGTCTCGCGCACGATCTCGGCAATCGCTGTCCCATCGGCGTCGGTTTCGGGAATGCCGGTCAGGTCGATTTCGGGATCGGCCGCGAGTTCGCCCTTCTCGCTCAGGACCAGCGCCACCGAAACGATGCCGGCAAAGCCGAGGCGCCGGCGCGCGGTCACGGCGCGGGCTTCGGACTCGACGACGAGCGTGCCATCCTTGTAGAGGCGGCCCGAAGGAACCTCCTCGACGATTTCAGCCGGGCCGGGGGCGAGACGTACCAGATCGCCGTTGCGGCAGACAAGAACTTCGGGAACGCCGGCTCTGCGGGCAAGCTTGGCGTGTTCGGCAAGGTGCAGGGCTTCGCCATGGGCCGGGATGAGAATTCTTGGCTTGAGCCAGCCGATCATCTCGACCAATTCCGCGCGCCGCGGATGGCCGGAAACATGCACGAGATGGTCCCGGTCGGTGATGACTTCGACCCCCTGCGCGATGAGGCCGTTGATCACCCGGTCCACGGCCTTCTCGTTGCCGGGAATGGCGCGGGATGAGAAGATCACGCGATCGCCCCGGCTCAGCGTCACCTCCGGGTGCTCGTCCTCGGCGATGCGCGCGAGCGCCGCGCGCGGCTCGCCCTGGCTCCCCGTGCACAGCGCCAAAACCTTGTCGGGCGGCAGATAACCGTAGGTCTCTGGCCCGCGAAAATCCTGCACGCCATCGAGATAGCCGGTCTCGCGCGCGACCGCGATAACCCGCTCCATCGCCCGGCCGACAACGATCACTTCGCGGTCGGCGGCGCGCGCAGCAGCGGCCACTGCCCGAATGCGGTCGACGTGAGAGGCAAAAGTAGTAACCGCGACGCGGGCGGGCGCTGTGCGCACCAGTTCGGCAAGCGTCTTGGCGACGTCGGCCTCCGACGGCGAGCGGCCATCGCGGATGGCGTTGGTCGAATCGCCGATGAGGGCAAGCACGCCCTCCTCGCCCAGCGCGGAAAGCCGCGCCACGTCGGTGACGGCGCCGACGAGCGGGGTCGGATCGATCTTCCAGTCGCCGGTATGCAGCACGGTGCCCAGCGGCGTGCGGATCGCCAACGCGTGCGATTCTGGAATCGAATGGGCAACGCTGATGAAATCGATGATGAACGGATCGAGGGTGACGCGGCCGCCGCGCGGCACGACAGTGATGGGGATTTTTCGAGCACCGGGTTCGGACAGTCGGCGCGCTTCGAACAAGGCCGCGGTAAACGGCGTCGCGTAGAGCGGCACGTTGAGGCGCGGCCACAGATCGAGAAGCGCGCCCATATGGTCCTCGTGGCCATGGGTGAGCACGAGACCGACGATGTTCTTGCGCTGAGCGAGGAGAAAGCGGATATCCGGCATGATCAAATCGACGCCGGGCAAATGCTCCTCGGCGGCGAAGGAGACGCCGCAATCGACGACGAGCCATTTGCGCGCGCGGGCGTCGCCGACGCCGTAGATCGAGAGATTCATCCCGATCTCGCCGACGCCGCCGAGCGGCGCGAAAACCAGTTCGCTTTGCGCCATCACTCGATGCGCCCCGTTGCCGGCGCGTCCTTCACGGACGCATCGAGGGGGAAGACGTCGCCGGCCGTGATCGCCCGCAACGAGCCATCGGCCAGCCGCAGCAGCAGCCGGCCGTGTTCGTCCATACCCTCGCCGCGCCCGAAATATTCGCGGTCGGGAAGTCGCACCCGCAGGTCGGCGCCTATCCCGACGGCGCGGGCGACCCAATCGGCACGAACGGCGCCGAAGCCGGCGCCCCGATCCCACTGTGCGAGCCGCCGCAGCATGGTGGCAGACAGCGCCCAGAACAAATCTTCGGCGGAGACATCGGCGCCGGCGGCGGCAAGATCGGTCGCCGGATAAGCCGCCTCCTTCGGATGGCTTCGGCAGTTCACGCCGATGCCGATGGCGACGGCAAGCGCGCCCTTGACGCCCTCGCCTTCGATCAAAATACCGGCGAGCTTGGCGCCGCCGCAGAGCACATCGTTCGGCCATTTGAGCGCAAGTTCTGCGCCCAAGGCGGGAGCGCAGTCGAGAACCGCATCAAGAACCGCGAGCGCACTGACGAACGACAGTTCCGGGGCATGTTCGCCCGGTGCCGGATCGGCGAGGAGGAGCGTAGCGTAAAGATTGCCGGGAGCGGAAACCCATGCGTTGCCGCGGCGGCCGCGGCCGGCGGTCTGCCGCCGCGCGGTGATCCAGAGCGGACCGCGCTCGCCGCCCCGCGCCCGAGCCAGCGCGTCGATGTTGGTCGAGGAAATCGCATCGTGGACCGCCAAGCGGCAGCCGGCCGCGACGGCCGCGGCATTGAGCTGCATCAGAACAGCGAACGGGCGGCCGCGCTGGCGACGCCGACAAGCGGTCCCGGGTAAAAGAAGAACAGAATGTTGAACAGCCCGCAAACCCCGAGTACCACCTTGAGCTCGCCCGGCATGGGCACAAATCCCTCCGCCGGCTCGTCGAAATACATAATCTTGATGATCGCCAGATAATAATACGCGCCCACCACGCTGGCGAGCACACCGATTACCGCGAGCGCATATAGACCTGCCTGGATGGCGGCGAGAAACACGTAGATCTTGGCAAAAAAGCCGGCAAGCGGCGGCACGCCGGCCATCGAGAACAGCAGCGTCGCCAGGAAGAACGCCATGGTCGGGTTGGTGCGCGCCAGTCCGGCAAGCTCATCGATCGACTCCACCATTCCCGTGCTTCGCCGCATGGCCAGGATCACCGCGAACACGCCAAGCGTCATGGTGAGATAGATCGCCATGTAGAGGAGCACGCCCTGCACCCCCTGCGGCGTGCCGGCGGCAAGTCCGATCAGGGCGAAACCCATATGGCCGATCGAGGAATAGGCCATCAGCCGCTTGAAGTTGCGCTGGCCGATGGCGGCGAAGGCTCCGAGCAGCATCGAGGCGATGGAAACGAACACCACGATCTCCTGCCACTGGGCGGTGATGGCTGGAAAAGCGACGACGGTCGCGCGCACGAACATGGCGATGCCCGCCACCTTCGGCGCGGCGGCGAAGAAGGCGGTCACCGGCGTCGGCGCGCCTTCATAAACGTCCGGCGTCCACATGTGGAACGGCACGGCCGACACCTTGAAGCAGAACCCGACAAAGAGAAAGACAAGGCCGAAGATCAGTCCCGGTCCGGCCTGCGCCGCCGATCGGGCAATGCCCGAAAACGTGACGGTGCCGGTAAAGCCGTAGGTCAGCGACGCCCCGTAGAGCAGCATTCCCGAGGACAGCGCGCCGAGGACGAAATATTTTAGCCCGGCCTCGGTCGAGCGCAGCACGGAACGGTGGCTCGCAGCCACCACATAGAGCGGGAGACTCATCAATTCGAGGCCCAGATAGAGCGCGATGAGGTCGGCGGCCGAGATCAACATCAGCATGCCGAGCGTAGACAACACGATGAGCACGGAATATTCGAAGCGCTGCTGGCGCTCCCGCGCCGCATAATCGATGGACATGGCGATCGCGGCGGCCGAGCCGAGGATCGCCAGGGTTTTCAGAAAACGGGCGAAGCCGTCGACAACGAAGCTTCCATCGAAGCTGACGAGCTTGCCTTCGGGCAGCAGCAGCACGATCACGCCGGCGACAACGAGCAGCGCGATCGAGGCGCCGTCGATCAGCCGCACCGCCCGCTCGCCACGATAGACGCCGACGAGTAACAGCACCATCGCACCGACTCCAAGCACCATCTCCGGCAAGAGCGGCACGAGCGCGGGAAGAGTCAAGGCAGCCTTCATCGTCGCACCTCAAGCGCCGCCGCCTGCGCGCCGCCGACGGCATGGTGGAAATTGTCGATGAGCTGCGCCACCGATACGGCCGAAATGTCGAGGACGGGCTTCGGATAGACGCCGAACACAATCGTCAGAACGATAAGCGGCGCAAACACGACCGTCTCGCGCCAGCCGATGTCTCTAACGCGGAGCAACGCGGTTTTTTCCAGCGTGCCGAAAATTATCCTGCGGTAGAGCCACAGCGCATAGGCGGCAGAGAGAATGGTGCCGAGCGCAGCTAGCGTCGCCACCCAATTGTTGACACGGAATGTGCCGAGCAGCGTCAGGAACTCCCCGATGAATCCGACCGTGCCCGGCAGCCCTACACCGGCGAGAACGAACACCATGAAGGCGAAGGCGTAGAGCGGCATGCGATTGACGAGGCCGCCATAGGCGGCGATCTCGCGCGTGTGCAGGCGGTCGTAGACGACGCCGACGCAGAGGAACAGAGCGGCGGAGATGATGCCGTGCGAGATCATCTGAAAAATGCCACCGGCTACGCCCTGCGTTGTCACGGCGAAGATTCCCATGGTGACGAAGCCCATATGCGCCACCGAGGAATAGGCGATGAGCTTCTTCATGTCCTCCTGCATCAAGGCGACGAGCGAGGTATAGACGATGGCGACGACCGAAAGCGCATAGATGAGCGGCGCCAGCTCCTGCGAGGCCGCCGGAAACATAGGCAACGAAAAACGCAGGAAGCCGTAGCCTCCCATCTTCAGGAGTATGGCGGCGAGGACGACCGAGCCGGCGGTGGGCGCCTCGACATGCGCATCGGGGAGCCAGGTGTGCACCGGCCACATCGGCAACTTCACCGCAAACGAAGCGAGGAAGGCGAACCAGGCCCAGGTCTGCAGCTCGCGCGGAAAGGCGTGATGCAACAGCGCCGGAATGTCCGTCGTTTGAGCGTTCCAGTACATCGCCAAGATGGCCAGCAACATCAACACCGAGCCGGTCAGCGTATAGAGGAAGAACTTGAAGCTGGCATAGACGCGCCGCGGGCCGCCCCAGACGCCGATGATCAGGAACATCGGGATCAGACCGCCTTCGAAGAACAGATAGAACAGCACCAAGTCGAGAGCGCAGAAGGTGCCGACCATCAGCGTTTCAAGGACGAGAAAGGCGATCATGTAGGCGCGCACGCGACGCTGGATCGCTTCCCAGCTCGCCAGAATGCAGATCGGCATCAAGGCGGTGGTCAAGATCACGAACGGCAGCGAGATGCCGTCGATGCCCATCGAGTAGGTGATGGCGCCGCCGAGCCACGGCCGCTTCTCGACAAACTGGAAGTCGGCGGAGGAAGGATCGAAGCCCCAGACCAGGATGAGCGAGATGGCGAAGGTGACGAGCGTCGTCCACAACGCCACCCAGCGGGCGTTGCGCACGCCGGCTGAGTCGTCGCGCAACAGTGCGATAAACAGCGCGCCGACGAGCGGGAGAAAGGTAACGACGGAAAGGATCGGCCAATTCGCCATCAATGCGCTCCGGAAAACATGAACCAGGTGAGAAACGTTGCAGCGCCGATGAGCATGGCGAAGGCATAGTGGTAGACGTAGCCGGTCTGCAGCCGCACGACGTTGCGCGTCACGTCGAGCACGCGCGCGGATACGCCGTCAGGTCCGAAGCCGTCGATGATGAAACCGTCGCCGCCCTTCCACAGCAATCTCCCGAGCCACATCGCTGGGTGCACGAAGAGAAAGTCGTAGATCTCGTCAAAATACCATTTGTTGAGCAGGAAGCGATAGAGCAAGGCCTGATCGCGCGCATACGCCGCGGGGAGACTGGGCCAGCCGACGTAAAACAGCCAGGCCACCAGAAAGCCGACGATCATCATCACCGTCGGCGTGAGCAAGATGGCGAACGAGAGGTGCTCCATGTCCTCGAGGACCGTGTTGCCGGCAGCGACTTTCAGCGACTGGCGAAAGAATTCGCCGGCGCCGTGGCCGGTGAACACCCCCAGGGCCAAGTAGCCGGCCACCAGAGAACCGATGGCGAGCACGCCGAGCGGCACGAGCATTGTCATCGGCGTCTCGCGCGCCGCCTCATAATGCGCGCGGTCGTGCGGCGTGCCGTGAAACGTCTTGAAGATGAGCCGCCAGGAATAGAACGCCGTCAACGCTGCCGCGCCAAGCACCATGGCGTAGCCGTAGGTGGCCATGGAACTGTGGCTGACGAAAGCCGCCTCGATGACGGCGTCCTTGGAAAAATAGCCGGCGGTGAGGGGAAATCCCGTCAGCGCCAAGGTGCCGGCCAGCATCGTTGCGTAGGTGAAGGGAAGCTTGCGCCACAGCCCACCCATGCGCCGAATATCCTGCTCGTGGTGCATGGCGATGATGACCGAGCCCGAACAGAGGAACAACAGCGCCTTGAAGAACGCGTGGGTGAACAGATGAAACATGCCCACCGAATAGGCCCCAACCCCCATCGCGACAAACATGTAACCGAGCTGCGAACATGTCGAATAGGCGATGATCCGCTTGATGTCGTTCTGGACCAAGGCGACGGTGGCGGCGAACATCGCCGTCGTGGCGCCGATAAAGGTGACGAAGGCGGAGGCCACCGGCGCCAGCTCGAAAAGCGGGGAAAGCCGCGCCACCATGAACACGCCCGCGGTGACCATGGTCGCAGCATGGATGAGCGCGGAAACCGGGGTAGGCCCTTCCATGGCGTCGGGCAGCCAGGTATGCAGCAGGAACTGCGCGGATTTTCCCATCGCGCCCATGAACAGCAAAAGACAAGCCACCGTGAGCGCATCGACATCCATGCCGAGATAATGAAAGCTCTTGCCGGCAAGGGCCGGCGCCTGGGCAAAAATGGTGTCGAAATTGATCGAGCCGGTGAGAAAGAAGACGGCGAAAATCCCCAGCGCGAAGCCGAAGTCGCCGACGCGGTTGACCAGAAAGGCCTTGATCGCGGCGGCGTTGGCTTCGGGCCGGTGATACCAGAAGCCGATGAGCAGATAGCTCGCGAGCCCGACGCCCTCCCAGCCGACGTAAAGTTGCGCCAGATTGTCGGCGGTCACCAGCAGCAGCATGGCGAAGGTGAAGAACGACAAGTAGGAAAAAAACCGCGGCTTGTGCGGATCCTCGGCCATGTAGCCGATCGAATAGAGATGCACGAGTGCCGAGATGGTCGTCACCACCACCAGCATCACCGCAGTGAGCGGGTCGACGCGCAGCGCCCAATCGACATTGAGTTTGCCGGAGGTGATGAAATTGAAGACAGTCACGCGCACATCGTGGCCGCCAAGTCCGACATCGACGAAGGCGATGCACGAGAGTACCCAAGAAATGCCGAGTAGCGCGGTGGTGAGGAGTTCCGCCGCCTGGGTGCCGGCGGCCGGCGCGAAATGCTCGGCCCCCTCCGGGTGCGGATGATCGGTTCCGGTGGGGACGGTTTCCGGCATCGGGGTGACGAACGCGTGTTCGTCCGGGGTGGCGACGGCGGCATGGTCGCCATCCGACGATGACGGGCTTGCACCGGGATACCGGTTGCGGGCACCAACGAGCGCAATTGCCCCGGCGATCACGGCGCCGAGAAGCGGCAGGAAGACGATGGCTTCGTACATCTTAATTCCTAAGGAGTTTGGTCCCCGTCATCCAGAAATGCGCGCCGATGGCCCGCCCAAGGAAGCAGGCTGCGAACCCGTCGCCGTTCGGATTCGCGGAGTTTTCCGTTGGCCCGGCCGCTCGCTGGAGCCGTTCGCTCGCATCTGCGCGACGACAGAGCGTAAGGTCGCGGTCATCGTCAGCCTTTCATCAGATTGACGTCGTCGACCGCGATCGAGCCGCGGTTGCGGAAATAGGCGACGAGGATGGCGAGGCCGATCGCCGCCTCCGCGGCCGCCACCGTGAGCACGATCAACGCATAGACCTGGCCGACGATGTCCCCGAGGAAGGCTGAGAACGCCACAAGGTTGATGTTGACCGCGAGCAGAATGAGCTCGATCGACATCAGGATGATGATGACGTTCTTGCGGTTGAGAAAAATACCGAGGATCCCGAGCGTGAACAGGATCGCGGCGACGGAGAGATAATGCCCAAGCCCGATCGTCATGACAGCCCCTGTCCCGGCTTCACCTTGACCAGCTCGATCGCCGTCGAGCGCCGGCGCCCAACCTGCGCCCCGATATTCTGCCGCTTCACGCCCGGCTTATGGTACAGCGTCATGACGATGGCGCCGACCATGGCCACGAGCAGGATGACGCCGGCCGCCTCAAAGAAGTAGACGTAACGAGTATAGAGCACGAGACCGAGCGCCCGCGTGTTGCTGATGCCGGCCGCAATCGGCACCGCGATCGCCTTGGGTGCGCCAGGCTGAATGACCCAGGTGCCGACCAGGAACAAAAGCTCGGCCAAGAGGACCGCGCCGACCACCGCGCCGACCGGAAGGTAATTGAGGAACCCCTGGCGCAGCTCGGCGAAATCGACATCGAGCATCATCACCACGAACAGGAACAGCACCGCCACGGCGCCCACATAGACCACGATGAGAATCATGGCGAGGAATTCGGCGCCCATGAGCACGAACAACCCCGCGGCGTTGACGAAGGCCAGGATGAGGAACAATACCGAGTGCACCGGATTGCGCGCCGCGATGACCATGATCGCCGAGGCGACGCAAACGCCGGCAAAGAGATAAAAAAAGATCGCGTAAAGAATCACCAGAACCTCGCCGCTTGCACAGCATTGTACCCCTTGCCCTTGAGGCAAAAGGTCAGGGAGGGGGATAACCTAAATGCGGTCGCTCGTGCCCGTTCATGGGGCAGAGCAAGATGGGGAAGGCGCGAATGCATCGCTGCAACATCTCACCGATACGGCGCATCGAGCGCGATGTTTTTGGCGATCTCGCGCTCCCAGCGATCGCCGTTCGCTAACAGCCGTTCCTTGTCATAGTAAAGCTCTTCGCGCGTCTCCGTGGCAAATTCGAAGTTCGGCCCTTCAACGATGGCGTCGACCGGGCAGGCCTCCTCACACAGACCGCAATAGATGCACTTGACCATGTCGATGTCGTAGCGCGTGGTGCGGCGAGTGCCGTCGTTGCGCCGCGGGCCGGCCTCGATGGTGATCGCCTGCGCCGGGCAGATCGCTTCGCACAGCTTGCAGGCGATGCAGCGTTCCTCGCCGTTCGGATAGCGCCGCAGCGCATGCTCACCGCGGAAGCGCGGCGACAGTACGCCCTTTTCGAAGGGGTAATTGAGCGTCGCCTTCGGCTGGAAGAAATAGCGCATCGACAGCCAAAACGCCTCGATGAACTCTTTGAGGAAGATCGAGCGGGCTGCCTGATCCAGTCTCATATCAGCCTCGGATGACTTGCAGCACGCCGGCGACGATCGCGACCATGGCGAGCGAGATCGGCAAAAACACCTTCCAGCCGAGCCGCATCAATTGATCGTAGCGATAGCGCGGCACGAACGCCTTCACCATCGCAAACATGAAGAAAAGGAAACCGGCCTTGAGCACGAACCAGACGATGCCCGGAACCCAGGTGAACGGCGCGACCGGGAAGGGCGGCAGCCAGCCGCCGAGGAATAGGATCGTGCCCATGGCACACATCGTCGCGATGGCGACGTACTCGCCGAGCATGAACAACAAATAGGGCGTCGAGCCGTACTCGACCATATAGCCCGCGACCAACTCCGATTCCGCCTCGACCAGATCGAACGGCGGCCGGTTAGTCTCCGCAAGCGCAGAAACGAAAAAGATCACGAACATCGGCAACAGCGGCAGCCAGTACCAGCCGAGAAGGCCCCAGGCGCTGTTTTGCGCCTCCACGATCGCGGTGAGATTGAGCGAGCCGACACACAGCAGCACGGTGATGATGACGAAGCCGATCGAAACCTCGTAGGACACCATCTGCGCCGCCGAGCGCAGCGCCGCCAGGAACGGATATTTTGAGTTCGACGCCCAGCCGGCCATGATGACACCGTAGACGCCGAGCGAGGAGATGGCGAAAATGTAGAGGATGCCGACATTGATGTTGGCGATCACCCAGCCGGAGTTGACCGGAATAACCGCCCAGGCAGCAAGCGCCAGCGTGCACGTGACGAGTGGGGCCAGAAGAAACACGCCCTTGTTGGCGCCGGCGGGAATGATCGGCTCCTTGAAGACGAACTTGAGAAGATCGGCGAACGATTGAAAGAGTCCCCACGGACCCACCACATTCGGGCCGCGCCTGATCTGCACCGCCGCCCAGATTTTGCGATCGGCATAGAGCACGTAGGCGATGACGAGAAGCAAGACGATAAGCAAGAGCAGGCTCTCGGCCACCATGATCGCCAACGGCCAGATGTAGTCGGACCAGAACGCGGCCATCGCCGGATGCCTCTCTTTCCCTGCGTCTCTATTGCGCCGCCTTCATGGCCGGGCGTCCTTGCGCCAGCGCCGAACACTCCGCCATCACCATCGAGGCGCGCGCGATTGGATTGGTAAAGTAGAAGTCGCCGACACCTTCTCGGAAGGGCGCCTTGTCGAGGGCGCCGCCGCGCTCGGCGAGCCTGCGCACGTCGGCGGCGTCCCCCGGCGCGATAGCGCCGTTGCGCCGGAAATGTGGATAGCTCTGGTAGAGCGCCGCGCGCAAGACGGCGAGCGAGTCATAAGGCAGCCGCTTGCCGAGAACGTCCGACAGCGCCCGCAAAATCGCCCAGTCCTCGCGCGCATCGCCGGGCGGAAACGACGCGCGGGTCGCCATCTGCACCCGGCCCTCGGTATTCACATAGATCGCTGATTTCTCCGGATAGGCCGCGCCCGGCAATACTACATCGGCGCGCGCGGCGCCGCGATCGCCGTGGGTGCCGATATAGACCGCGAACGCACCTGGCGCGATGTCGATCTCGTCGGCGCCCAGGAGGAAAACGACGTCGAGCGTGCCGAACGCCGCCATCTCTCGGGCGTTCAAGCCGCCCTCCCCCGGCACGAAGCCGAGATCGAGCGCGCCCACGCGCGAGGCCGCGCTGTGCAGGACGCTAAAGCCGTTCCACCCTTCCTTGATGGCACCGAGATCGACCGCCGCCTTGGCGGCGAACGCGGCTATCGCTGCGCCGTCCGGCCGCGCAAGCGATTGCGCCCCGACGAGAACGAGCGGTCGCTCGGCCTGCCGCAGCGCGTCGGCGAAGGAATGGCGCGCGATGGACGACAATGTCTCCGGGCCGGCGCCGAGATAATCGTACGAATAGGTGAGCGACATTTTCGGACCGATGACGCCGATGGGGAAATTCTTCGCGGCGCGCCAACGCTTGCGGATGCGCGCATTGAGCACAGCAGCCTCCTTGCGCGGGTTGGCGCCGACGATGAGGAGCGCATCGGCGATGTCGATCCCGGCAATGGTGGCATTGAAGATGTAGCTCGCGCGGCCCCATCGAGGGTCGAGCATCGGGCCATCCTGCCGGCAATCAAAATTGACGACGCCAAGCCGCGTCATCAGATCTTTCAGCGCAAAAACTTCCTCCACCGCCGCAAGATCACCGACCAACGCCCCTACCCGTTTGGGGTTTGCACGGGCAAGCTTGCCGGCGATGGCCGCAAAGGCCTCGCTCCAGGAGGCGGCGCGCAAGCGGCCGTTCTCGCGCAGATAAGGCTGATCGAGCCGCTGCATGCGCAGGCCATCGACCACGTGTCGCGTCTTGTCGGAGATCCATTCCTCGTTGATGTCGCCGTTCACGCGCGGCAGAATCCGCATCACCTCGCGCCCGCGGGTGTCGATGCGGATAGCCGAGCCGAGGGCATCCATGACGTCGATCGATTCGCTCTTGTTGAGTTCCCACGGCCGCGCGGAGAAGGCATAGGGCTTCGACGTGAGGGCCCCGACCGGACAAAGGTCAACGACATTGCCTTGCAGCTCGGAGGTCATCGCCTCCTCGAGATAGGTGGTGATCTCCATGTCCTCGCCGCGGCCGATGGCGCCGAGCTCAGGGACGCCGGCGACTTCGGCGGCAAACCGGATGCAGCGCGTACAGTGAATGCACCGGGTCATCACTGTCTTGACCAGAGCGCCGATGTACTTGTCCTCGACCGCACGCTTGTTTTCGCGGAAGCGGCTCTGGTCGACGCCATAGGCCATGGCCTGGTCCTGCAGATCGCATTCGCCGCCCTGATCGCAGATTGGGCAGTCGAGCGGATGATTGATGAGCAAAAACTCCATCACCCCCTCGCGCGCCTTGCGGACCATCGGCGAGCGCGTCTTGATTTCCGGCGGCTCCCCCTTGGGGCCGGGGCGACAGTCACGCACGCCCCACGCGCAGCTCGCCACCGGCTTCGGCGAGCCGACCAGTTCCACCAGGCACATGCGGCAATTGCCGGCGATCGACAGCCGCTCGTGGAAGCAGAAACGCGGAATTTCGGCGCCCGCGGCCTCACAGGCCTGGAGCACCGTGTACTCCGGCGGAACCTCGATCTCCTTGCCGTCGATGATGAGCTTGGTCATGTGCCCCCTACTCCGCCGCCTCGGTCGCGGCCGGATCGAGCACGCCGCCGGCATCGGGATTGGCCGTGTACTCATCGATCCGCCGCTCGATCTCCGGCCGGAAGTGGCGAATGAGGCCCTGCACCGGCCAAGCGGCGCCGTCGCCGAAGGCGCAGATGGTGTGGCCTTCGATTTGGGTGGTCACTTCCCACAGCATATCGATCTCGCGCTTGTGCGCCCGCCCCTCGGCCATGCGCGTGAGCACGCGCCACATCCAGCCCATGCCCTCGCGACAGGGCGTGCACTGGCCGCAGGTCTCATGCTTGTAGAAATAGGAGATGCGCGCCATCGCCTTCACGATGTCGGCGGACTTATCCATGACGATCACTGCTGCGGTGCCGAGCGCCGACTTCTTGTCGCGACATCCGTCGAAATCCATCAGCAAGGTGTCGGCCTGGTCGGCCCCGGCAGGGACCAGCGGCATCGACGAGCCGCCCGGAATGACGGCGAGCAAATTGCTCCAGCCGCCGCACACGCCGCCAGCGTGTTTCTCGATCAGTTCGCGCAGCGGAATGCCCATCGCCTCTTCGACATTGCACGGCCGCTCGACATGGCCGGAAATGCAAAAGAGCTTGGTGCCGGTGTTGTTCGGCCGGCCGATGCCGGCAAACCAGGCGGCGCCGCGGCGCATAATGTCTGGAACCTGGGCGATGGTCTCGACATTATTGACCGTCGTCGGGCAGCCATAAAGGCCCATATTGGCGGGGAACGGCGGCTTCAGACGCGGCATTCCCTTCTTGCCTTCGAGACTTTCCAAGAGCGCCGTCTCCTCGCCGCAGATATAGGCGCCGGCGCCGTGATGGACGACGATGTCGAAGTCGTAGCCGTGGATGTTGTTCTTGCCGACAAGCCTCGCTTCGTAGGCCTGCGCGATCGCCGCCTCGAGTCGTTCGCGCTCGCGGATGAACTCGCCGCGAATATAGATGTAGCAGGTACGGGCATCCATGGCGGCGCCGGCGATCAGGCAGCCCTCGATCAGCAGATGCGGATCGTGCCGCATGATCTCGCGATCCTTGCAGGTGCCGGGCTCCGATTCATCGGCGTTGACGACGAGATAGTGCGGACGGTCGTCTGCCTGCTTGGGCATGAACGACCATTTGAGCCCGGTCGGGAATCCGGCGCCGCCGCGGCCGCGCTGGCCGGACGCCTTCATCTCGCTGACCAGCGCTTCCCGACCTTTTTGCAGGATGGCTTTGGTGCCGTCCCAGGCGCCGCGGGCACGCGCGCCCTTGAAGCCCCAGTCGTGCCGACCGTAGAGATTCCTGAAGATGCGGTCTTTATCGGCGAGCATTTTTTCGCATCGTGCTAATTGCGTGTCGGGTCGGGCGCATTGGCGATCGGCGGTCTCGGCATTGGCGCTTCGTGAACGTTGGCTGCCTCGCCCGACTTCTTGCCCTCGGCATCGGTCAACGGTTCCCCGGGATGCCGGCGTTCTCCGAGGTAGAGCGACGGATCGAGCAGCGTGCTCTCGCCGCCGATCGGCGCCGAATTGCAGCGGTCGATCTGCGGACCCGGCTTCGGCGTCCGTCCTGCCGAGAGATCGTTGATGATCCGGGTCAGCGTCTCCGGCGTAAGATCTTCGTAATAATCGGCATTAATCTGGACCATCGGCGCATTGACGCAGGCGCCCAGGCACTCGACTTCGGTCCACAAGAACGCCCCGTCGGCGCTGACACGATTCTCCTTGCCGATCAGCCGCCGCAGGGCTTTTTTCAGCTCCTCGGAGCCGCGCAGCATGCACGGCGTCGTGCCGCAAAGCTGCACATGAAAACGCCCGACCGGCTCGAGGTTGAACATGGTGTAAAACGTCGCCACTTCGAGCGCGCGGATCTTCGCCATGCCGAGCATGTCGGCCACCGCCTCGATCGCCTTCTGCGGCAGCCAGCCGCCGCACTGCTGTTGCGCGCGCCACAGCAGCGGGATCACCGCCGAGCGTTGACGCCCCAACGGGTATTTGGCGATCTGCGCCTTCGCCCAGGCCAGGTTTTCGGCCGTAAAGGCGAAAGCTGACGGTTGCTTTTCGGCTAAGCGGCGGACAGACACGGCTAGTTTTCCTTTATCTCACTGGCTTGCAGTATCGCGTTGCGAGAGTAGGCGAACCGGGCTTTTCTGCCACAAAGCAGACGATCAGCGTCGCGCCTTTTTGCAGAAACAGCCCCGGTCCCGCCGACGAAGGAAACACTCCGGCAATTGTGTAGCCATCCCGCAAATACGCCTGGACGCTCGCATCCTCTGCAAATACGCCGTTCGCAGTCACAGCCAGCAGCAGACTGCCGCCAAGCAGAACGTCACGCATCATCGGTCCACTTCCCCAAACACGATATCGATGCTGCCAATAATCGCGGAAACGTCCGCCAGCATGTGCCCGCGGCAGAGATGATCCATGGCTTGCAGGTGGGCGAAGCTCGGCGCGCGGATCTTGCACTTGTATGGCCGGTTGGTGCCGTCGGCGACCAGATAGACGCCAAATTCCCCCTTGGGCGCCTCGACCGCGGCGTAGACCTCGCCCGCGGGCACGTGGAAGCCTTCGGTGTAGAGCTTAAAGTGATGGATGAGCGCCTCCATCGAGCGCTTCATCACCGCGCGGCGCGGCGGCACGATTTTGTTGTCGTCCACGAGGACGGGTCCCTGCAACTGCGGCGAGCGCAGCCTTTCCACGCACTGCTTCATGATGCGCACCGACTGGCGCATCTCTTCCATGCGCACGCAGTAGCGATCGTAATTGTCGCCGCGCTTGCCCACGGGAATGTCGAAGTCCAGCTCGGAATAGCATTCGTAGGGCTGCATCCGGCGCAGATCCCACGCCGCGCCGGCGGCGCGCACCATGACGCCGGAAAAGCCCCAGGCCCACGCGTCTTCCAGCGTTATCGCCCCGATATCGACGTTGCGCTGCTGGAAGATGCGGTTTTCTGCCAGCAGCACTTCGATATCGTCGCACACTTTCAGAAACGGGTCGCAGAACGCCTCGATGTCGTCGATGAGCTTCGGCGGCAGATCCTGATGCACCCCGCCGATGCGAAAATAGGCCGCATGCATGCGCGCGCCCGAGGCGCGCTCGTAAAAACCCATCAGCCGCTCGCGTTCCTCAAAGCCCCACAGCGGCGGCGTGAGGGCGCCGACATCCATGGCCTGCGTGGTGACGTTGAGAAGGTGCGACAGGAGCCGACCGATCTCGCAATAGAGCACGCGAATCACCTGCGCGCGCTTGGGAATTTTCAGGTCGAGGAGCTTTTCTGCGGCGAGGCAGAAGGCGTGCTCCTGGTTGATCGGCGCAACATAGTCGAGACGGTCGAAATAGGGGATCGCCTGCAGAAAGGTCTTGTGTTCGATCAGCTTTTCAGTGCCGCGGTGGAGCAGCCCGACGTGCGGATCTACGCGCTCCACGACTTCGCCGTCCAGTTCGAGCACCAGGCGCAACACCCCGTGCGCGGCCGGATGCTGCGGCCCGAAGTTGATGGTGAAACTGCGCTCGTTCTGCACATTCATGGATGAAGCCCCGTGCGCCTACTTGCTCGCTACCGCTTCGAGCGGTGCGGCTCGCGCGGCCCTCGCCGCCTTGGCCGCTACCCGGGCATTGAACTTGTCCCACATGACCACGAAACGCTCGTGGCGGCCCTCGCTGATGAGATCGATGCCGTCGTGGGCCTCGACCTCGAAGGTCAGCCGCGGGCCGGCAACTGCCACGCACTTGGCGTCGACCGTCACCGTCATGCCGGGAGGCGTTGCCGCGCGGTGGCTCACATCGATGTGCACGCCGAGGCTTCCCTCGCCTGCATCAAGGTGCGGAGCGAGCAGTTCCGCGCACGCCCACTCGATCAGCACGATCATGAAGCCCGTGGCAAATACCTTCGGCATCGACGCGATAACCGGCGATTCCGGAAAGGTGTAGGGAACGGTCTTGTTCTCAGGGATCGTGTAGACGAGGCGATGAGCTATGCCTGGCTTCAGCGTCGGCCGCATATTCACGATCCCTGTCCCGTGGGGCCGATCTTCCCCGCTTTCTCGTCGCCAGGCAGCACATAGTCCGTGCCCTCCCACGGCGAGAGAAAATCGAAGTTGCGGAATTCCTGCGCCAGACGCACCGGCGCATAGACCACGCGCTTGAGCTCGTCGTCATAGCGCACTTCGACGAAGCCGGTGAGCGGAAAGTCCTTGCGTAGCGGATGGCCCTCGAAGCCGTAGTCCGTGAGCAGCCGCCGCATGTCGGGATGACCGGTGAAGACGACGCCGTAAAGGTCGTAGGTCTCGCGCTCGAACCAGTCGGCGCCGGGATACACCTCGATGATCGACGGCACCGGCGTCGTCTCGTCGGTCGCGATTTTCACGCGGATGCGGAAATTGTGCTTCGGCGACAGCAGATGGTAGACGACGTCGAAGCGTCGCTCGCGGCCCGGCCAGTCGACCGCGGTCACGTCGATGATGCACCAGAACAGACAGCGCGGATCGTCGCGCAAAAAGCGCATGACAGCCACAATGTCTTGCGCCTCCGCACTTACCGTCAGTTCGTGGTGCGCCAGAGCGTAGCCGGCGACCGAAGGGGCAAGCGCCTCCGCGATGGTGCGGCCGAGTGTGTCGAGCGTATCATCCATGATTCAGCGCTCAATCGTGGCGGTGCGGCGGATCTTCTTCTGCAAGAGGAGCACCCCGTAGAGCAGCGCCTCGGCGGTCGGCGGACAGCCAGGGACATAGATATCGACCGGCACGATCCGGTCGCAGCCCCGCACCACCGCGTACGAATAGTGATAATAGCCTCCGCCGTTGGCGCACGATCCCATGGAGATGACGTAACGCGGCTCCGGCATCTGGTCGTAGACCTTGCGCAGCGCGGGCGCCATCTTGTTGGTCAGCGTGCCGGCGACGATCATCACATCCGCCTGTCGCGGCGAGGCGCGCGGGGCGAAGCCGAAGCGTTCGGCGTCATAGCGCGGCATCGACATCTGCATCATCTCGACGGCGCAGCAGGCGAGGCCGAACGTCATCCACATCAGCGAGCCGGTACGCGCCCAGGCGATAAGGTCGTCGACCGCCGTGACAAGGAATCCCTTGTCGGCAAGCTCGTTGTTGAGGCCGACGAAAAACGAGTCCTTCCCGCCCGGCTTGCTGGCGGGCGCGGCCCCCAGTTTCTCGGGTGGCATGAGGATCGCGGGTTCGCTCAGCTCCATTCGAGCGCTCCCTTCTTCCATTCGTAGATAAACCCGACCGTGAGTACGGCAAGAAACAGCATCATCGACCAGAAGCCGAACAGGCCGAGCTGACGGAACGCGACCGCCCAGGGAAACAGAAAAGTGACCTCGAGATCGAAAATGATGAAAAGAATGGCGACCAGGTAGAAACGCACGTCGAATTTCATGCGGGCATCGTCGAAGGCGTTGAAGCCGCATTCGTAGGCCGACAGCTTTTCCGCGTCGGGCTGCCTGTAGGCCATCATGAACGGCATAATCAGCATCGCAACGCCGATCGCGGCGGCGACCGCAATGAAGACGACGAGCGGCAGGTAGGCGAGCAGCAACTGGTTGAGCGACTGAGTCATCGGCAGTGCCTCCGGCCGATCCCTTGCGGGAGCCTCCGTCTCGTTCAAGCATGCTTCCCAAAGCGCGGTTCCGCATCCGCGAGGTCTGCGCCGATTTGCCCCAATATCTTTGCGGATTGACGCCGGAAAACGGAACGCGGCGACCTTTAGCGCAGTGCACAAAAAGGTGCAAGATGAGCTGTGCATTTGCCCAGCTGAGGGTCGTGGAACGATGAGACAAGCGCGGCGGCCGCGCTTCGGAAACGACGCGGGCTTCAGGCTGCTAAATACTTGAAATCACTGGCGGGAGCGACGGGACTCGAACCCGCGACCTTCGGCGTGACAGGCCGACGCTCTAACCAACTGAGCTACGCCCCCGCGGGCGCGCTGCGCAGTTAAGACCCACCTCCCGGCAAGTCAAGGATTGCGCCGAAAAATGGGCCGCGCGGGCGTCTTGTGCACGCGGCACGACGGGCCCAGATACCCCGACAGCGCGAAAAACATCGGTGGAATCGGCAAAACAAGCGTGGCCAGCCCCAGCCGAATCGTCTAACGCGTTTGTGGTGAGGGCGCGTTTCTCAATTGCCATCGCGTCATCGAGGAGGTTCAAATGGCAAGCAAACCAGTTACGACCGTTACTTTGAAGCACCTTGCGGCAAGCCTTGCGGAGGACAACGAACTTACGAAAAAGCAGGCAGAAGCCATCCTCGGCGATCTGGTGGGTCAGATTGTCAAACACCTCAAAAAAGGCGAGCGCATCCGCATCGGCGGCCTCGGCATTCTGCAAGTGAGGAAGCGCGCCGCGCGCATGGGCCGCAATCCCGCTACCGGCGAGGCCATTCAGATCAAGGCGAGCAAGAAGGTCGCCTTCCGCGCCTCGAAGGAGCTCAAGGAGGCGATCTAAGGATCGGATGACGGAGGACGGAAGGTCGTCTTCCGTCCTCTGTCATCTGGGTTCTCGCCATCTGATGACCAGGGTCATCTGATGGTGGGCGGTGACGGACTCGAACCGCCGACATCCTGCGTGTAAAGCAGACGCTCTACCATCTGAGCTAACCGCCCTAGCTGCCAGATTTATCGCCGCAGTGTGCGATTGCGCAAGCATTGAGCGCGATCATCGGGGTTACCTATCGTTTCGTCATGGCGAAGCTCGCGGACCGGTGCCGCGGTGCTGCTTTGGCTGTTGCTGCTGGCCTAGGAGCCGTCATCGTCTGCACGATCGTTGCGGTGGTGTCACATGCGCCAGAAATCGTGCGAGATTCACACAGATACGCCGACGCGACATGGCGGAATATGAGATAAAGCCCCCCGCGCAGCGGAGAGAAGATAAAGAGGGAAGAGACCATGCTGCAAGCACGCCCCGTTTTACGCGGATCCGCCTTCGTGATCGCCCTGGCGATGACGGTGGCGATGACGGTGGCGATGACGGTGGCGACGGCGGTCGCGGCGTCCCGGTCGGCGCAACCTCCGCCCGGACAGGGAACCCACAGAGAACGAGCCGCATGCCATCCGGACGTGATGCGGTACTGCCGGAAGCTGGTGAAGGACGATCAATCGACGGACATATTCGCGGTCCTCGATTGCCTCCAGGCGCACCGGCTGCGCATTAGCGTGGCCTGCCGTACAGTACTCGCGGGCCACGGACAGTAGGTCGAGCACAGCGCGACTCCCCAGTCCGCGATCCGCACTCGGCCGAATAGGTTGTGCAGCGGTAGGCGCGGTGCAAAGAGCCCGCCGCCCACATGCGGTTCCAACCCCAAGCGAGAAAAAGCCGATTCGGCTTTAACAAACCGATCCTGCGCAGCCTCCTCGGATTTCACATTCCATCCGGCGCCCTATCGCCCTGCCGCACGGAGCCAATATCCAGCGCCGCGGTGGAACGCGCAGCGTGCTCGGCCAAGCGCACCCATGACTGCGCCAAGGTCAACCACAGAGCCTTGTCATTGTCGTCAGCCGAGCGCTGCGCCCTTGCGACGCATTCTTCCGCGCAGCGCCGGTGATCTTGGATAGTCCCCATTGCAAACACCCCCGACTCAACACGCACACAACGTGCAACACAGCCTGCATATGAGAAGCCGACTGCGGCAGAGAAGGGGTGATGTTGTGGCGGAATTACAGTCAATAGCACCGCCGACTGCGGGTCGTTTTCCGGAAGCGAATCGATGGGTCATGGTGATTAAAATCACATTAATTCAAGGCATTAGGATATGCGTTTAATTCTTAGCTGCACTGCAGCAAAATATATTGTGCACTGCACATAACTTCGTATTTTCTTTTACGAAGGTTTCCGACCGCGGCGAGGAGCGCAGTCGGGGAAAGGATAAGGCCATGTTCGGGTTCATTGTCCGCTCCTTCGAGGCCTGGAGGCGTTACGGCACGGCAATCGAGGAGCTTTCGCCTCTCACTGATCGAGAGCTTGCAGATATTGGGATTACCCGTTCGGATATTCCGCGGATCGCCCATGAGCACGCTCATCAAGCTCGCGAAGCTCGCGCGGAACACGGCGGTGACGTCCGGTGGCATAGCCCGCCAATTATTCGCAAGCACGCGCATAGCTGACTGCACACATCTTTCGCGACACAACGCCCGCCTCGCGCGGGCGTTGTGTTTTTTGTGCGCATCTACTTCAAATGCCGGCCCGGCTTGCAGGCTTGCCGCCCGGGCGACCTTGCTGGCGCAGGAAAGGCAGCACGTTGGCCGCGGGCAGCCGGGCATGCTAACGCGGCGCGATGCCGGTCGTTTCCCTCGCCGAGGCCGCCGTCTTGTTGCCGCCGCGCGGCGGCTTGATCGGGCTTGATCTCGGCACCAAGACCATCGGGGTTGCAGCGAGCGATCCCGACCGCCGCTTGGCGGCGCCTGTCGAGACAATTTTGCGCAAGCGCTTCAGCAGCGATGTGCGACACCTGCTGGCGCTGACCGACGAGCGGCGCGCCGCCGGCTTCGTGCTCGGGCTGCCGATCAACATGAACGGAACGGAGGGCCCGCGGGCGCAGGCGACTCGGGCCTTCGCCAAGAATCTCGCCGCCGTCACAGCGCTTCCCATCGCGCTGTGGGATGAGCGATTATCGACCGCCGCGGTCGAGCGAGCCCTCATTGCGGCGGATGCCAGCCGCGAAAAGCGCAAAGCCGTCATTGACCAGCATGCCGCCGCCTACATTTTGCAGGGGGCGCTCGATTGGCTGAAGCGCTGCACGCCGGCTTGATCGCGCGGAGGCACAAAGCCTCGCGCGCCAATCGTTGAAGATCATCCACCTCACGCCTCCGGAAGCGCGCGCTGCAACACGAGATCGATGGTCGCTGCGTCGAGCCGGTCACTGCCGTACAAGGCGGCATGCGGCCGAAGCAGCCGCGTGCGCACATAAGCCTCCGTCACCGCCGGCGGCGCGCTCGCGGCGAGTGCCGCCGCCGCCGCCATGACGGCTAATCTTCCTACTATGAGGCGCGCTTCGGCCTCGTTTGCGACGTGCGTGGGCGCAAAGCCGATCGCCTCTTCTCCGGCCAATTCTAACGCCTCGCGTCCGAGCGCGCCAAACAGAGCCGCCACATCCTCCTCGCGCCTGAGCGCCCGCAGCACGTCGAGGCACATGACATTTCCGGAACCTTCCCAGATGGCATTGACCGGCGCCTCGCGAAAGAGCCGCGGCAGCATGCTTTCTTCGACATAGCCGTTGCCCCCGAGGCACTCCATGGCTTCGTAGATGAAGCCGGGCGCGGTCTTGCAGACCCAATACTTCGCCGCCGGCGTGACGGCGCGCGCATAGGCGGCTTCACGCGGGTCGTCGGCGGCGCAGTCGAAGGCGCGCGCAAGCCGCATCGCGAGCGCGAGTGCGCCTTCCATCTCCAGTGCCAGGTCCGCGAGCACCGTCCGCATCATCGGCTGGTCGTAAAGACGCTTCTGGAAGACGGTGCGATGGCGGCAATGGTGCACCGCCTGCGCCAGCGCCATGCGCATGAAGCCGGCCGAAGCAAGGACGCAATCGAGGCGCGTCAACTGCACCATCTGGATGATGGTGCGCACGCCGGCACCCTCATCGCCGACGCGCCAGGCAAAGGCGCCGGCGAACTCGACTTCGCTCGAAGCGTTTGACCGATTGCCGAGCTTGTCTTTGAGCCGCTGCAGGCGCAGTGCGTTAACGCTGCCGTCCGGCTTGAACCGCGGCATGAAAAAGCAGGTGAGCCCGCCCGGCGCCTGCGCCAGTACCAGAAAAGCGTCGCACATCGGCGCCGACAGGAACCATTTGTGGCCGGTGAGGGTAAAGCCATCTCCATTCGGCGTGGCCGTGGTGGCATTGGCGCGCACGTCGGTGCCGCCTTGCTTTTCCGTCATGCCCATGCCCAGCGTCATTCCCGACTTTTCCCACCACGGAATGAAACGCGGGTCGTACCGTGCGCTCACGACTTTCGGCGCCACTTGCGCGAGCAGCGCCGGTTCCGCAGCGAGTGCAGCGAGCGCCGCTCGCGTCATGGTGATCGGGCACAGATGCCCGGCCTCCACCTGCGCCGCCATATAGTAGCGCGCCGCCCGTACGACCTCCGCAGGCGCTTCGGCACGTTTACCGGAACCTGTCCAGGTCGAAGCGTGCAGCCCGGCCGCCACGCTCTCGCGCATCAGGCGATGGTAGGCCGGGTGGAACTCGATGCTGTCACGGCGATGGCCCTTGGCGTCGAAGTTTTGCAGCTTTGGCGGATTCTCGTTGGCCTGCCTTCCCACGCCGAGCATCTCCGCCATGCCCCATTGGCGGCCGAAGGCGGTCAGCAAGCCCGCCTCGTTGTCGGCGCCGTTGGCTTTCACGGCTTCCGACAGCGCTGCGTCGCTCGCATAGAGATCGACGTCTTCGTAAGGTGGCGATTGGTTGAAAACCTCGTGCGTGTCGAAAGGTGGCGCGGCGGTCATGGCGATTCGTCCCCGAAAGCTACCCTATGGTAGCACCATCACGCGGCCAGCGCGGTTCTCTGTGCAGCAATGGCGCGCAGGCGCCATAGAGGCTTGCAGGGATGCGGCTCCTCGGCCTATAGCAGAGCTTTGATGACGAAATCGCAGCCGCTCACGCGCCATATCATCTCGATCAACGATCTCAGCAACAAGGAGATCGAGACCGTCTTCGACGCCGCGCAGGATTTCTTGCAGGAACTCTCCGATCGCGACGTTCCCTACCGAATCGGATGCGGCAGTGACCTCGCCTCCAAATTCATTCTGGCGAGCCTGTTCTATGAGCCGTCGACGCGCACGCGACTGTCGTTCGAGAGCGCCATGCTGCGGCTCGGCGGCGCCAACATCACCAGTGCCGATCCCGCGGTGAGTTCCGCCGCCAAGGGCGAAAGCCTCGCCGACACCATTCGCGTCATCGGCAATTATGCCGACATCGTCGTCATCCGCCATCCGCGCGACGGGGCCGCGCGACTCGCTGCCGACTATGCGCAGGTCCCCGTGATCAATGGCGGCGATGGCAGCCACGAGCATCCGACGCAGACGCTTTGCGACCTGTTCACGCTGCGCTCGAAAAAGAAGAGCCTCAAGAACATGAAGGTTGCAATCGCGGGCGATCTCAAAGGCAGCCGCACCATTCATTCTTTCGTCTATGCGCTGGCGCGCTTCGGCGCCACCATCGATCCCCTTCCCGCCCCTGGAATGGAACTTCCGGCGCACGTGGTCGGGCGTCTGCGCGAAGAATTTCATTGCCGCATGATCTCCAAGGCGCCTCGACCGGGGACCGGCTCGATCGATGCGCTTTACGTCACTGCCGACCAGCCGCATCAGCTCTCGCTCTATGCCGAGCCGGAAATCGATTACGGATTGGCACTGCAAAAGAAGACCGACGCGGTCTACGTCACCCGGTTCCAGAAGGAACGCTGGAGCGAGAAAGAACGACCTTATCCGAAAATCGACGCCAAATTCCTGGGCGAGCCCAAATATGCGGAAGCGAGCGTCATGCACCCCCTGCCGCGCGTCAACGAACTTGATGCCGCGCTCGACAGCGACCGCCGCGCCATCTACTTCCGCCAGGCCGCCTATGGCGTTCCCGTGCGCATGGCGCTGATTTCGCTGCTTCTGCATCTCCACAAGAACAAATCGCTGCACAAGTTCGCCGGCGGCTTCGCGAAGTCTGATCTCCCGCTCTACGCCCAGCCGATCGGCATCGGCATCCAATGCGGCAACGCCAACTGCATCACCGGCGATCCGGCCGAGCGCCAATACGCTGCCAACAAGTTCTATCTGATGAAAGAGCCATCCGGGCAGCGCTGCAAGCTGCGTTGCCTCTATTGCGAGACCGACATCGAGGCAGACGCGGCCGCGCATTTCGTGGTTGGCGACTTGGTCCGCAAGACGTTCTCCCCCGGACTGGACGCGCTGGCGCGGACGCCGGATGAAAGGCTCAAGCACCTCGTCGTCTATAAGGACGAGGCGGACGCCAAGGCGGCGGGCCTGCATGAACGGGAAAGCGCGAAGCGGGCACGAACGGGGTAGGCCCGACGAAGCTGCGATCGCTCGTTCGCGCGAAAGCGGGGATCCCGTTCTTGCTGCCGGCGGCCGGGCGACGGGATTCCCACGCGGCGGTAATGATCGGCTGCGCGACGGTGCTGAAACCATGCTGAGCTTGATAACTTGGCCTTCCGCCGCCGAATATACTGCGGCTTTCCTCTTCGGCTATCTCTGCGGCTCGATTCCGTTCGGCGTTTTGCTGACGCGCCTTTGCGGCGCCCTGGACCCGCGCGCCATCGGCTCCGGCAACATCGGCGCGACCAACGTCTTGCGCACCGGCCGCAAGGGGCTTGCCGCAGCAACGCTCGTAGGCGACGTGCTCAAGGGCACCGCGGCGGCGCTCGCAACCAATCACTTCCTCGGCCCGCATCTTGCGATCATTGCCGCAGGCGGGGCTTTCCTCGGTCACCTATTCCCGGTGTGGCTGCGGTTTCGCGGCGGCAAGGGCGTGGCGACCTATATCGGTCTTCTCATTGGACTCACCTGGCCCGCGTCGCTCCTCTTCTGCGCGATCTGGCTCGCCGTCGCCGCGGCAACCCGTTACTCCTCGCTTGCTGCGCTCGTCGCAAGCGCCGCGGCCCCGGCGTTCCTGTGGTGGCAGCGCGAATTCGGGTACGCGCAACTGTTCTTGCTGCTGTCGGCTTTGCTGTGGATCATGCACCGCGCCAACATTTCGCGGTTGTTGCACGGCAGCGAAAGCAAGATCGGAAGCGGTTCGCGGGCGGCCGGCGATGGCTCGTGAAGCGACGTCTCGCGATCTTTCGCGCTTTTCCCATTTTGCCGTAAGCTTGTGCGATTCGGAGCAACGGCGCGGCGGTGCCGCGGACCGAGAGGAGGGCTTCATATGGCCAAGATGGTCGCAACGACTGCGGTTACAGCGACGATTCTCGCATGCGCAACGCTGGGCGGCGGCGCCCAGGCGATGGCGCCCGCGGCGTCATCGGCGCTCGGAGCCGCCGCGGCGCGCGTCGCAATAGTCCACAAGATCGCCGCCGTCTGCGGCACCCACGGCTGCGGCCCCGTGTACACTTCTCGCCCACCCAAACGAAAACGTCGGATCTACCACCGCTAGTGTGGTGGATTTGACGCTCCGATCATCATTGCGGCAACTCGTCATCGGAGCGTCAAATCCAAAACCACACTAGATTCATAAAGTTGCTGGTGTCCTTCGATTCCGAAGTTCGCAGACGAGCGAGCCGTAAAATGATGCGAACTTCGGAATCGGGGAATCGGGACACTCGCGCGGTTTTCGCCTAAGCTTGACCGCGGCGCAGGGGTGCAAGCGCGGGGGCGCGTGGCGCGAGTGAGCGAAGAACGCGACGGCAACGCCGGGCGAAACGGCGTTCATCTGACCGACGAGCAGCGGATCGACTGGCTGCGATTGATTCGCAGTGAGAACGTCGGTCCGCGGACCTTTCGCGCCCTCGTCAATCATTATGGCGGGGCGCGCCCAGCGCTTGAGGCATTGCCTTCGCTCGCCCGTCGCGGCGGCGCCAGCGCCAAGCTGAAAATCTTTTCACGTGAACAGGCCGAGCGCGAAGTCGCCGCCGCGCAAAAACTCGGCGCCGCGTTCGTGGCGCTGGGCGAACCCGACTATCCGAGCCGCCTGCAGATGATCGACGACGCGCCGCCGCTCATCGCAGTGCGCGGCTGCGTAGCGGCGCTGGCTCTGCCGATCATAGCGATCGTCGGCTCGCGCAATGCGTCAGGCGCTGGCATAAAGTTCACCCAGCGGATCGCGCGCGAACTCGGCGAGGCCGGTTTTGCTGTCGTCTCCGGCTTGGCGCGCGGGATCGACGCCGCCGCGCACCGTGCTTCGCTCGATGCCGGCACCATCGCCGTCCTCGCCGGCGGCCAGGACCGCATTTATCCGCCGGAACATAGCGATCTCCTCGAGGCCATCCTCAGAGCGGGGGCCGCAGTGAGCGAGATGCCGTTCGGCTGGGAACCGCGCGGGCGCGATTTTCCGCGCCGCAACCGACTGATTTCCGGCCTCTCCCTCGGCGTCATCATCGTCGAGGCAGCCAAGCGCTCGGGCTCGCTGATTACCGCCCGTTTCGCCGTCGAGCAGGGACGCGAGGTATTCGCCGTTCCAGGCTCTCCGCTCGACCCCCGCGCGGAGGGCACCAACGATCTCATCAAGCAGGGCGCAACGCCGGTAACCGAGACTGCCGATATCATCTCGGTGCTCCAGCCGATCGTCGAGGGCAAGGAACTCCCCGCCCGCGAGCCCGAGGCGGCGCCGGCCGGGAGCGAGTCGATCGACGAGGCGGAGCCTGCGCCTGACGAGCGTGCGCGCATCGTCGCGCTGCTCGGCCCTGCGCCGCTTCTCATCGACGATCTCGTGCGCATGTCAGGCAGTTCGCCCGGCGTGGTGCGTATGGTGCTGCTGGAATTGGAAATCGCCGGTCGCCTCGAACGCCACGGGGGCGGCCTCGTTTCGCTGGCGTGAATGGCAGCCGCCGCAGTTGCCAGCGGACTTGCTGGCTCCGGCGTCGCCTCGCAAAAGACCAAGTGTAATAGTGGGTCACCCCTCGGCGGATTCGCTGTGAGGGACCAAGCGATGCGACGGTGCGTCTTGCCGGTCTTGCCGGTCTTGCCGGTCTTGCCGGTCTTGCTGCTTGTGATCGCCTGCATGCCGGCAGGAGCGACCGCAATCGATTCCTTCACCGCCTTTCTCGCGGCGCTTTGGCCGGATGCGTCCGCACGCGGCATCACCCGCACGACTTTCGATGCCGCTCTTGCCGGCATGCGTCCCGATCCGAAAGTGTTGGCGGCGATGCGGCGCGAGCCGGAATACGGCAAGCCGCTCGCCCCCTACCTCGCCGCATTGGTTTCGCCGGCACGCCTTGCCAAGGGAAGGCGTGAATGCGCGCAATGGACGAAGACGCTCGATGCGGTTGAGCAAGAATTCGGCGTGGACAAGACCATCCTTGTCGCCATCTGGGGCGTCGAATCCTCCTTTGGCGAGGCGCCGGAGCGCTGGGACGTGTTCCGCTCGCTGGCGACGCTGGCGCAAGCGCGCTTTCAGCATCCTTATTTCCGGGAAGAGTTGCTCAGCGCGCTCGAGATGCTGCAGGACGATCATATTCCTCGGCGGGAATTCGTCGGCTCGTGGGCCGGCGCCATGGGACAGCCGCAGTTCTTGCCTTCGAGCTATTTGCGCTATGCGGTCAACTTCGACGGGGGTGGCCGCGCCGATATCTGGCACAGCGTGCCTGACGTGCTCGCCTCGATCGCGAATTATCTGCGGCAATCGGGTTGGCGGCCGGGCTTGCCGTGGGGCTTTGAGGTCGTGTTGCCGCCGAGGTTCGATTATCGCCAGAGCCGTGGCACGTTCGCCGATTTTGCCCGGCGTGGCCTCCGGCGCGCCGACGGCGGCGCCTTTCCTGCTTCCAGCGCCGCGACGGCCATTCTGTTCTTCCCGAGCGGCGCGGTTGGCCCGGCTTTTCTCGTCACGGACAATTTTATCGTACTCAAGAAATTTAATAACTCCGACGCCTATGCCCTTGCCGTCGCGAAGTTTTCGGACCAACTGCGCGGCCTTGGACCGATCCGCGCGGCCTGGCCCGCAAACGACTTCCAGCCTTCACGCGAACAGCGCATGGCGCTGGAACGCAGGCTGGCCGATCTTGGCTACAAAATCGGAGACTTCACCGGCCACCTCGACTTCGAGCAACGCGATGCGGTGCGCGACCTGCAACGCAGGTTCGGAATGGTTCCCGACGGTTACCCGAGCCGTGCCTTCCTCGCCCGCATCGGTATCCGGGCACCTTGACGGCTGGCGCCCGTAATCGCACGCGTCGATCACGCGCTTATCGATTCCGTTCGCGAGGATCGCCCTGCCACGTCTTCGACACCTGATCGGCCTCGATCCTCGCCATGTCGAGCAGATAGGCCAAGGTGTCAAGACCGTGGCTGCTGGCAAGCCGCGCCAGTTCGTTGGTAAGCGACGCAATGTAGAGAACTGCACTGAGAGTGGCGTTAAATTCCGCCGCATCAGGCTTGCGTAGCAGTTCGGCAGTCATCCCTCTGCTCCTGTTTCCAATCCGGTTCGGGCGGGTTACTCTACTTTAGATATGTCATTAATAACATCTACCAAAAGTAGTGCACACCTTAGCGACTTTTTGGGCCAGTCGCTGCTGCCGCAGTTCCTGTCCAAACTCCAGAATGATTTGACAGGCCGGGTTCCGTTACCCATGTTCCCGACGGCGCGGCCTCGGGCTCAAGCCGGACCTAAAGATAAAAATCACGTTGAATCAATAGATTACAGATAGGTTTTCATGCATCTCGTGCTGGTAGAATCGCCCGCCAAGGCGAAGACGATCAATAAATACCTGGGCCGCGGTTACGAGGTCCTGGCCTCGTTCGGTCATGTCCGCGACCTGCCGGCGAAGGACGGCTCGGTCGATCCGGACGCCGATTTCCGCATGGTCTGGGAGATCGATGCCAAGGCACAAAAGCGTCTCAAAGAGATCGCCCGCGCTGCCAAAGAGGCGGAAAAGCTCATCCTAGCCACCGACCCCGACCGCGAGGGGGAGGCAATCTCCTGGCACGTACTCGAAGTGCTCAAGCAAAAGAGGGCTTTGGGCAAGCTGCCCGTCGAGCGCGTGGTGTTCAACGCCATCACCAAGCAGGCCGTCACCGCCGCTATGAAGGAGCCGCGCAGCATCGACCAGGCATTGGTCGATGCCTATCTCGCCCGCCGCGCACTCGATTATCTCGTCGGTTTCACGCTTTCGCCGGTGCTTTGGCGCAAGCTCCCGGGGGCGCGCTCCGCTGGCCGGGTGCAGTCCGTAGCGCTGCGACTCGTTTGTGACCGCGAACTGGAAATCGAAAAATTCGTCCGCCGCGAATATTGGTCGATCATGGCCACGCTGGCAACGCCGCGTGGCGAGGAATTCCAGGCCCGTCTCGTCGGCGCGGACGGGCAGAAGCTTCAGCGCCTGGATATCGGCACTGCCGCGCAAGCGGAGGCCCTCAAGCAGGCGCTGGAAGCGGCTGCCTTCACGGTTTCTTCCGTCGAAGCAAAGCCGCAGAAGCGGCATCCGCAGCCGCCGTTCACGACCTCGACCCTGCAGCAGGAAGCAAGCCGAAAGCTCGGCTTCGCGCCGGCCCATACGATGCGGGTCGCTCAACGGCTCTATGAGGGTGTCGATATCGGCGGCGAAACCGTCGGGCTTATCACCTATATGCGCACGGATGGGGTCCAAATCGCCGCCGAGGCGGTGAGCGCCGCCCGCGGCGTCATCGCGGCCGACCACGGCGCCCGTTACGTTCCCCCGACGCCGCGACGTTACGAGACCAAGACCAAGAATGCCCAGGAAGCGCACGAAGCGATCCGCCCGACCGACCTTGGTCGGCGCCCGGCCGGCACGAAGCGCTATCTCGATGCGGATCAGGCCAAGCTCTACGAATTGATCTGGGTGCGTACGGTGGCGAGCCAGATGGAATCCGCGGAGCTCGAACGCACAACCGCCGATATCAGGGCCATCCCCGCCCTGCCCTCCTCCGCCAGTGCGGGAGGGAAAGGACAGCGGCTTCTGGAATTGCGCGCGACCGGAACGGTGGTGAAATTCGACGGATTCCTTGCGCTCTATCAGGAAAGCCGCGACGAGGATCAGGACGACGAGGAAGCGAGACGGCTGCCGCAAATGAGCGCCGGCGAACGCCTCGCCAAACGCGCGATCGCCGCGAACCAGCACTTTACCGAGCCGCCGCCGCGCTACTCCGAAGCCTCGCTGGTTAAACGTCTGGAGGAACTCGGCATCGGCCGGCCCTCCACCTATGCCTCGATCCTGCAAGTGCTCAAGGACCGCAAATATGTGCGGCTGGAAAAGCGCCGACTCTACCCCGAGGATCGCGGCCGCGTCGTTGTCGCTTTCCTCGAGAGTTTTTTCGCCAAATATGTCGAGTACGATTTCACCGCGGGGCTCGAGGAGCGGCTCGACCTCATCGCCAACCACGAGATCGCCTGGCGCGACGTGCTGCGCGATTTTTGGCGCGACTTCATCGCCGCCGTCGCTGAGACAAAGGACCTGAAAATCTCGGAAGTGATCGACGCCCTCGACGCGTTGCTCGCTCCGCACCTCTTCCCTCCGCGCGCCGACGGCGGCGATCCGCGGCAATGTCCCACGTGCGCCAGCGGCCGGCTCACGCTGAAACTCTCGAAATATGGGGCGTTCATCGGCTGCTCCAACTATCCCGAGTGCCGCTACACGCGGCCTCTTTCGGTGCCGACCGAAGGCGGCGCCGAGGTCGGCGGCAAAAAGCTCGGCACGGACTCCAAGACCGGCCTCGAAGTGACGCTGCGCAGCGGCCGTTTCGGTCCCTATGTGCAGCTCGGCGAAGCCGTCGACGGCGAAAAGCCCAAACGCGCCAGCCTGCCGAAGAGGATGGCCCCGGATGATGTCGACCTTGAGCGCGCGCGCGCTCTTCTCGCGCTGCCGCGCGAGATCGGCCATCATCCCGAGGACGGCGAGCCGATCCGCGCTGGCATCGGCCGCTTCGGCCCCTATGTGCAGCACGGCAGGACCTACGCCAACATCGAGGCCGGCGACGACGTGTTCCATATCGGGCTCAACCGTGCGGTGACACTCCTGGCCGAGAAGCGCGCCAAAGGTCTTTTTCGCGGACGTCGCTTCGGCGCCGATCCGGGCCGCGCGCTCGGCGATCATCCGACCAAGGGTGGGCCGGTCGTTGCGAAAAACGGGCGCTACGGCCCATACGTGAGCCACGACGGCGTCAACGCCACGCTGCCGCGCGACAAGACGCCGGACACCACCACCCTTGAAGAAGCCGTCGCGCTCCTCGATGCGCGCGCCAAGCGTGGCGCTCCCGCTCCGCGCGGCAGACTACGCCAGGACAAACGCTCTTCGCGTGTCGCGGGACGACCAAGCAAAGATCGACGAGCCGGCCGGCGGCCGCTGCCGGCGGGCGCGGCGCGGCTGCCGGCAAGTCGTCACGCAATAAGACACAGGCCGCCGAATAAGAAAGCCGTGGAGAGTTCCGGGCCGGAAATGAGCGCCCGATGAAACAAGCGACCCTCCCCTCGCGCGAAGCAAGTAGCCTGGATTTCGCAACGCGAAATCCAGGGTGCAGTTTGCGCAATCCGGAGACACCCGCGGGGCGTGAACCGGATTCCCGGGTTCCGCTAGACCGAACGCCGCCGCGGTACACGTGGGGACGGCGCGGAGCCTGTTATCGGGGCACGCTTCGCGCGGAGCCGTTGGCGCCTTTGCGCCACCCGACGCTCCCGCATTGTCGACGAACGGTCAGGGCTGGCGCAAACACTCGTGGCGCCGCTGATCGAGCCCCTCGTGGCCATGGGGTCGAACAACCGCTACGTCGAAATCGCTATCATCCTGCCCTTCACCGGCGCCGTTGGGCCTGGCACCAACATGCTGGGCTTCAACAACAAGGCTGGTGTGGTCTCGGATGTCACCTATCTGCAATCGAAGGGCATCCGCGTAGAGCTCAGTCCATTTCAACACTTGGAACTGATCAATGTGAAGGAACGGGTACTCGATCCCGGCATCGCCCGGCCGCCGGTGATCCTCGATACCCTGGTCGGACGTCGCAATACTCCCGCGGGTCTGCACGGCATTGAGGCCTTCGAATATCTGTTCGCATTGTCTTTGCGCGACTCTTTTCACGTGGACTGCGCCGGTCGCCGCGGAGACCGTGATCGAGATCGGTGTCTTCCAGACATTCCGGAATGCTGGCCTCCAATGGCCAACAAATCGACAGGGGTCTGCGCCTCTACATGAAGGGACATGAAAAAGACCTACCGCCCGGAGTTCGGATCGAGGTGGTAGCGCCCGACGACACCGGGGCTAATCCCGAAGTAGCGAGGCGGCCGGCCCGGGAGCCAGTCACCCGCAAGCACGTACGCGTTCTCGCGGGTGTGGTCTTTACGCCGAATGTGGCGGCGCCAGACGCTCACAGAATAAGATCGGGAATACGTCAAGACGTGATTCTCAATTTCGTGTCAGTGCAGGGGCTGGGACGGCAAGACGGCAATCCTGGATGCGGTGAAGCAATTGAAAGGCAATTTCGACGGGGACCAGGCTATCACGATCCTGCGGACCGCCCGCACCGTCCGATCGCCATCGATCGCGACACGCGAGACATCGTGCAGAACATCTACCTTCGGCGCGTGCAGAAGCACGACGGCGATCTTGTCGATGTCGAGTTCGGAACCTTCCCGATGTTGAAGGATCCCTGGAAGAAGCAAAATCCTGCAAAGTAGAGTAGTGCAAAGTTGCGCGGCGCGCTCGGCTGCCACTGATAAGGGTTGACGAAAGATGTCGGAGTATCTCTT
>JAKAPE010000118.1 GCA_021811945.1 Pseudomonadota bacterium | reverse complement strand
CACGGCTGTGTCGCTCAGAAGCGTCAACTATATGGTCAACCATATATGCGAACCGATCCGGCCAAATCAGTCCGCATCTTCCGGCTCAGCCCGCCACGCACAAGGTGCGGCCAGAGGACCGCTTACAAACAAATGGCGGATTACGCTGCGCCAATCCGCCCGACGTGCTGAGCGCAGAGGACTGAGCGACGGCAGTCCAGATAACTCCGCGAATCTCAGCCCAGCGGAGAGGCCCCCTCATCCCGACCTTCTCCCCGCACGCGGGGAGAAGGAGCAGCAAGCGTCGCGGCCCACGCCCCTCCTACCACCCTGCTGCGCAGGGTGGTCCTCCTTTCCCGCTACCGTGGGGAGGGATGACGGTATGCAGTCCCAAACCGCCGGGAGGACAAGGTCACGACCGGTAACCCGCTCTTAAACCGCGCTCTCCTACCGTCGGCACGAGCGCCGGGGCGCGCGCCGGGGACGGGACATGTCGCGACAGCTTGGCCGCAAACGTGCGCAGGATGGCGCCAGCCTGGACCTGCGGCTGCGCCCGCAGGACCGCACCGGCGGGCCGCCGCACGGTCGCAGCAAGGGCGGTCAATACCGGCACGACGACGATGCGCCGCAGCGGTCCGGCAAGCGCGGCGGCCGCGGCAGGCGCGGCGGCGGCAAGCGCCGCTCGGGCGTTGGCCGTCTCGTCTATTGGGGCGTAGTACTGGCGCTGTGGGCGGTCATCGCCGCGGGCGGCGCCCTCGCCTGGAGCGGTTTTCATCTGCCGCCAATCCAGTCTTTGAAGATTCCCAAACGTCCGCCCTCGGTGCTCATCCTCGGCGCCGACGGCGCGACGCTCGCCACGCGCGGCGACATGGGCGGCGCCGCCGTGCCGCTCGCCGAATTGCCGCGCTATGTCCCCGAGGCGTTCATCGCCGTCGAGGACCGCCGCTTCTATTCGCATCGCGGCATCGATCCGTGGGGCATCCTGCGCGCCGGCATCGCCGACGTCTTTCATCGCGACGCCGCGCAGGGCGGCTCGACGATCACCCAGCAGCTCGCGAAGAATCTGTTCTTGACGCACGAGCGTACGCTTGCGCGCAAGCTGGAAGAGGCCCTGCTCGCACTCTGGCTCGAGCATAACTTCAGTAAAGCGCAAATTCTCCAGCTTTATCTCAATCGGGTTTATTTCGGCTCCGGCGCTTACGGCATCGAGGCGGCGGCGCGGCGCTATTTCGGCAAATCGGCGCGGCAATTGACGCTCGCCGAAGCGGCGCTCCTGGCCGGCCTGGTACGGTCGCCGTCGCGCCTGTCGCCGAGCCACAATCCCGAGGCCGCCGAACGCCGCGCGCGGCTGGTGATCGCGGACATGGCAGAGCAGAAGCTCATCGGCGCCAACGCCGCCAATTTCGCGCTGGCCCACCCGGCGCCGGCGACCAAACCGGCTGCGGCCGGCTCGGTCAATTACGTCGCCGATTGGGTCATGGATGCGGTTAACGATATCATCGGCCGCTTCGATACCGACATCGTGGTCGAGACCACGATCGACCCGGTGCTGCAAAGCGCCGCCGAGCATGCGCTCGACGCCGTGCTGGCGCGGGACGGACAAAGATTCGGCGTCGGCGAGGGGGCGTTCGTCGCCATGACGCCGGACGGCGTCGTGCGTGCGCTCGTCGGCGGCAGGAACTATGCCGATAGCCAATTCAACCGCGCCATTGCCGCCAAGCGCCAACCCGGCTCGGCGTTCAAGCCTTTTGTCTATCTCACCGCGCTGGAGCATGGGCTCACGCCCGACAGCGTGCGCGAGGATGCGCCGATCGCCGTGAACGGCTGGAGGCCGGAAGACTATGAGCGCAAATACCTGGGCCCGGTGACGTTGACAAAGGCGCTCGCCCAATCGCTCAACACGGTCGCGGTGCGGCTGACGCTCGAATTTCGCCCCGCCGCGGTCATCCGCACCGCCTACCGGCTCGGCATCACGTCGCCGCTCAAACCCAACGCCTCGATTGCGCTCGGCACCTCCGAGGTTTCCCCGCTCGAACTCGTTGGCGCATATGCGCCGTTTGCCAACGGCGGGTTTGCCGTCTCGCCGCATGCGATCGAAAGTATACGCGCCGCCGACGGCAAGATTCTCTACGCGCGGCCGGAAGACATGCTGGGGCGCATCATCGACGCACGCTACGTCGCCATGATGAATGCGATGCTGCACCAGACGCTCGTCTCGGGCACCGCGCGCCGCGCCGGCCTTTCCGGCTGGCAGGCGGCCGGCAAGACCGGCACCAGCCAGGATTTCCGCGATGCCTGGTTCGTCGGCTACACCTCCCACCTCGTCGCTGGCGTCTGGCTCGGCAACGACGACGACTCGCCCACCCGCCATGCGATCGGCGGCGGCCTGCCCGTGGAAATTTGGAGCCGCTTCATGCGCGTCGCGTATCAGGGCGTAGCGCCGACGCCATTGCCGGGCTTGTCCGCCGGCGGGTGGATGGCGTGGCCGCCACCGCGGAGCTTACCGGCCGCAAGCAACGCGCTCGCCGACGCTCGGTCGTCACAGCCGCGGGCCGGCAATCACGGCGGCCTCGATCTCTGGCTGCTGGACCGTTTGTTTGGACGGCGGTGAAGTCTTGGGCCATTGCGCTATTAGCTCCGACTTTCGATGTTCTGTTATCCACCTCTCCCCGCACGCGGGGAGAGGTCGCACGCCGAAGCTCAGCGACGGCGAGCGGGTGAGGGGGCCTTGCCGCGATACTGAGCCAAGCGGCAAAACCCCCTCACCCCACCCCTCTCCCCGCATGCGGGGAGAGGGAGTCGACTGCCGCGTAGCGTGCCTTCTATGGTGTTCAGGTGCTAGCCGGAGATCGCACGTACATTGGCGGCCTGGATTGGCCGATGAAAGCCTTTGAGCCGGATGCTGCGCAACCGCGGCACGCGCGTCGGCAACATGCCGATCAGCGAAGCGCGCCACCTGATGCGGAGGAAGTGATGCCGGCGACGGGCCGGACCGCCCAAGCTATTTGCGGTTGTCCTTTTCCGTCAGCCGATCGATCTGCTTCTGCATTTCGCCGACCTGGCGCTTGAGATCGTCGATGTCGCCCGGCTTCGTCGTCGGCTTCGCCTGTTCGGCCGCGGCTTCGCCGGCCTGACTTTCGCGTCGGGCGAACGGCGCAAACATCGCGAATGCGCGCTCGAACATTTCCATGTTGCGGCGTACCTGCTCTTCCAGCGAGGGGAACGCGCCGACGCCGAACGCCTGCGCCATCTGCTGACGGAATTTTTCCTGCTCGCGCGTCAGCGATTCGATGGAGACTTCGAGATAGCGCGGCACCAGCATCTGCATGCTGTCGCCGTAGAACCGGATCAACTGGCGCAGAAAAGCGATCGGGAGAAGATTCTGCCCCTCTTTGTTTTCCTGCTCGAAAATGATCTGGGTGAGCACCGAGCGGGTGATATCCTCGCCGGTCTTGGCGTCATAGACGACGAAGTCCGCGCCGGTCTTGACCATGGCGGCGAGGTCTTCGAGCGTCACATAGGTGCTGGTGCCGGTGTTATAGAGACGCCGGTTGGCGTACTTCTTGATTGTCACCGGCTCTGCAGTCTTGGGTGTGCTCATCTCAGGCATCGGGTGGGGATCGAAGGTATTGACGCCAAAATAAGCAGTTTCTTCGCGCGCGGCTACCGTTTTGTGTGGGCTTGCGCAAGGCAGCGGCGACGACGAAGTCCACTCGAGGAAGGCGGCAATGCGGCTTCCTTACGCCTTGCCGGCAGCCGGTCGCACCCGTATGACAGTGAGCATCGTCAGTACCCCCGAAAATGCTCCATGAGCGCGAAAGGACTTTCCATGACAGACGACATTGTCATCGTCGGCGCGGTACGCACGCCCGTCGGCGCCTTCAACGGGGCGTTCGCATCGATGCCCGCCCATGAACTCGGCAAGGTGGCCATCGCGGCGGCGCTCAAGCGTGCCGGCGTCGAAGCGGCGCGCGTGTCCGAAGTCATCATGGGGCAGATTTTGACCGCCGGCCAAGGTCAGAATCCGGCCCGGCAGGCTTCGATTGCCGCCGGCGTCCCGGTGGAGGTCCCGGCTTGGGGCGTCAACCAGCTCTGCGGCTCGGGCCTGCGGGCGGTGGCGCTCGGCTACCAGGGCATCGTCAACGGCGATTCCGAGATCGCGGTCGTCGGCGGCCAGGAGTCGATGAGCGTCGCCCCGCACTGCGCTCATCTGCGCGGCGGCGTGAAGATGGGCAATTTCGAGATGATCGACAGCATGATCAAGGACGGCCTGTGGGACGCCTTCAACGGCTATCACATGGGCAACACCGCGGAGAACGTCGCCCGGCAGTGGCAGATCACGCGCCAGCAGCAGGACGAATTTGCCGTCGGCTCGCAGAACAAGGCCGAAGCCGCGCAGAAGTCTGGCCGTTTCAAGGACGAGATCGCGCCGGTCACCGTCAAGAGCCGCAAGGGCGATATCATCGTCGATGCCGATGAATATCCCCGGCACGGAACGACCCTCGAAGCCGTCAGCAAATTGCGCCCGGCCTTTGACAAGGACGGCACCGTCACCGCTGGCAATGCCTCGGGCATCAATGACGGTGCCGCCGCCATGGTGCTGATGAAGGCCGGCGAGGCGGCCAAGCTCGGCAAGGCGCCGCTCGCCCGTATCGTGTCCTGGGCGCAGGCCGGCGTCGACCCGAAGATCATGGGCACGGGGCCCATCCCGGCTTCGCGCGCCGCGCTCAAGAAGGCCGGCTGGAACATCGGCGACCTCGATCTGATCGAGGCCAACGAGGCGTTCGCCGCCCAAGCCTGCGCCGTCAACAAGGACCTCGGCTGGGATACGGCCAAGGTCAATGTCAACGGCGGCGCCATCGCCCTCGGTCATCCCATCGGCGCCTCGGGCGCGCGCGTCCTGGTGACGCTCCTTTACGAGATGCAGAAGCGCAATGCCAAGAAGGGGCTGGCCACGCTCTGCATCGGCGGCGGCATGGGGATCGCCATGTGCGTGGAGCGGTAAACGGCGAAAGACGCGCCAAATTTTGACCTGTACTATGGTTGGGCTTGTCCCGGCCATTTACTTCCGTAATCTGCTGGCTGCACAGGATGAATGCCCGGTGCGAGACCGGGAGGGCGGATATCGACAGGGAGCAACATCATGCCACGCGTCGCACTGGTGACGGGGGGAACGCGCGGTATCGGCGCGGCAATCAGCAAGACGCTCAAGACGGCCGGCTACAAGGTTGCCGCCGCCTATCACGGCAATGACGAGGCGGCGCAGAAATTCAAGGCCGAGACCGGCATCGCCGTCTACAAATGGGACGTGTCCTCGTTCGAAGCCTGCGCCGCCGGCGTCAAACAGGTCGAGGCCGACCTCGGCCCGGTCGACGTTTTGGTCAACAATGCCGGCATCACCCGCGACGCGCAGCTGCACCGCATGAAGCCGGAACAGTGGACCGCGGTGATTAACACCAATCTCGGCTCGCTGTTCAACATGAGCCGGAATGTGATCGAGGGCATGCGCGCGCGCAAGTTCGGCCGCATCATCAATATTTCCTCCATCAACGGCCAGAAAGGCCAGTTCGGCCAGACCAACTATTCCGCCTCCAAGGCCGGCGAGATCGGCTTCACCAAGGCCCTGGCGCAGGAGGGCGCGCGCCTCGGCATCACTGTCAATGCCGTCTGCCCGGGCTATATCGCCACCGAAATGGTCAAGGCGATGTCGCAGGAGGTCTTGGAGACGAAAGTGCTGCCGCAAATCCCAATCGGCCGGCTCGGCGAGCCCGAGGAGATCGCGCGCTGCGTGGTGTTCCTGGCCGCCGACGACGCCGGTCTCATCACCGGCTCGACGCTGACGGCGAACGGCGGACAATATATTGCGTAGCGTTGCCTACCGTTGCGATCGACGGCGCGAAGCAACCAAAGAGCTCGCGAGCCGATCACTTGGACATCCTATGCTATGGTGCCGTCCTCAATTCGGCTTGCCGAGCACGGCGACGAAAGGAACGACGAAGATTTCGTCGCCGAGATCGTCGTGGACGTGCACGGCCCAGGTGCGCCAATCTTCCAGGCTCGGCGCGGTGACGAGCGACCGGACGACGCCTTCAGCAAAGTCGCGGGCCTCGGTCAGGTCGGCGACATCGGTGGCGCCCCGATCCATGAATGCCTGTCGGTCGCTGGAACAATGGACATAGACCTGGGCCATGTTTTGCCTCCAACAGGAAGCGAGGTGCACGCGATACGCTGCAACCGGTAGCAGGAAGGAGTTCAGCGGAAAATTCAGATAATGCCCCTAAGGGCAAGCCCGGAGCGTGTAGGCCGGATTGGCATCGTGCAATCCACGCTACCGGCGTTCCGGCTCCCAGCCCGTCGGCGCCAGGTCGAATAGCGCAAACTCAAAGCCCGGCGCGACGGTGCAGCCGACCAACGTCCAGTTGCCGAGCGATTGTGCCGCCTGCCAGGCATGCGCCGGCACGATTGCTTGCGGGCGTTCACCGGCGGCAAAGTCGCTGCCGAGAATAATGCGTTCACGTGGGCCGGTCGGCGGCGCGATTTCCAGTTCGAGCGGCGCGCCGGCATACCAGTGCCAGATCTCCGCCGCATCGATGCGATGCCAGTGCGAGCATTCGCCGCGGGCGAGGAGGAAATAGATCGCCGTCGAGGCTGCGCGATTGCCGTCAACGCGCCGCTCATCGCGGAATGTCTCGCGAAAATGCCCGCCCTCCGGATGCGGCTTGAGCTTAAGGAGCCTGATCATCTCGGCGGCGGTCAAAAGCGTCATCAGAAACGGTTCTTCAAAAGCGGTTCTTGCGCGCGCGGATTTCGGCGAACACTTTCCAGGCCGGACTGCCGCCGAGACCGACCGACTGCGCGACCTCGGGGACGTCGGCGCGCAAGAACGGGTTCGCCGCCTTTTCGGCGCCGATCGTTGCCGGGATCGTCGCCTTGTGCGCGGCGACAAGCTGGTCGACTTGCCGCGCGCGCGCCGCAAGCGCCTCGTTGTTCGGTTCGATGGTCCTGGCAAAACGGATATTGGCGGCGGTATATTCGTGACCGCAATAAATGCGCGTGTCATCGGGAAGGTTGCGCAGTTTAACAAGCGAATTCCACATCATCTGCGGGTCGCCCTCGATGACGCGGCCGCAGCCGATCGAGAACAGCGTGTCGCCGACGAAGACGAGCTGTTCCGCCGGGAAGAAGTAGGAGATGTGGCCGGCGGTATGGCCGGGCGTGTCGATGACATGCGCCGCGAGCACGCCGACGCGCACCGTGTCGCCCTCGCCGACCGTTTTGTCCACCTGCGGAATCCGCCCGGCTTCGCCGCGCGGCGCCACCACCCGACAGCGCTGAAGCCGCTTGAGTTCCGGGATGCCGGCGGTGTGGTCGCCGTGATGGTGCGTCACCAGAATATCGCTGAGACGCCAACCGGTCGCAGTAAGCGCCGCCTCGATCGGACCAGCCTCCGGCGCGTCGATTGCGGCGGTGGCGCCCGTTTCGCGGTCATGCAGGAGAACACCGTAATTGTCGGTGAGGCAGAGAAAAAGATGCGTTTGTGCGGGCATGCTGTCATCCCGGCGCGGTGGCAGCCCGCGAGCGCGGGTCCACGTTCACGATCGAGTAGGGTAGGCTCTCGACGCGTTCGGCCGCAAGGCGCGGATGCGGATTCCTGGGTCGCCGCCGGAGCTGGGTCGCCGCCGGAGCCGGGAATAACGGCAAATAAGTGCTATCTTATTGTCATGGACGTCGTCGATCTGCGCAATTTCTACGCCGAACAACTCGGCACGGTGGCCCGGCGCTTCATTGGCCGCGGCATTCGCGCCCGTTGGAGCGACACCCGCACGCTGCGCGTCTTGGGGGTCGGCTACGCGACGCCCTATCTTGGCCTGTTCCGCAACGAGGCCGAGCGCTGTCTCGCCTTGATGCCGGCGCCGCAGGGCGTGGTACGCTGGCCGTCATTGCAGCCGGCGCTGGCGGCCCTTGTCGAAGAGGACGATTTGCCGCTCGCCGACGCGGCGGTGGATCGCGTCCTGCTCGTGCATGCGCTGGAGAATTCGTCCGATCCGGTCGGGTTGTTGCGCGAGGTGTGGCGGGTGCTGGCCGGCGGCGGGCGAGTGCTGGCGGTGGTACCCAACCGGCGCGGTCTGTGGGCGCGCATGGACACCACACCCTTCGGCTATGGCCGGCCCTATTCGCGCTCGCAACTTACGCAGCTTTTGCGCGAGACGTGGTTTACACCGACAGGCTGGGGCGAGGCGCTTTATTTGCCGCCGATCTCGCGCCGCCTGTTTCTGCGCTCCGCGGTAGCCTGGGAGCGCGCGGGAGCGACGATCTCGGCGCCCTTCGCCGGCGTTCACATCGTCGAAGCGACCAAGCAGGTCTACCGCGCCATTCCGATGCGGCGCGAGCGACGCCGCCTCGTTCCGGTCCTCAAGCCGATTCTGGCGCCCGCGCCCGGCGCCGCCGCCGTCTCTCGCCTCGATCCCGCCGTTCGCCCCGCGGAAGCCCTGATTACCCCGGCCAGGGCTCGGCGGTGACCGCCGCCGCATCGGTGCCGATCAGATCGATGAGGCTGTCGAGGCGCTCGTTTTGAAGTGCGGCCAGAAGTGCGGCCTTGATCTCGGCGATGAGCCCGAGCCCGCGGAAGACGAGCCCGGAATAGAGCTGGATCAAGCTGGCACCGGCACGGAATTTCGCCAGCGCCGTGGCGCTGGAATCGATGCCGCCGACGCCGATGAGCGGGAAGACGCCCTCCACCCGCACATAGGTCTCCGCCAGCATGCGGGTCGCCAGCGGAAACAGCGGGCGGCCCGAGAGGCCGCCCTCTTCCTTGGCTCTTGCCTTGTCGTACAGACTCGTTGGCCGCTTCAGCGTGGTGTTGCCGACGATCATGCCGTCCACCCGACGCGAGCGGGCGATCCCGACCACATCGTCGAGATTGGCCAACGAGAGATCCGGCGCGATCTTCAGCAACACGGGGGTCGGGCCGGCCTGCGCCGTTACGCGCTCGCGGGCTTCGACCACGCGGGCGAGCAGATTATCGAGCAGGGCGGCCCGCTGCATGTCGCGCAGTCCCGGCGTATTTGGCGAGGAAATGTTGACGGCGACATAGCCTGCCACCGCGGCGAAGCGCTCGATCAGTCGCACGTAATCGGCGATGCGGTCGGGTGCGTCCTTGTTCGCCCCAATATTGATGCCGACGATGCCGCCCGCATCCGCCCGCGCCGCGAGCCGCTTGAGCACGGCGTCGGCGCCCTGCGAATTGAAGCCGAGCCGGTTGATCACACCGCAGTCGGCATCAAGGCGGAACAGCCGCGGGCGCGGATTGCCCGCCTGCGGCAGAGGCGTGATGGTGCCGACCTCGACAAAGCCGAAGCCGAGGCGCAGCAACGCATTGGGCACCTCGGCATTCTTGTCGAAGCCGGCCGCCATGCCGACCGGATTGGGAAAGTTCAGTCCGAAGGCGCGCGTCGCCAGCCGCGGGTCGTCGCGGGCAGCTCTCGGTAATGGCGCAAATTTCAGCAACTTTACCGCCAGCGCGTGCGCGTCCTCAGGGTCGAGCGAATTGAGCGACCAACGCGCGAGCCGCCCGAACCACCCGATCACGGCGCCAACTCCGGAATGATGTGGCGGCCGTCACCGCCGACCGCCAGAGGCCGCGCCCAGCGCACCGCGGTCATAGGCAGGGCCGCGTAAAGGTGGGGAAAAAGCTTGCCGCCGCGCGACGGTTCCCACCTGAGCGCCGAACCAAGCGCATCGGCATCGACCGCAAGCAGGACCAAGCCGGTTGCGCCGGCAAAATGCTTCACCACCGTCTCAGCGAGTTGAGGGGCAGTGGAAAAGTGGATGAAGCCGTCGCGCTCGTCAGCGCGACTTCCGCGAAACGGCCCGAGGCCGGCTGCGCGCCACGCCGTCCACTTGCAGACTTTATAGATCGTCGCCACTTGTGACGCCTTGACTCGGCGCGCGACCTATATCGACGCGCGAGCGACTGTTCAAGGCGGGAGAGGAGAATCGCAGCGCCGCGACAGCCGCAGATGCGACAGCGTCCCGTAAACGGAGCGGGCACGCGAGACCAAACGCCAAGCCCAGGGCGTCTGCTTGATCCAGCGTTTGATTCGCCTCCGCAGGGCGGTCAAGCGCGATGGCAACCAGCCGCGCCAGTTCGCGGCGGCAACGTAGTCGTACAATTTCAGCTCGGTGTCGGACCATTCCAGCTTGTACGGCTCATCGCCGATGGTGAAATCGAAACGCTTAAGCCCGCGTCCGATTGCGTAAGCGAGGAGCTCACGCAAGTGCAGCGCGCCTGGGCCATAGCGCGCCAATTCGCTCTCCGCGCCATAGCTCGTCAGGATATGATAGTAGCCGTCACCGAACACGACGCCGAGATTGGCCGCCGCAATCGTGCTCCCAACCTCTACGCGACTGATGTGAACGCGGGCCCGCATCCGCGCATTGGCCGCGAGGTCGAGAAAGAATTCGCGGTGCCCCGCCGGGGCAAACAGATCAGCGACACCGTGGCGCGCCAATGCCCGACTCTTCTGCTGCATCAGCGTTTCCAGCGTATGCCGGGCGTCCTCGGCATTCGCGGCGGTGATGAAGCGGATGTCGCCGAACTCGGATAGGTGCTTGCGCTTGCTGCGGTCGCGGCGACGCGTCCCTGATGAGCGTTTGGCGCGGTAGAACGTCTCCCAATCATCGCCCAATCGCGTCGCGTGCGCGCCGCTGGCGTTGAGCCTGACGGCGAGATGGATGAACGGATTTGTCTCGGCGCCGATGGCTTGCGGCATGTTCTCCAGCTCGATGAAATCGTAGCGATAGAGCGGATCGCGCTTTAGCCGCGCGCACAGCTCCTGCCAGACATCGAGGAAGCGCTCGGGGGTCACGCGTTGCGAAAAGTTGCGGGCGAGAAGCGGCGCCTGGTAGTCGCAGAGATGCTCGCCAAGCCAACACAGCCGTCTTGCCAGACGCGTCGGCGCGACGCCGAGCGGCAGGATGAACGCGGTATCGCCTTTACCGAAGCGGCCGACAACGATGGCCGGCCGCACGCCGGTGGCGATCCCGACATGTCGCTGCCAGGCCGAAAGCCAATCGAACGCTTGAAACGGCGTGCATTCGGCGACCTGCTCGAAACGGCGCCATTCCGCCTCGACCGCCGCAAGGTCGCCGTAGATTTCGCTCGGGATAAAGACGTCGCCGTGCCCGCCGCTGCGGATGCCGGGCCTCGCATTTGCCGGGATGTCGCGCCACGGTGCGGAAGGCGGCACAACACCGGTGTCGCCTGCCTCGGCCGCCGCGTATGTCGCCGCCGTCGATGTCGTCACGCGCGCCACCGCATTCACTGCAACGGATGAAGACTTCGGCTGATAATCGACAATAGCTAAGGGTACATGGCCGCCGCGCCGCCGCATCGTGTTAAGGTAAACGGCAGCTGAATTCCGGCTGGGCAGAGCGCGATCCCCGCGAAAGCCAGTTTTCGCATTTTTCGGACCTCGCGCACCTCTGGCGACGGAAATCGCATCAAGGATTTCGCTGGTACAGCTGGGTGGACTCGAACCACCGGCCTCCTGATCCACAGTCAGGCGCTCTAACCAACTGAGCTACAGCTGCACGGCCCCGTTGCGGCAGGCCGGCGAAAGCTAGGAGCATCGCCCCGGTTTGGCAAGACGCCGGTCGTCTCGCCGTGGCAGCGGCGTCGGCGCACGGCAAGAAGGTAAGAACGGTGTGGAGGTCGAGCCGCTATATACTCTCGGCGCGCCGTTTCGTTGCGCCGCAAATTGACCGGCCCAAGACGACAGCCAAAAGCCCGGGTCTAGCCCGGGCTTTCCCGTCCCGCGACGGCGACTCACAAACGCAAACGCGCGACGAAGGATGACTCGCGTGCCCCGTTCACGAGGCCTTGCCGAATACCTTGCCCATGCCGGTCTTCATCGGCTCGGCCGTATCGGCAGCCAGCTTCTGCGCCAGGGCGCTCAGTTCCTTGCCCTGCTGCGTCATCGTCTCGAACTGCTTGCGCGCGTGCGCGCTCGAGAGCTCGACGACTTCCGATAACGTCTTCGCTCCCAGCAACTCGCCGGCGAAATCGAACGCCGCGTTGGTGTTCGCGCGCGCTGCTTCGATCATTTTGAGCCCGTAATCCGACGCGCCCTTGGAGGCGGTCGAGTATGTGGTCTCGATCATGTCGGTCGCCTCTTCCGCGGCGGCCTTCATCTTCTCGTAGGTGTCCTTCGCCTGGGCGACGCCGCGTTCCGCAAACTCGCGGAAAGCAGCCGGCATTTCCACGTTGGGGATGTCGAACTTGGGCATCTCGAACTTCGGCATTTCGAACGGACCTACTGCAGACTTGCTCGTCTTCGCTTTGGGGGTAGTTGTGGCTTCCGCCATGACACTTGTCCTTGCTTGTGCTCGTGGGCTGATTTTCACCTGTTATCTTCGATCCGCCCTCACCCATCGTGCGAGGCAGCGCACCAGTTGTTGAACCCAAGACGGAACGCAGCACATTATCCAGACTTGGGTTTTCTATTCCGATTAGTCCCATACCAGAGATTTTGATGCAATGCAACCAAGATTATTGCATTGCACAAATATATCTTATGTATTTGAAAACATTAAGTTTTATATGGGGCGCAGCCGCAATCACGATTTCGATTTAGCAGCATCCATCACGATTTTGGCAGCACTTTGGCCAAGCTCCCGCACCTGCGTCGACAGCGTCTGGGTTTGCGCGGCGAGAAACTCCGTCTGCAATCGCATGACCTCGGCCGGATCCTTGGCATGCATGAGTTTCTGCGCGAAATCGAAGGTCGCCGACATATTTTTTTCGGCATACGCCATGGATTTGTGCGCGATCTCGCTGGTGCCATTGCGCGCCGCCTCCGTTTGGCCCTGCCATTGTGCCACAGCCTGATTTGCCGCTTCGACAATGCCGTTGAAGGCGGTGCGCGCCTGTGCGACGCTTTGCTCGATGAAAGCGCGGACCTCGTTGGGAATCGCGAATTGCTCGAATGGTTCGTTGCCCATTGTCAGCTCCCCTCATGGGTGCGGTCGCTCACGCTGGCGCGGCTTACTTTCCTAGGAGCCTGTCTAAACCGAAGTTACCGCGATCGCGAGACAGAAGCCGCTGATCCGACTCGCTGATTTGCAAATCGGCGGCTTGGCTACTGGCTACAATCTGGCGGG
>JAKAPE010000117.1 GCA_021811945.1 Pseudomonadota bacterium | reverse complement strand
AATCGCGATCGGTATCCTCGATCTGTCGTTCTGTGCGCTGGCGATGTACATGTTGGTGCCCGACGAGCCGAACCTTGGTTTCGTCACCGTCGCGGTGATTTTCGTCGCCGCAACACTCCTGGGCTTCGCCAGCCACGCCCCCGGTGGTCTCGGCGTATTCGACGCCGCGATGATGGTCGCGCTGTGGCAATTCGATAAAGAAGACCTACTTGCCGGCTTGCTGCTCTTTCGCGTGCTCTATTACATCATTCCGTTCGCGCTGGCGCTGACGGTTCTTGGAACGCGTGAGCTCGTGCTCGGTCGCGCGGCGCGGCGCCGACGGCGACCCACGGCGCTCAGAGCCACCGCCGACCTGGTGCGGGAAAACCCGGATGTGGCTTGATCGGAAGGTGGTACAGGGGTGCGCGGCCGGGTCCCGTGAGATCGAATGAAGATCGCGTGGTCGGGACGAAGCGGGTGGCGCGGTACGCGGTACGTCGCCGTGACGGCGGCAATCGTTTTCGCCGGGCTCGCCATCGTCGGCGCCTTGGCCGCCGGCTATGCGCTTGCGGGCTTCGTCATCGTGGTGGCGGCGGCTGCGCTTGCCATGCGCGCCAGCGAGGAATCCGGCCGCCGGCCGCGGCCGGTCATCGTCCCCGAGCGCGCCGGGGATCCGCTCAACGCACTCGTCGCCGGGCTGCCCGATCCGGTCATCGCGCTCGACGGTCAGGGGCGCGTGCTGGCGTTCAACGAGCCCGCGCGCACGCTCGCGCCCGCCTTGCGGCAGGGCGAGCCATTCTCGCTGGCGCTGCGGATGCCTGAACTGATCGAGACCATCGCCCGCGCCTATGCGCGCGGCAAAGAGCAGCGGGTGGAATATTCCGTGCGAGTGCCGATCGACCGCCGGTTCGAGGCCGTCGTCATGCCGGTCAAGCGCCAACCGAGCCTGAGCGCGCCCGATCTGATGCTGATGACCTTTCATGACCTCACGCCGCTGCGGCGCGTGGAAGAAATGCGTGCCGATTTCGTCGCCAACGCCAGCCACGAGCTGCGCACGCCGCTGGCGGCGCTTTCCGGCTTCATCGAGACCCTGCAAGGCTCGGCGCGCGACGATGCCAAGGCCCGCGAACGGTTCCTGGCCATCATGCAGGAGCAGGCGCGGCGCATGGCGCGGCTCATCGACGATCTGCTGTCGTTGTCGCGTATCGAGCTCAATGCCCACCGCCGTCCCGACACGCCGCTCGATCTGGTGCCGATCGTTCGCCAAGTGACTGACGGTCTTCAAACACTGGCTCGCGACCGCGGCGTCATCGTCCAGGTCGAGACGGCGAGCGCGCTGACGGTCCCGGGCGACCGCGATGAACTGGTCCGCGTGTTCGAGAATCTGGTCGAGAACGCGCTCAAATACGGCGCTGCCGGAAAGCGCGTCGACATCTCGCTGCGCGAGGTCCAGTCCGCGGACGGCGAGTCCGAAGCGCAGGTTGGCGTGCGCGACTACGGGCCGGGAATTGCCCCGGAACACTTGCCGCGGCTGACCGAACGCTTTTATCGTGTCGATGTGAGGGAAAGTCGCGCTCAGGGCGGCACCGGCCTTGGGCTTGCCCTCGTCAAGCATATCCTCAACCGTCACTGCGGCCGGTTGTCGATCGAGAGCGCGCCGGGCGCCGGCGCCACTTTCATCGTTCACCTGCCCACCGCCGGGCCGCGGTCCACGAAGTAATCCCAATGTATTCAATAGCCTGGATTGTCATCCAACTGTCATCCTCGGCTCATAGAACGGTGACGTGGGGAACATAAGTTTTGCACGGCTGCGGCTTTCGCCTTCGAGCGATCTTCGCCGCAGCGCGTTGCATTGATGGCGTCGAACAGAGCGTAAAATCCCAAACGGGGACGAAAGCCGCGGGCCCATAGCTCCCGTTGGCCTGAAATTCCGCACAGGAGAAAAACCGTGAACCATTTCAGAATGATGGCCGTCGTCGGCATTTTGGCTGCGACGGTTCTTCCGGCGGCTGCCGCCGAAATCTCCGGCGCCGGCGCCACCTTTCCCTATCCCATCTATGCCAAATGGGCCGACGCGTACAAAAAACAGACCGGCGTCGGACTCAATTACCAATCGATCGGCTCGGGCGGAGGCATCAAGCAGATCGAGGCGAGGACGGTCATCTTCGGCGCCTCGGACGCGCCGCTCACGGGCGACGTGCTTGAAAAGAACGGTCTCGTGCAATTCCCGATGGTGATGGGCGGCATCGTGCCGGTCGTGAACCTCTCCGGCATCAAGCCCGGCGAGCTTGTCATCGACGGACCTACATTGGCCAAGATCTACCTCGGCGACATCACCAAGTGGAACGACCCGGCGCTGCGGAAGCTCAACCCCCATGTCAAGCTGCCGTCGCAGGCGATCGCCGTGGTGCACCGTTCGGACGGTTCCGGCACCACCTTCAACTTCGCCTATTATCTCTCGCAGGTCAGCCCGAAGTGGAAATCCCAGGTCGGCTACAATACGTCGGTGGAGTGGCCCGTGGGCATCGGCGCCAAGGGCAACGAGGGCGTCTCCAACAACTCGGCGCAGACCAAGGGCTCGATCGGCTATGTCGAGTACGCCTACGCCCTGCAGAACAAGCTCACGTACATGAAGATGGTCAACAAGGCCGGCAACGTCGTGGCACCGACCAGCGCAGCGTTTCAGGCCGCGGCCGCCAATGCCGACTGGAATTCGGTGCCGGGCTACGGCGTGATCCTGGCCAATCAGCCGGGTGCCGAGTCGTGGCCGATGACTGCTGCGACGTTCATCCTGATCCCGAGGCAACCGCGCGACATAGCTGCTGCGACCGCAGCGCTCAAGTTCTTCGCCTGGGCCTATGCTCACGGCGCCAAGATGGCGGAAAGCCTCGATTATGTGCCGATGCCGAAAAAGGTCGTCGGTGAAATCGAGGCGATGTGGTCCAAGGAGATCAAGGACGGCTCGGGCAAGCCGCTCCACGTCACCGCGAGGTGATTCTGAACGCAGCTCGGCAAGGCGCCCGCCGCGGGCGCCTTGCTCCTGGCTTGCTGGCTCGCCGGCCTGCCGCGCGGTCTTGTGCGGCAGCCGATAGATTGTTTGAGTGGGCACTTCGTTCACCTGCCCGTCCGGTTGCAGCGGCGGGCAAGCCGACAACGGAGTGCCACATGAAGCGCGCGCGGAGGCGGCCCGTGGTTGACGTCGCGTTGCACGGGGGGGCGCTCGCGTCGGACAAAGTCACGACGCGCGCCAAGGCCATTGATCGGCTGCGCCTCGGCGACGCCGCTTTCCGCCACTTGACACGCGCGGCGGCAGTAGGCGTGTTGCTGCTGCTCAGCGGTGTCATGATCTCGCTGTTTGCGGGCTCGTTGCCGGCGATCCGCGCCTTCGGCTTCGGCTTCCTCGCGAGCGAACGCTGGAACCCGGTCACCGATAAGTTCGGCGCGCTTCCGGCTATCTACGGAACGCTTGTCACTTCCGCCATCGCCATGCTGATCGCGGTTCCAGTGGGACTGATGATCGCCTTCTTCCTCACCGAGCTTTGTCCGCAATGGCTGCGGCGGCCGATCGGTATCGCCGTCGAACTGCTCGCCGGCATCCCAAGCATCATTTACGGCATCTGGGGACTTTTCGTCTTTGCACCCTTTCTGCAGCAGACACTTCAGCCGTTTCTCATCGGGACGCTCGGCAATGTCCCGGTCATCGCGCCGCTTTTTTCCGGACCGCCTTATGGTATCGGCGTACTGACCTCGGGACTGATCCTCGCCATCATGGTGCTGCCGTTCGTGACTTCGATCTCCCGCGATGTGTTCGAGGCGGTGCCGGCGGTGCTCAAGGAGGCGGCCTACGGCGTCGGCTGCACCACCTGGGAGGTGGCGCGCTACGTCGTGCTGCCCTATGCCAGGGTCGGCGTCATCGGCGGGGTGATGCTCGGCCTCGGGCGCGCGCTCGGCGAGACCATGGCCGTGACCTTCGTCATTGGCAATGCGCACCGCATCTCGGTTTCGTTGCTGGCGCCGGGCACCACCATCTCTGCCACCATAGCCAACGAATTCACCGAGGCGGTGGGCACCCTTTACACCTCGGCGCTGATCGAACTCGGACTGATCCTGTTTGTCATCACCTTCATCGTTCTTGCCGCGGCGCGCTACATGCTGGCGCGCATCGAACGTCGGATCGGTTGACGCCATGTCGGTTCAAGGATTGGCTGCCCGTTACGCATCGCGCCGTCGCCGCAACGGCGTTGCCAAGGGGCTGTCGCTCGCCGCTACGCTGTTCGGGCTGGGCTGGCTCGTGCTGATTCTTGCGGCCCTTCTGTGGCAAGGGTTCAGCGGCTTATCGCTCGCCGTGTTCACGCAGATGACACCGCCGCCGGGTTCGAGCGGCGGCTTGCTCAACCCGATCGTCGGCAGTCTGGCCCTGACCGTCCTTGCCGTTGTCATCGGCACCCCCATCGGAATTCTCGCCGGCACTTACATGGCCGAATACGGCCGCCACGACGGTCTGACGAGCGTCGTGCGCTTCATCAACGACATTCTCCTGAGCGCGCCTTCGATCGTCATCGGCCTGTTCATCTACGAAGTCATGGTCGCGCCGATGGGTCATTTCTCGGGATTGGCCGGCGGCGTCGCGCTCGCGGTTCTCGTCATCCCGGTTGTCGTGCGCACGACCGAAGACATGCTGACGCTGGTGCCGAACGCGCTGCGCGAGGCGGCCACTTCGATCGGCCTTCCGCGCTACCTGGCGATCACGCGAATCTGCTACCGCGCCGCGCGCGCCGGCATGGTGACCGGCGTGCTCCTGGCCGTCGCCCGCATCAGCGGCGAGACTGCGCCGCTCCTGTTCACATCGCTCAACAATCAGTTCTGGAGCACGAACCTCAACGCGCCGATGGCCAGCCTCCCGGTCGTCATCTTTCAGTTTGCGCTTAGTCCCTATAAGGACTGGCAGGCGCTCGCCTGGACCGGCGCCCTCATCATCACCTTGGCCGTGCTCGCCTTGAGCATCATCGCGCGCAGTCTTGTTTCATCGGGCAAACGATCATGACTCCGACCTCCGTCGCCGTTCCCGCCGCCATCACCGTGGCGGCCGACCGTGCCGACCTCAGAGAAAAGGTCACGATCCGCAACCTTGATTTTTTCTACGGGGACGCCAGGGCGCTGAAAGCTGTCAGCCTGCCGCTCTACGAGCACAGCGTGACGGCGTTCATCGGCCCGTCGGGCTGCGGCAAATCGACCTTGCTGCGCGTGCTCAACCGGATGTACGACCTCTATCCGAACCAGCGGGCGACCGGCGAGGTCCTGCTCGACGGCGAGAACATTCTTTCGCCGAAGCAGGACCTCAATCTGCTGCGCGCACGCATCGGCATGGTGTTTCAGAAGCCGACGCCGTTCCCGATGTCGATCTACGAGAACATCGCCTTCGGCATCAGGCTGTACGAGCGTCTGCCCAAATCCGAACTCGATGGCCGCGTCGAGATTTCGCTGCGACGCGCGGCACTGTGGGACGAGGTCAAGGACAAGCTCGCGGCGAACGGCCAAAGTCTCTCCGGCGGCCAACAGCAGCGGCTGTGCATTGCGCGTACGGTCGCCGTGCGTCCCGAGGTTATCCTGCTGGACGAGCCCTGTTCGGCACTCGATCCGATTTCGACCGCGAAGATCGAAGAGTTGATCGACGAGCTGACCGACGATTACACGATTGTGATCGTCACCCACAACATGCAGCAGGCCGCGCGGGTGTCCGAATTCACCGCCTTCATGTATCTCGGCGAGCTGATCGAATTCGACCCGACGGGCAAGATGTTCACGGCGCCGCGCGATCAGCGCACGCAGGACTACATCACGGGACGCTTCGGATGACCCCCACGACCGAACACACCACCAAGGCCTTCGATACCGATCTGCAGGACATCGCGCGCCAGGTCGCCGAGATGGGCGGACTCGTGGAGCAGCAGATCGCGGATGCCGTCCGCGCCCTGGTAGAGCGCGATGTCGAGCTGGCGGAACGCGTCATCGCCAAGGATCCCACGATCGACGCCTTGCAGCATGGAATCGAGGAAAAGGCGGTTCTGACCATCGCGCGGCGGCAGCCGATGGCGGTAGATCTGCGCACGCTTGTCGGCGCGATGCGGGTCTGCAACGACCTCGAGCGTATCGGCGATCATGCCAAGCACATCGGCAAGCGGGTCGTGGCGCTCGACCAGGATTTCAATCCGCCGAAGCTCATTCGCGGCGTCGAGCATATGGCGGCGATGGTATCGGCGCTGCTCAAGCAGGTGCTCGATGCCTATGCCGCCCGCGACGTCGCCGCCGCACTCGCGGTCTGGAAAGGCGACGAGGAGGTCGACGCGCTGTGCACGTCGCTGTTCCGCGAGCTACTGACCTATATGATGGAAGACCCGCGCAACATCACCTTCTGCATGCACCTCATGTTCAGCGCCAAGGATATCGAACGCATGGGCGACCATGCCACGAACATCGCCGAAACCGTCTATTACATGATCGAAGGCAGCCCCATCGCCGAGCAGCGGCCGAAGGGCGATACGACGAGTTTCGGAGCTATGCGGTTGCAGAAATGATCGAGGAGGACCGCGATGGGAGCCAACATCCTGATCGTAGAGGACGAGGAGCCGCTGATTACGCTCCTGCGCTACAACCTCGAGGCCGAAGGCTATGAGGTCGATGCCGTAGCGCGCGGCGACGAGGCCGACACTCGCCTGCGCGAGGCCGCTCCCGATCTTGTCGTGCTCGACTGGATGTTGCCGGGGCTCTCCGGCATCGAACTGTGCCGCCGGCTGCGGGCGCGTCCGCAGACCCAGACGCTGCCGATCATCATGCTTACGGCCCGGGGCGAAGAGAGCGAACGCGTCCGCGGGCTCGCCACCGGCGCCGACGATTACATCGTCAAGCCGTTCTCTGTGCCGGAGCTGCTGGCGCGAATCCGAGCCTTACTGCGTCGGGCCAGTCCCGAGCGCGTGGCGACGGTGCTGACCATCGGTGATCTCGAGCTCGATCGCGAGAAAAAGCGGGTGTCGCGGTCGAGCCGGTCGGTCGATCTGGGGCCGACCGAGTTCCGCTTGCTGGAATTCTTGATGGAACGTCCCGGGCGGGTCTTTTCGCGCGAGCAATTGCTCGACGGTGTCTGGGGCAGCGACATATACATCGATGAACGCACGGTCGATGTGCACGTCGGACGGTTGCGCAAGGCACTCAACCGCGGGCACGCGACCGATCCGATCCGTACCGTGCGCGGCGCCGGTTATTCGCTCGACGACCGTTTCGGAAAAGCCGGTTGAAAGCACGAAGCAGCGCAGGAGGGCTCATGTGTTTGACGACCGCCGATCGCGGCGGCGGTCGGTTGCCGGCTGGTACGCCAAGCGGGCGTGGTAGGCGCAATAAGGAAGACCGTTGATCGGACGACCACCACAAAAGAAGAAATCGCTGTCGCCGGGGTCGCCGATCGGCCAGCGGCAGGTTCCTTCGGTGAGTTCGAGAATGGTGCGACGCTGGCCGAGTGGGATGACGTTCTCGATGGCCTCGGGCGCCGCATCGGCTTCGACCTCGTAGGCATGCGCGAGCGCGGTGTTGCCGCGGATCGAAACGCGGGCCATGCGCAGCGTGGGCGAGGATGAACGCGCCCGGCGCGGACGCGCTACGGCGGCGGTCGTGCTTTTGGCGCGACCGGACAGACCCAATCGATGCACCTTGCCGATCACCGCGTTGCGGGTGATGCCGCCGAGTTCGGTCGCGATCTGGCTCGCCGACAGGCCGTCGGACCACAGCTTCTTCAACAGCTCGACCCGTTCATCAGTCCACGACATGCTCCATCCTCCTCCATGGTGCACGGCCTTGGTCTCGACCGGAATCAACCGCCTGTCCGGTGGCATGAGGCCGCCCGACGCGCACCAAACGCTACGCTCTAGATGACTGTCCGCCGCACGAGATGTCGTACTTGACGATCAGAAAGCTACAATATGGCGGGAGTCGGGCGCAAGACTCGATCGGTGGCACGTCCACATGTTCCTTCGCGCCGTGTGGATGACCCGGGTAAAACCGGTTTGCGCGGTCATCGCTGCAATGTTGACAGAGGGGCGCCCGGCAATACAATACCGAAACGGTGCCGCCCGCCGGGGCGGCTTATTTTGTTTTTTGCTGCGCGACTCGTCGCTGCGCGGCCGGCGCGGGATGAGCCGTGACACCGCAACAAACGCCGTCACCTGCAACATCGCATCTGTTGCCCACCTATACGCGCGTTCACCTTGCCTTCGAGCGGGGCGAGGGCGCTTGGCTTATTGCGACCGACGGCGAGCACTATCTTGATTTCAGTTCCGGCGTTGCCGTGAACGCATTGGGACACGGCCATCCGCGGCTCCTCGCGGCGCTTGAAGAGCAGGCGCACAAGGTGTGGCACGTCTCCAACCTGTACGAGATTCCCGAAGCCGAGCGCGTCGCCGTGCGCTTATGCGAAAATAGCTTCGCCGACGTGGTATTCTTCTGCAATTCGGGTGCCGAGGCGATGGAATGCGCGATCAAGATGACGCGCAAATATCACTCGGCCAACGGCGCGCCGGAGCGTTATCGCGTTATCACGTTCGAGGGCGCCTTTCACGGCCGCACGCTCGCCACGCTGGCCGCCGGCGGGCAGAGAAAATATCTCGACGGTTTCGGGCCCGCCGTCGAGGGCTTCGATCAGGTACCGTTCTGCGATCTCGACGCCGTCAAGCGCGCCATTGGCTCGGAAACTGCCGCGATCCTGATCGAGCCGATCATGGGCGAGGGCGGCGTGCGCGTCGTCGCGCCGTCGTTTCTCAAGGCGCTGCGCGAGCTTTGCGACAGGCACGGCCTCCTGCTCGTACTCGATGAGGTACAGACCGGAATGGGACGCACCGGCGAGCTGTTCGCCCATCAGCGCACCGGCATCGCGCCCGACATCATCGCGATTGCGAAGGCGCTGGGCGGCGGCTTTCCCGTCGGCGCCTGTCTGGCGACCAGCGCGGCGGCGAAGGGTATGACCGCCGGTACTCACGGCTCGACCTTCGGCGGCAACCCACTGGCGATGAGCGTCGCCAACGCGGTGCTCGACGTGATGCTCGCGCCGGGTTTCCTCGACCATGTGCGGCGCATCTCGCTCTTGCTCAAGCAGCGGCTTGCCGAGATTAAGGATCGTCATTCTTCAGTAATCGCCGAGGTGCGCGGCGACGGCCTGCTGATCGGCTTGCGCGTGCTTGTGCCGGCCGGCTCTCTCGTCGATGCGCTGCGCGCCGAGAAGATGCTCACGGTCGCGGCTGGCGATAACGTGGTTCGCCTCTTGCCGCCGCTCATCGTCGGCGAGGCGGAGATCGCCGAAGCGATTGCGCGCCTCGACCGCGCTTGCGCGCGGTTGAGCGATGTCGCGCCCAATCCACGCTCTCCTGCAAGCGAGGGAGGGAAGATCAACGAAGCCTTGCCCGCCCCCGCAAGAGGGAAGGATCCGAGGAGGCAGGAGGCGGCAGGATGACCGAGATCCGCCACTTCCTCGACCTTATCGACATCGCGCCGGTGGATTTGCGCAGGATGATCGAGGTGGCGCGCGCGATAAAGGCGAAAGGCGCCTACGGCAATCGGCCGCTTGCCGGCAAGACGCTGGCGATGATTTTCGAGCGGCCCTCCACGCGCACCCGCGTCTCGTTCGAAGTCGCCATGCGCCAGCTCGGCGGCGACACCATCGTGCTGACCGCGGAGGAGATGCAACTCGGCCGCGGCGAGACGCTCGCCGATACCGCGCGCGTGCTGTCGCGCTATGTCGACGCCATCATGATCCGAACGCTCGAGCCTGCGGCCCTGGCCGATCTCGCCCGCTACGCGACGGTCCCGGTGATCAACGGCCTGACGCAACGCTCGCATCCTTGCCAGGTGCTGGCCGACGTGATGACTTTCGAGGAACATCGTGGCCCGATCTGCGGCCGCACCGTGGCCTGGAGCGGCGACGCCAATAACGTGTTGACATCGTGGATGCACGCCGCCCAACGTTTCGAGTTCCGGCTGCACGTAGCGACGCCGCCGGAGCTGGCGCCGAAGAAGCGGCTCCTCGACTGGGTCAAATCTTCCGGCGCGGCCATCTGCCTCGGTACTGATCCGGACGAAGCGGTCACCGGCGCCGACTGCGTCGTTACCGACACCTGGGTATCCATGGGGGATCGCGACGGCGCCCGCCGGCATAACCTGCTGCGACGCTACCAGGTCAATGCCCGGCTCATGGCGCGCGCCAAGCCGAACGCCATATTCATGCACTGCCTGCCCGCGCACCGCGGCGAAGAGGTCACCGGCGAGGTGATGGACGGCCCGCAGTCGGTGGTGTTCGACGAGGCCGAAAACCGCCTGCATGCGCAGAAGGGAATTCTGACCTGGTGCTTGGCGGCCAACGGCTCGAAATCCGGCGACTGAGCTGCAGAGGGCTCACAATTCCTCCTCCGCCGCCTATATTCGTTCGTAATGAATGATCCCGACTTGGGTATTCCGGTTCGCGAGCCGGCACAGACCGGCGTTGATGATACCATCCTGCCGTTCGAAGTCAGTGCGCTCGACTTGCGTGGCCGCATCGTGCGGCTCGGCGCGGCGGCCGATGCGATCTTGAGCGCCCACGACTATCCGCTGCCCGTGGCCAAGTTGCTGGGCGAAGCGATCGTGCTCACCGTGATGCTGGGCTCCGCGCTCAAATTCAAGGGCCGCTTCATCCTGCAAACGCAGAGCGACGGTCCCGTGCGCATGCTTGTGGTCGACTTTACGTCGCCCGGCACGGTGCGCGCCTGCGCCCGTTTCGACGCCGAGCGGGTCACTGCCGCGGTCGCCGCCGGCACGGCCAATCCCGGCAAGCTGCTGGGCCGGGGCCATCTCGCCATGACCATCGATCAAGGCCCGGACATGAACCGCTATCAGGGGCTCGTCCCGCTCGAGGGCAACGACCTCGAATATGCGGCACACGAATATTTTTCCCGCTCGGAGCAGATCCCGACTCGGGTGCGGCTGGTGGTTGCTGAGGAGTTTCGGGCCGGCGCCAATGGCGCGCGTCGGCGCTGGCGCGCCGGCGGCATTCTGCTGCAGTTCCTGCCGCAGTCGGCCGAACGCGCGCGCCAGCCCGACTTCGATCCCGGCGATAGGCCGGCCGGCGCCAAGTTGCCAATCCAGCCCGAAGACGAAGCGTGGGTGGAGGGCCGTTCGCTTGTCGCCACCATCGACGATATCGAGCTGATCGATCCATCGCTGTCGAGCGAGCGCTTGGCCTATCGCCTTTTCCATGAGCACGGGGTGCGGGTTTTCCGCGCCGCGCCCGTGCGCGCGCAGTGCTCCTGCTCGCGCCAAACTGTGGCGACCATGCTGCAGAGCTTTTCCGAGAGCGACCGCGACGACATGGTCGAAAACGGCAAGATCACCGTGACGTGTGAATTCTGCAGCTCGACCTACCTGTTCGCGCCCGACGAGATAGCGGCCGGCGGTTCGACGCTCTCATAATGCACTTGTAATGCATTTGGGCGGTTTCGTTGATCCACGACTGATACGGTTCCCGGCTGATTAGCTCGGGACAATATCTGGTCGCTCTGCGCCGTCGATCGCAACGGCCGCCCCTTTTTCCGAAAGGAATTCTCTTGTCACCGGTGTAACCGCCAAAGGCGGCGCGCTGCGCGCGCCGTTGACAAGAGAATTCCTTTCGGAGTTTTTGTAGCCGTTGCGATCGACGGACCTTACTGATCGGCAAAGAGTGTTCCGAGGCAATTATCCGTTAACGAATATGAACTCTTTGCGCGGCGCGAGGCATGCGGGCACAGCGTCGCTTGCCTGACAGAGCCTACGCCGACCGCAGCCGTCAATTGAACAAGGTTATCGACGATAGTACCGCTCTGAAGAGTGCCGAAGCTCCGCCGCCATCTCAATTGAGCGTCCGCCGGGTGTCGCCTGAATCGAGCGAGAAGGCAGGAATCTCGATCTCGAAGCGCTCGCCGCTCGCGCTCACCATGCCGTAGCTTCCAGCCATGAAGCCGGACGGCGTCTGCAGCGGCACCCCGCTGGTGTACTCGAACGCTTCGCCGGCCTTGAGCACCGGCTCCTCGCCGACGACGCCGGCGCCGCGCACCTGCTGGCGGCGGCCGTCGGCGTCGGTGATCCGCCAGTGGCGCGTCTTGAGCTGCACGGTCTCGGTACCGTGATTGGTGATGGCGATGGTGTAGGCCCAGAAAAAATAGCTGTCGTCCGGCGAAGAACGGTCGGCGACATAGCGCGGCGTCACCACGACCTCGATGTTGCGGGTCACGGCACGATACATGGTTCAAGAATCCGGGCCCGATGGCGCCGCTCGTCTCCATGTCGGTTGTACACTCAATAGCCTCGACGTGGCAACAACCGCACCGCTCGGGCGGCGATCCGGAGCGGCCATAAGCTTCGCCGACGGCTTTGATCAGGCGATCTCCGCGCAACCCCAAGCGATTGATGTGAAGCGGCGTTCCTTGCGGGAGCGGCACGGCAAAGCTGCGGGCCCGTTTCATCGCAAACGGCGGCGGTGATTTTCTTTTTTGCTCAGCACCGCGTCGCTCTACGGCTCCCGGCGGATTGGCTCGCCAACGGCGCTGGTCGGCCGCCATGACAAGAGCCGCGGCAACGGCTCGCGGCGCACGTTCCATTCGAGATGCGTCGCCGGCAGGGTGCGCCGCGGGCCGCCCGCAATCACTTCCTTGGCCGCTTCCAGTTGACGCGCATAGGGCACCGACGGCAATGCGCGCAACAGACACGCCGCCGGTTCGCCGAGGCAGCGCCGGTGGCGGCGGCACTTTCTGCTGCGGCAGGCGCGCCAGAGCCGCAGCACGTCGCAATAGAGCCGCCACGTCGCCTCATGCGCCGCGTCGGCAAGTTTTAGTCCTTCTTCGACCGATCGCCGCTTGGTGAACTCCTTCTCGCCCGGCGCATTCGGCTGTTTCGGCGTTTTCGTCATGCGGCAATCCTTGCGTGTTGATGTCGGTGCGACGCTTGCGACTCGCTCTCCCCGCACGCGGGGAAAGGTGAGCAAAAACGAGCCTTCTCGCGACGCGTTTTTTTCTTCGCGCCCGAGTCTTGCCCTGCGCACGACCTTCGAAAAAAGCACGCCCGGATCGGTTCATGCGCGACCACAACGCAACGCCCAAAGAGCCGAGTCCGATCCCGTC
>JAKAPE010000116.1 GCA_021811945.1 Pseudomonadota bacterium | reverse complement strand
CTTTATGAATCTAGTGTGGTTTTGGATTTGACGCTCCGATGACGAGTTGCCGCAATGATGATCGGAGCGTCAAATCCACCACACCAGCAACTTATTGATCTCGTGTGGCTTTGGTTCGAAAGTCCGCATGACGAGTTCGCGGCATGAATGATGCGGACTTCTGAACCGCTACACTAGCCGCGAAAGTGCTTGGAAAGCTTGAGACCCTGCCCCTGATAACTGGAGGTCAGGGCCTGCCCGTACAGCACGTCCGGCACTTCCGACAGCCTTTCAAATATCAATCGGCCAATGATTTGCCGGTCATCGAGTATGAATGGCACTTCATGACTGCGCACTTCCAGGACCGCGCGGCTACCCGGATGTCCGTGCTCCGTATAACCGAACCCGGGATCAAAGAAGCCGGCATAATGAACGCGGAATTCCCCCATTGTTGGATCGATCGGCACCATTTCGGCGGCCAAATCAGGCGGAATATGCAGCCTCTCGGCAGAGGCGAGTATGTAGAACTGATGCGGATCCAGTATCAGCCGATTGTCGTGACGGGCCAGGATAGGCTCCCAGTAATCGGCAACGTCGTAGGCGCCCGCATTGTCAATGTCTATCGAATCAGTGAATTTCTGAGCTCGATAGCCGATTATGCCTTCTGCGGTGGATTCGCTTGACAAGCCGACGCGCAGCAGAAGCCCGTGACGCAGGGTGAGATCGCCATCCACCAGTGGACGTTGCTCATGCATTTGCCGCAGCACGCGGTCGTCGACGTGAAAGACGGAATGATCTTCATGTTGAGAATTTAGCCGGCGAAATCGGATTTGGTTGAGCCGCGATCCCTTTCGAACCTTTATGCTGAAACTGCGGGGCGAGATTTCGGCAAACAGAGGACCTTCATAGCCCGGTTTCACGCTGTCGAACGCTTCGCTTGCGTTCGAAATCAGTCTCGTGAAAACATCCAAGCGACCGGTGGAGCTTTTGGGGTTGGCGACGGCCGCAATGCTGTCGGAAAGCCTCAGGTGCTCTTGCAGCTCTACAAGATATACGCAGCCTTTTTCCAAGACCGCGCCATCGTCCAGTTTGATCTCGTCGTATTTCAATTTTGCAAGCTGATCGGGGACCCGTTTGTCTGGTCCCGGCAGGAAGCTTGCGCGGATACGAAAAGCCCGTGATCCGAGCCTGAGGTCGAGGCTCGCGGGCTGCAGTTGAGATTCATCGATCTCCGTTGTAGCCAGAATCATTTTGTGGTCGAGCATCGCGCGAATGCGCTGTCGCGGCAGAAGCCCGCTCTTCGACCGCTTGTCGCTAACGGGCAGATTGCGGGGTTCCCTGTCCGGGGGGCCAAGTTGCAATCCAGTCAATTGGGGTTGAGCGATGAGCATAAAGCGGCCAAGACGTGTGTATTACAATCGCCGAAAGCTTGGCGGTTGAATCACAGGATCGAGTCGTGGGCAACCCGAGGTGGGCAATTAGCGTCCTTGTTCGCTATTTCCACACCCCGAGCCTACGAGATTGTGAGCTTGACGCAAGGGCGAGCGCGGCGTATGAGCCGAATTGTCTCGTGGTCATTTGAGCCGGCCGGCTTGCAGCCACGTAAAACAACTCGCTAAAAGGCCGGGGACGTTTGAGCCCGGCCCGAGGTTAGCCCCCCGGCCGGGTTTTTGTTGTGTTGGACAGGAGGAGAGCCTTGATGTCCGCGTCCGCGCTCGATCGCTACCGCCCAGAAACCCGTCTCGTCCACTCCGGTACGCTGCGCTCGCAGTTCGGCGAGACCTCGGAAGCGCTGTTTCTCACCCAGGGTTACGTCTACGACAATTCCGTCCAGGCCGAGCGCCGGTTCAGGAACGAGGAGCCGGGCTTTCAGTACTCGCGCTTCTCCAATCCCACGGTGGCGATGTTTGAAGCGCGCATGGCGGCGTTCGAGGGCGCCGAGGCCGCGCGCGCGACGGCGACCGGCATGGCCGCCGTCACGCTGGCGCTCACCGGCCAGCTCAAGGCCGGCGACCACGTGGTCGCGGCGAAAGCGCTGTTCGGCTCCTGCCGCTACATTGTCGAGGATTATCTGCCGCGCTACGGCGTCGCTTCGACGCTGGTCGACGGCACCGACCTCGGCCAGTGGCGCGGCGCCGTCAGGCCGAACACGAAGACGTTCTTTCTGGAAACGCCGACCAATCCCGCGCTCGACGTGATCGACATCGCCGCGGTCGCCGACATCGCCCACGCGGCCGGCGCCACCCTCGTCGTTGATAACGTCTTCGCCACGCCGATCTTCCAGTCGCCGCTTGCGTTTGGCGCCGACTGCGTCGTCTACTCGGCCACCAAGCACATCGACGGGCAGGGCCGCTGTCTCGGCGGCGTCATTCTCGGCTCCAAGGATTTCATCGAGAAGCATATCCACGTGCTGCTGCGCCAGACCGGCCCCTCGCTGTCGCCGTTCAACGCGTGGGTGCTGCTCAAGGGTCTGGAGACGCTGGCGGTGCGGGTGCGCCGGCAGACCGACAGCGCGGCGACGCTCGCTGTGACGCTCGCCGAGCATCCCAAAATCGCGCGGCTCGTCTATCCCGGCCGGCCCGACCATCCGCAGGCGGAAGTCGCGCAAAAGCAGATGCGCGGCGGCTCGACGCTCGTCGCCTTCGACATCAAGGGCGGCAAGAAGGCGGCGTTCCGCTTTCAGGACGCCCTCAAGCTCGTCCGCATCAGCAACAACCTCGGCGACGCCAAGAGCCTCATCACCCATCCGGCGACGACGACGCACCAGCGGCTCACCCCGGCGCAACGCGCCGAACTCGGCATTACCGACGGCCTGGTGCGCGTCTCGGTCGGGCTCGAACATCCGGACGATATCGTCGAGGACGTGCTCGCCGCTCTCGAACAGGCGTAGGCGCGGGGCCGACGGCAAGAGCTTCCGGGGTTCACGCCGCGAGGTCGGCGACCACGGCGTCGAGCACGGGAAAGCCGGGCAGGCTGACGCGCAGGCGGCCGGTGGCGGTTGTCTCTACGAGTCCGTGCTCACGCAGCGCCGCGATACGCTCGGCATCGAGCGGGCGGCCGGTGAGAGCCGCATAGTGCGAGGGATCGATGCCTTCGGCGAGTCGCAGCCCCATGAGCAAGAACTCGTCGGCCATCTCCTCGCGCGTAAGTGCGTCGTCTGTAACGAGGCCATGCCCGTGATTTTCGACGCGCATGAGCCAGGCCTCCGGGTTTTTTTCGGTCGCTGTGGCGCGGCGGACGCCGTCGATGTCGAGACGTCCGTGGGCGCCCGCCCCGATCCCGGCATATTCCTGGGCGCGCCAATAGACGAGGTTGTGTCGGCACTCGGCGCCCGGACGCGCGTGATTTGAGATTTCATAGGCCGGCAGGCCGTGCGCGGCGCAGACCTCTTGCGTCACGTCATAGAGCGCGCGGGCAGTGTCCTCATCGGGCGTCGCGAGCTTGCCTGCGGCGTAGAGCGCGGCAAACGGCGTGTCCGGCTCAACGGTCAGTTGATAGAGAGAAAGATGCTCGCCGGTCTCGGCGATCGCTTGCTCAAGCTCGCTGGTCCAGTCCTGCGGCGTCTGCCCGGGCCGCGCGTAGATGAGATCGAAAGAGTAGCGGTCGAAATTTCTGCGCGCGACGGCGAGGGCGGCGAGTGCCTCGCGCGCCGAATGCAGTCGGCCGAGTTCGGTGAGCGCGCGATCGTCGAGCGCCTGGACGCCGAGCGAGACGCGGTTCACGCCGGCCAGGCGGTAATCGCGAAAGCGCGCCGCCTCGACGCTCGTCGGGTTGGCTTCGAGCGTCACCTCGACGTTAGACGCGATGCGCCAATGCCGCGCCAACGCGTCGAGCACGCCTGCAACCGTCGCCGGTTGCATCAACGACGGCGTGCCGCCGCCGAAAAACACGGTCGAGACGGTGCGGCCGGGAACGCGCGCAGCCGTTGCCGCGATTTCCGCAGTAAAGGCCCGGGCGAAGCGCGCTTCGTCGATTCCTGCGCGGCGCACATGGCTATTGAAGTCGCAATAGGGGCATTTCGACAGGCAGAGCGGCCAATGGATGTAGACGCCGAAGGCTTTCTGTCCTTCCGCGGCTTGCGGGAGAGGACTGGGGAAGGGGTCAGTATTGTTCAAGGCAGGCCTCCTCCAGCTTGAGAAAGGCGCGGGCGCGATGCGAAAGCCCTTTAGGAGCGCGGTCAGCAAAAGTGGATGCCGGTTTTGCGTCCGACCGCGCTCCAATTCTTTGATGGGGCGCGCAATCCTGGCGGCTGACCGGGAACCACTCAGCCTGATTGCGCGCCGGCGGCGGCAGCCCGTGCTTTTCTTCGCGCCCCATTTCGCCGAAGGTGCGTTGGTGCCCGTCTGGCAGGAACATCGGATCGTAGCCAAAGCCTCTGTCGCCGCGCGGCGGCCAGACCAGCGTGCCGTCGACGCGACCCTCGAACTCCTCCACATGTCCATCCGGCCAGGCGACGCAGAGGGCGCACACGAAATGCGCCTGGCGTTGACTTGGCGTGCCGGCGCCCCGTTCGCGCAGCGCGTCTTCGATCTTCTCCATGGCGCGGCGGAAATTCCTGTCCGGGCCGGCCCAGCGTGCCGAATGGATTCCGGGCGCACCGCCGAGTGCATCGACCACGAGGCCGGTATCGTCGGCGACGGCGGGCAGGCCGCTTGCCTTGGCGGCGGCCTCGGCCTTGAGCCGGGCATTGTCGCGGAACGTCGTTCCGACCTCGGCGGGTTCGCTCAGTCCCATTTCGCCCGCTGATATGGCGTCGATGCCGTAGGGCGCCAACAGCTCGCGCAGCTCGGCCAGCTTGCCGGGATTGTGGGTAGCAATGACCAGACGACAGACGACGGACGACGGAGGACGGATTCTGCGGTGCGTTCTTGGCGGTTCAGCATCAACCATCTGTCGTCCGTCGTCTGTCATCTGTCGTCGGCTCTACATCACCGCCATCTTCTGCAGATCGATGAGTTTCGCCACGCCCTTGCGCGCCAGCGCCAGCAGGGTGGCGAACTGCTCTTCCGAGAACGGAGTCTTTTCCGCGGTGGCCTGCACTTCGACGATGTGGCCGGAACCGGTGAGCACGAAATTGGCGTCGGTGTCGGCCTGGGAATCTTCGGCGTAGTCGAGGTCGAGCACGGCGACGCCCGAGCAAACGCCGCAGGAGATCGCAGCGATGTGGTCGCGCAACACCTCCTGCGCGAGCATCTCGCGCGTCTTCATCCAGGCGAGGCAATCATAGAGCGCGATCCAGGCGCCGGTGATCGAGGCGGTGCGGGTGCCGCCGTCGGCCTGGATCACGTCGCAGTCGATCGTGACCTGGCGCTCGCCGAGCGCCTTGAGATCGACGACCGAGCGCAGGCTGCGCCCGATCAGGCGCTGGATTTCGACCGTGCGTCCGTTCTGCTTGCCGGCGGCCGCTTCCCGCCGCGTGCGTTCGAGCGTGGCGCGCGGCAGCATGCCGTATTCGGCGGTGATCCAGCCGCGCGCCTGGCCCTTGAGCCAAGGCGGCAGCCGGTCTTCGAGCGTCGCCGTCACCAGGACCTGGGTATCGCCGAACTTCACGAAACACGAGCCTTCGGCAAATTTCACGACGGCGCGTTCGAGCGACACGGGGCGCAATTCGTCGGGCTGTCGGCGGCTCGGCCGCATGCGGGGTCTCCTCTAGGGCCGGGCGCGAAGCGCCGGCTGCGGCTAGGCTTTTAGGCGTTGTGACCGCGCCACGACAAGGGGGCATAGCAAAGCCAAGCGCGTCAATGTCATTCGGCATGCCGTCAGCCCACGCCGCGATTCTGTTGCAACAAGGATCACGCGCAGCATATTAAGGGCCGATTGACGTCGACGCGAACGGCGATCGCAGCCGTCGCGACGGGGCCGCAAGTCGGGGTTTCAAGCCACGGGAAGATGGGTCGATGTCTCTGGTCAAAGAGCGAGAGCGACTTTTGGAAATCATCAAGCAGAAATCCGTTCGCAGAGGAAAGTTCAAGCTCGCCTCAGGGGGAACGAGCGACTACTACCTCGACATGCGCCCGACCACCTTCGATCCGGAGGGAGCCAACCTTGTCGCTGATCTTGTGTATGGCATGCTCCGCGACGATCATGACGTCGAGGCGATCGGCGGCCTCGAGCTCGGCTCGGTGCCGATCATCGTCGGCGCCGCCATGCGCAGCCGCGGTCGACGCCCGCTCGCGGGATTTGTCGTGCGCAAGGAAAAAAAGGGGCACGGCACCGACCAGAAGATCGACGGGAATTTCCGCCCGAATTCCACGGTGGTCCTTTTGGAAGACGTGACTACGAAGGGCGGATCGGTGATGCAGGCGGTGCGCGCGGTGCGGGCGCAAGGCGCAAAAGTGAAGAAAATCATTACCATCGTCGATCGCCTGGAGGGCGCGCGCGAAAACCTCAAGCGGGAAGGCCTCGAGCTTGAGGCGATTTTCACCGCGCCCGAATTGCTCGGCTGATATTTTATCTAATAATTTGTAAGAATCTGGTCTTGCAATTTGAGACGGCGTCCCATCGAATCCGACGGCAAGAGCTGTTGACTATGATCCGTCACCCTGAGGTGCTCGGCGCCACAGCAGGCGCAGCCTGCATATACTTGGCTGCGATGCGCCGAGTCTCGAAGGGCGACGGCACCCAAGTCGGCTGTTGCCGACTTGGGCACTAAGCATTTTCGAAATCGCAGAGCGATTTCGATTGGCGCTTCGGCCGGCATCCTTCGAGGCTCGCCGACTGCGTCGGCGAGCACCTCAGGATGACGTGGCGCTACCGCGCCAGGCCTTCGCGCCCCACCTTGCAAGGCTGGGCGGAAATAGACAATTCTCCCGCACCGGAGGGTATTGTCCGTGGTCGGCCACGATATTCCGCTCGGCGTCAAGGAGCTCAGCCTGGCGCAGCTCAACGAGCGCTCGCGCGAGATTTTCCGCCAGATCGTCGAAAGCTATCTGGCGACCGGCGAGCCGGTCGGCTCGCGCAATCTGTCGCGCATCCTGCCGATGACCCTGTCGCCGGCCTCGGTGCGCAACGTCATGTCCGACCTTGAACAGCTCGGCCTCGTCTATGCGCCGCACATTTCGGCGGGGCGGCTGCCGACCGAGATCGGGCTGCGCTTCTTCGTCGATGCCTTGATGCAGATCGGCGACCTCACCGAGGACGACCGCAGGGCGATCGAAGCGCAGGTCGCGGGTTCCGGCCAGTCGAAGTCGGTCGACGCGGTGCTGACGGAAGCCTCGGGCCTTCTCTCCGGACTGAGCCGTGCCGCCGGCGTGGTGCTCACGGCGAAGTCGAACCAGCGGCTCAAGCATATCGAATTCGTGCGGCTCGATCCGGAGCGCGCGCTCGTCATCCTCGTCGCCGAGGACGGGCAGGTGGAGAACCGCGTCCTCAACATCCCGGTCGGCCTGCCGACCTCGGCGCTCACGGAGGCCGCCAATTTCCTGAACGCGCGCATCCGCGGCCGCACCCTCGCCGAGGTCAAGGCCGAGACCGAGCAGAAGCTCGAGGAGGGAAAGGCCGAACTCGATCAGCTCACGCAGAGGATCATTGCCGCCGGCCTCGCCATCTGGTCAGGCGGTGAAAGCGACGAGCGCAAGCTGATCGTGCGCGGCCAGGCCCACCTGCTCGAAGACCTCAAGGCCGTCGCCGACCTCGAACGCGTTCGGCTTCTCTTCGACGATCTCGAGACCCGCCGCGAAGTGGTCGATCTGCTGGGCCGGGCTGAGCAGGCCGAGGGCGTGCGTATCTTCATCGGCTCGGAGAACAAGCTGTTCTCGCTGTCCGGCTCCTCCACGATCGTTGCGCCCTATCACAATGCCTCCGGCCACATCGTCGGCGTGCTCGGCGTTATCGGTCCGACGCGGCTCAACTATGCCCGCATCGTCCCCTTGGTGGATTATACGGCCAAGGTCGTCAGCAGGCTGCTTGCCGGACAATGAAGCGCCTGGACGTATTGGGTATTGAGGCATCGCCGGCGGTCCCCGCAGCGTGCATTTCATCGCCTACCCCTGCCACAAGGCGCGTCCAGCGCGCTTGATTTTTGCGGGCCGAACCCTGATATGCCGGGCAACGAGACAATGGGTATGGATATGACGAAACAGACCGCTCGTGCCGACGACGCGGCGGCCGCGCCGGAGGCTACCTCGCCGAACGCTGCGCCAATAACCGCACCGGCCTCTGCGCCACCCGCCGAATCGGCAGCGCCGGCGGCTGCACCGGCAGACTCGACGGCGATCGCGGCGGAGTTGAAGGACAAGCTCTTGCGCACGCTCGCCGAGATGGAAAACTTGCGCAAGCGCACCGAACGCGAAGTCGCCGAGGCGCGGCTCTACGGCGTCGGCTCGTTTGCCCGCGACATGCTGGCCGTGGCCGACAATATGCGCCGCGCGCTCGACGCGGTATCGCCGGAGCTGCGCGCCAGTGCCGAGCCGGGTGTCAAGGCGCTTATCGAGGGCGTCGAGCTGACCGAGCGCGAGCTCATCAAAGCGCTGGCCAAGAACGGTGTGCGCCAGTTCACGCCGCGCGGCGAAAAATTCGATCCCAACATCCATCAAGCGATGTTCGAGGTGCCGGATTTGTCGGTGCCGGCCGGCAGCATCGTGGAAGTGGTGCAGCCCGGCTACATGATCGGCGAGCGCATATTGCGGGCGGCCTTGGTCGGCGTCTCTAAGGGCGGCTCCAAGACCGCTCCGATGCAGGCCGCCGTCAACGACAACGCGGGCTCTGCTTCGTCCGGAGTGTAAAGCGGCCGGCGAAACGCCGAGGTTACCCCACGGTCGCGGCGGGCGGAAAGGTGCGCCACGCGCGCGAGGGGATATCGCTGTCCCCGCCTGGCGCTCAATCCGGCTCGGGTACGCGCGTGGTTCTTGCCAGCCCGTGCTCGGTCTTCTCCCAGCGATACGGATCGTAGAGGAGCTGCAACAAAGCGCGCCAGGCGGCAAGCGAGAGCAGCATCCAGTAAAGCGGCGTCAGCACCAGCACCCAGGCGTGAGCGAGAAGTCGACGCCGTTTCAGTCCGACGACACTGGGCACAATCGTCGAGGCGTAGCCGCAGATAATGACCGCGGTGAAGGCTGAGTCTGCGGCCATGGCAGCCGAGAGTTTCGGCGCGATGAAAAGCACGTAGGCTAGTCCGGCCAGGAAGAGGGGATACACCAGGGCCGAAAGCACCTTGCCGGCGAAGAGGATTTGAAAGGCTATGGCCCCCACGATACCGAGTTCGCGCGACAGCGTGTGCGGGCGCCGCATGTGCACCAGCCAAGTCTGCATCCAGCCCTTGTACCAGCGCGTGCGTTGCCTGAGCCACGATACAAGACGCGCCGGCGCCTCCTCATAGGTCGCCGAGGGCAATACCGCAGAGCGAAGGCCAAGGCGGCAAAGACGAATGCCGAGATCGGCGTCCTCGGTGACGTTGTAGGGATCCCAGCCTCCGATTCGCCGCAGCACAGCGGTGCGGAAATGATTCGATGAGCCGCCGAGCGGGAGCGGCAGACGCATCGCTGCGAGGAAGGGCAGGAAGACGTCGAACTGGCCGGCATAATCGGCGGTAAACATGCCTGCCAGCCAATTATCGGCGGTGTTGTCGATGGTCAGCGCGGCTTGCACGCAGGCAAGCCGATCGCCTCCCGCCGCGAATGCCGCGAGAGCGTGCCGTAGCTGATCGGGCTCCGGCATGTCCTCGGCGTCGAGCACGACCGTGAACGCGCCGCGGGCGAATGCCAGCCCGACATTGAGCGCCTTTGGTTTGGTCCGCGGCCCAACGGGCGGCGCCGTGATGATTTCGAACGGCGGGCCGAGGTCGAGCAGGGCGAGAACGCGCCGGGTCTCGCGGTCATCGGCTTCGAGCACGAATTTCACGTCAAGTTTTTCAGGGGGATAATCCGGTATTATGGCGCAAGCGCCACAAGCGGTCGAGCCCTTCTGCGCCTAGATTCGGGCGGTTATGCCCGAAATCCGCACCGTCACCACGTTGCAGCGCAAGCGCGCCGAGATCGCCGCCTCGATCAAGCTCTATGAGCGGCAGTTGGCCCAAGCCAGGCTGGACCTGGCGCACGTCGAAGCAACCATCCGTATCTTCGCCGCCTCGGGGAAGCCGTCCGACATCGCCAAGTACATTGACAGCTACCGGCTGTTCCGCAGGGGCGAACCGTGGGCGATCTGTTCCGCCGCTCTCGCCAAGAGCGGGTCGCTCGATACTCGCGAATTGGCGCGCGCCCTCATGGCCGCGAAGGGCATGGATTTGGGCGACGCCGTGCTGACCAAGGGGCTCACCAACCGGCTCATTCATTCCCTGCGGATGCAAGAGCATCGGGGCCGGGTGAAGCGGGAGGGGAAGCGGAAGGGGGTGACGGTGTGGCGCTTGCCGGGAGCCTGACCGGGCCACATTTGCCGTCGTCCGATGTGGACCGAAGAAACCATCAACGTTGGATTGGGGGTACGTGCGGTCCATGTTTACGTAATCCACAAGGAAGCGGACACTAATCATGGTGCCCGGCCTAGTGAAGTTTTGCTATAACTTGATTCGCGTCGTCCTGCGGAACGGTGACCCCCTATCAAAGGAACCGTCCCAAAGAGGTGGCGACGCTGGTGGGCCTGTAGTTCGCTACGGGCCTCCGGACTGCAAAGCCGCAATAGCGGCCCGGTACTTCCCGACTTGGGGCGGCATTTTTGCCGCCCCTTTTCTTTCTTTTTCAAGCGCATTTCGTGAAACGGAGTCAATCCGTAAAACGCCGCGCGTTCGCATCCTATGTACGGATGGCATTTTTGCCACGATTCGACTCGCCTTTCAAGCCAATTTCCGCAATATTTGACGGTCAAACGTCAGCTTTTGACGGCTATCCGCGCTTGGCCGTCGAATTTTGACGGTTATCCGCTGGTCGCATAATGGCCGAAGCCTCAGACGTAAAGCCGGAAGAAGCTGGCGAAGTGCGTTTCACTCCGCCTCCGCAGGTTTGGAAATATCTCGGATGGCTGTCCCGAAATACGCTGCTCGGGAAAGACGAGCGAGAAGTCGCCCGCCAAGTGCTGATCGCCAAGCTTTCGGAAATGCGGCAAGAGGACTTCCGCGACCCGCCTAAGACGTAGCCTCTAAATGCCGCTGCCAATATCCGCAGAAATCTACGCTCGGCTTGCTCGCCATCGCCAGCTTGGAAATGCGGTCCACCTGATCGCCGTTCGACACGCGCCGGTTATCCTCCCGCCATGACGCCTCTTGGGCATAGCGGAGCAGGTACGGGCCGGCGATGTGGTGATGGTGCCCGATCTCGGCGCGCCGCATGCGGCTGAAAAATTCCTCTGCCCAATTGGTGCAAGCGCCGTCCAGCGAAAAGGCTTCCTCATGGTTGATGCGGCGGACCTCGAAACGCTTGTGCAATTCCTCCCATGAGCCGGCTTCGTCGGCGTTCAAGATCGTGCCGGGAGCGACGCGGGACTTGAGGAAGTTCATAGCGCTCGCTTCGGACTTGAATACCGCTGGCACCGAATTGCCGCCGCGCTCGCGGACCACGACCACGACCTTGCGCTTGCCGGTTTGATGGCGGGCAAGCCTGCGATCGACACGGTTCTCTCTCAGGTTCGCCGGCTTGACGTAGCCGCCAAAATAGCCGCCGTCCACTTCCGCGACCTTGCCATCGCCGCCGACCACGCGGCCCTTGAGTTCCGCTGCCATCGCCTCCCGCAGCTTGTGCAACAGCACGAAAGCGCACTTGTATGAGACGCAGAGGTCGCGCGACAGGGCCAGCGCCGACTTGCCCTTGACCTCATTGCAGAAGATCGCGATGGCCGCGAGATAGGCCCGCAGCGGCAGTTTGTGGTTGGCGAACAGCGTCCCGCTCGTGATCGAAAAGTCCTTGCCGCAGCTTCGGCAGCGGAACCGGGGCGCACCCTTCAAGCGTCGGCAGTCATAGGCGTCGGTCCCGCCACAGTGCGGGCAAACCGGCTCGCCGTTGGTTTCATGCCAGCGGATGCGGCGGAAGGTCATTTCCGCGTCGGCATCCTTCATGGTGAAAACCGACGCCAGCGAGAGGGTCTTGGCGGCGGGGGAAAGCAGGAAGTGTTGGGCCATCGGCGCACCTATCGTCTATGTGAGCTATCATATCCGATAGGCATTGACAGTCAAGCGCAAAATATCATATGTGATAGCCTACCTCATGCAATAGGGCATGGCTCCATGAACATCAAGTCCGAAGAAGAATGGGCGGAACGCGCCGCCGCCTTCCTCAAGCACAAGCTGCGAGATTCTGAGGTCACCTATGCCGAACTGGCGAAGCGGCTCAAGCGGCACGGCTTCAAGACCGAAACGGAAGCCTCGGTCACGAATAAACTCAAGCGCGGGACGTTCCCGGCAATATGGTTTCTGGCATGCCTTGCGGCCCTAGAGCTAGACGGGGTGGCATTGGAGGAAATTTAGATCAGGGAGCACGCCCCTTTTCCCGCGCCGATGATCTGTGCAATTTGATCTTCGGCATATCCAATGCGCGGATCAGTAGGATCAGGAACCATCGCCGACAATTTGAGCGGGTAGTTTTTAGGTACTTTGGCAAAGGCGACGATGATCTGTCGCCCGACAAGCCATCGGCTTTGCAGAAAGACCTTTGTGACCCCAGGCAAAAGTCCCATTGACGCAAACCACGCCTTGGCATCATCGGTCTTTGCCTCGACCGTCACCTGTATTCCATCCGTGATTTTGCTGAATGACACCGCGACCCCTATGGTGTCGGCCCACCCTTGTACGTTTTTTCGCAGTTGATCTCTGTTATCTGCGTCCTCTGCCATCGATTTCGGCTGCTGCATATTGCAGGCAAAGATAAAACGATCCATGCGAGATTGGATAGGAGCAAGCGAATAATCTGTAAGGTCGGCACCGTCCGTGGGATTGAAAGTAATAGGCCATTGTAACGCTGCATTAGGATAATCAGATCGAAAGCTCTGCCAAGTCGGCCATGATGCTGCCCAAATATAAAACCCAATTACGCATAACGCGACAAGAATACGCCAGAACGGATGTGATTGATGGCGCTTCGCGGCAAATACCACTAAGGCAATCACGAAGACCGAAAAGGGTATGCCGATCTGCCACGTTGGCTGTTGGTACCACATGATGCCAGCCGCTATGATCGTACCAATGGCAACGAGATCGCTGAAGGCTGGTTGCCACCTTTCGCTTGAACCTCTCTCGGCCACCGGCTTTCGCTGCGGATCGGCGAATGCTTGCCGCATATTCTCGAAAACCGATTTGCTTGGT
>JAKAPE010000115.1 GCA_021811945.1 Pseudomonadota bacterium | reverse complement strand
GACCGCGTTTGCCCAAGGCGGTCGCCGCCAATTGCGAGGGCTGCTTTCGCGCGAGGTTTACGACGGCTTCGATGCTGCGATCGGCCAACGCGAAAGCCGCGGCGAAACCGCGGATATGCGTTTCGTGTCGATCGACGGGACGACCATCGCTGCTGCCGAATTGCGCAACCGTACGGCCCAGATCACCGTGCGTTTCGTCTCCAAGCTCATTTCCGTCACGCGCGACCGTTCGGGAGCAGTGATCGAGGGAAACGCCGAGCGGGTCACCGACGTGACCGATGTGTGGACCTTCGCGCGCGACATTTCCTCGCGTGATCCCAATTGGAAAGTCATCGCAACCGAAGCCGGACAATAAAGCTGATCCCGCAAGTGGCGGAACCTGCAATCGGGTGCTGCTGTCCGATCTCGGCAAGCGAGGAGGCAATGGAAAACAGAATATGCGGCAAAAGCGATGAGGCATCGTCGTCAAATAAGCGAGGAAGAACGCGCATTATGGAGCGGCTTCACGCGTTCGATCGCACCGCTTTCCGGTCCGCGCGATAAAGCGCAACCATCCGCGGTCGCCGACGACGCGGCCGCGCCCACGTCTTCTCGGCCCGCCGCACGGCGTGAGGCGCCACCCGCCGAACAGTCGCCGCCGCTTGCACCGCTCGGTCGGCGGCTCAGACAGCGGGTCGTGCGCGGCCGCGAACTCATTGATGCCCGCATCGACTTGCATGGCTTGACGCAGCACCAGGCGCATCGAGCTCTGGTGGACTTCCTGCGTCGCGCGCAGGCCGCAGGCGCAAGAATTGTGCTCGTCGTTACCGGCAAAGGAACAGGACAAGGCTTGCGGCAATCCTTGGATCAGCACCGGCACGACGCCGTTGTGGTGCGCGGCGTGCTCAGGCGGCAAGTGCCGATCTGGCTTTCACTGCCGGAATTTCGTTCCTTTGTGGTCGGCTTCGAGGATGCCCATGCCTTTCACGGCGGGCAAGGCGCGCTCTATGTCCGCTTGCGGCGCCGCCGAGGAAATTGACCGTCGGACCCGGGGGCCGGATGCATGCCGACGAACGCGTTTTGTGTCACGGAATGACCGAGCTTCACGGTCGAAAACCGGCTAAAACCTACCACCTGTTCCAGCGGCTTTCCGGCCTCTTGCTGCGCGCGGTGTACTGCGTCCGGCGCGAACCTCGGAATCGGGACACTAGCCGCTTTCGCGGAAGGTTAAAGTCCCGAGTTTCGGGGGCCGTTTGTTCTACAATTGTTCTTGTCGCGGGCTGGCGATTATATCTCTTGCAAACCATTTCGATATGTAGTAGGCTGATTCCATTGGAGATCAGCCATGTCTACCCTGTCGAAAATGCCGTTTCACTCTGAGGTTGCAGCCTTCGAATACCTCGAAAGCACGCTTTGGCCGGACGGCGCGATCTGCCCGCATTGCGGCGTTGTCGGCAACGCGACCAAGCTGCGCAAGGGCGTGAGCCACGACGGCAGCCGCGCGGCCCGCATGGGATTGTGGAAGTGCAACGCCTGCCGCAAGCAGTTCACGGTCAAGGTCGGGACCGTTTTCGAGCACGGCCGTATCCCGCTCCACAAGATGCTGCAAGCGGTCTATCTGCTTTGCTGTTCGAAGAAGGGCATTTCCTCGCATCAACTCCATCGCGTCCTTGGGATCACCTATAAGGCCGCTTGGTTCCTGTCGCACCGCATCCGCGAGGCCATGCGCGACGGCAAGCTGTCGCCCATGGGCGGCACTGGCAGCGTTATCGAGATCGACGAGACGGCGCAAGGCCGGATTGAAGGCGCGCCGAAACGGGCGCATCGCGGCATGGGCAGCTTCGGCCGTACTGTCCTCACGCTGGTCGAGCGCGGCGGGTCGGCCCGCAGCTTCCATGTGGAAGGCACCACGCTAGGCCAGTTGCTCCCGGTCATCCGCGCCAACGTCAACCGCGAGAGCGCGGTCATGACCGATGCGGCAAGCTGGTACAAGCAGTTGAAGGCGCACACCGGCGTCGCCAGTCACGAAACGGTAGCCCACGAAAAGGACGAATACGTGCGCTATCCTGCGGACGGCTTGCCGCTGATCCACACCAACACGGTCGAGGGCTACTATTCGATCTTCAAGCGCGGCATGACCGGCGTCTACCAGCATTGCGGCGAGAAGCACTTGCATCGCTATCTTGCCGAGTTCGATTTTCGATATTCGAACCGCGTGCGGCTTGGAATCGATGATGCCATGCGCGCCGAGAAGGCGCTCAAAGGCATCGTCGGCAAGCGGTTGACTTATCGGGCATAAGTTGACTCCCGCCGTTGGCGGCATCCCCGCCAGCTCATTCTTCCGGGATTTCCTTGGCATGGTAGTCGGCGCGGAAGAGGGCGTCCAACTCGCGGATGAGAATGAACTCTGCGGCTTGTTTTGCCGTGATGCCAAGTCGCCGTTTTTTGACTGCCAGAAACTCAAGATAATCATAATGGTGGCGCGGGAGCGTCACTTCGAACGTTTGATCCGCATCTGGGGGCTTTCTAGGACGCCCCGGCCTTCGCCTTGGTAGTTGATCCGACATACGCGACCGAATTTGTCGAATAAAAACCCCCTTTATTATTCGATTTAATCCTTGCCTTGGCGAGTCCGATTTGACAGATTGGACATGGTCGAATCACTTGGGCTAATGAAAAAGGTCACCCGCAAGGATGACCTGGAAAGCTTGTCGGGGCGATGGGACTCGAACCCGCAATCCTGTGAGGAAGCGGTTTTAAAGACCGCTGCGGCTACCAGTTTCGCCACGCCCCGGTAAGTGTGGCGCTCCGCCCGAACCAGCATTCGGGCGGAGCGTTCCCTATCTGTCCGGTTATGTGATTCACAATCCTTGGACAAGTGCTAGTGGCAAAACCTGTCCACAATACAAGAGAAAATGTGGAGAGCGTGCAGAAATCCCAACTCCGCGCCTTCCGCAAAGCCGCCTGCGAACTCGGCTGCGACGATAACGAGGAACGGTTCAAAGATGCACTGCGGACGGTCGCCAGGGCAAAGCCGTCACCCGAAAAACGCCAGCATCGCCGCGCCGATCAGCGTGAAGGCCAGAAGGCCGAGGAATAGCGCCTCCCGCCAGCCGAATTGCCGAGGCGCGGGATCATTGGCCGCGACCTCGTATCGCCAAGCGTTCGGATCGCCTTGGCCTAGCTCGCGTGCTTTGCGCTCAAGATTGAAAGTCAAATGAGTTTTCCCTGTCTTGCCGTATCCTCTTTCGGAGCCTGCTTATAGCCGCCGCCTATTTCCTGCGGCGGCAGCTTCGGCAGCTTGCCGTCTAACAGATCAGCGACAGTCGCGATCTGCAAGCGAGAGAACTGTCCGAATGGCGTCTTGAAATAGCCTGTCGACGCGGCTTCCGCTTTCATGGGGCCAGTAGGTTCCCGCAGCGTGATCAGCACGCCCAGCGGCGCTTTCTCGCGCTCTACGACGCCGCGCAGTTCGCCAACGGCGTTGCGATGGACGCTTTCGCCGCCCTTGACTGAGACAATCCCGGCTTCGGTTTTTTTGCCGTCCGGCTTGCAGTAGTAGTAGCCGTCGATGCCAGTATCCGCACCTTTCTTCTTGCCGCCATAGGGTACGGCGTTGATGAGAGTGACAGCCCACCACTGAAATTGGAATTTGTCGCGCTTGGCCAAATCTTCTGCGCCGGCAAAATCTTTCGGCGTGCCGTGAACCTCGAATTGGATTCCGGGGAAGGCGTCTTTCAGCCGGCGCTCGATCAGGCCGATGGCTAGATGCGTGATGTCGATTCCGATCCACTGGCGATTGAGTTTTTGCGCGGCGTGAACCGCTGTCCCGCAGCCGCAAAATGGGTCTAGCACAAGGTCGCCGACGCTCGATGATGCAGCAATAATACGTTCCAGAAGCGCAATCGGTTTTTGCGTCGGATAGCCGAGTCGTTCCTGCGCCTGAGAATTTATAGGGGCGATGTCGTCCCAAAGAGTATCGACGGTTTCGCCTTCAAGCTCATCCAAGTATCTTTTCCGTTGTATACGCTGACTCTTGTTTTCCGGCAGATATAACCGGCCTCCGGCGTCCATTTCCTTCATGCGTTCGAGCGAGACGGCCCAGCCATTCGGCGGCGGCTTATAGCCCTTGTACTCGTAGCAAAGGTTCAGGCGAGGCGATGGACTCGTGATATTGTCAAGTCGATATATCCTGCCGTCCGGTTCTTTGTGAGTAAACTTTGACGCGATGTACTCTGGATTGCTTTCGCGATATTGCCGGAGGAAGCCCGCATCGGCGCTCTTGCCATAGAACCAAATCACATCATGGCTTACGCCAAACCGGATTGCGGCCTTGTTCGTCTCTCCCCGCCCCGCTTTACGCTTCCAGATAATTTCATTGCGGAAGTTCGTCGGATCGAACACAGCATCCAAAAGAACTTTAAGGTACGATCCCGCAGTTTGATCACAGTGCAGATATATTGATCCGGTCGGCTTCAAAACGCGATGCAATTCAATCAAGCGGACAGCCATCATAGCGAGGTACGCCATCATGTCGTTCTCGCCTAAGAACGAACGCATAGCTTTGAGCATGTTTGCGGCTTCCGCGTTGCCGCTGTGTATCACGTCGTCGAAAGCGCGTTCCGCATGTTCGTTCCAGTGCCAGGTGTCCTCGAAAGCCTCGATTTGCGCTTGCGACTGTTCCCCGGTCGGCGCCTTGAACAGTACGTTATAGGAGGCGTTCGAGTTGAACGGCGGGTCGAGATAGACCAAATCGACCGATTCGTCCGCGATGCTGTCGCGCAAGACGGCGAGGTTGTCGCCGTAATAGAGGGCGTTGGGCATCGGATTCCCTGGATATTCCATCCGGGGTTGCACCTACCATCCTTAGGCATGGTTTGCAAGAGACATAATCGCCCGCGGGCTTTGCTCCATGGTAAGTTCCCAGAGGTTCGGGGGCAAACATGGTCCAGCGCGTCTCCACAGTGGCGTTCGAGGGCATCGAGGTGCGACCGGTTGATGTCCAGGTCCAAATTGCGCCGGGCATGCCGGCCTTCACCATCGTCGGTTTACCAGACAAGGCGGTTTCCGAAGCCCGCGAGCGCGTACGGTCGGCGATGATCGCCTCAGGGCTTGCGTTGCCGGCGCGCCGCATTACCGTCAATCTGGCGCCCGCCGATCTGCCGAAGGAAGGCAGCCATTACGATTTGCCGATCGCGCTCGGGCTGATGGCGGCGATCGGCGCCATTCCCCACGACGCGTTGTCGGGATTTGCCGTCTTAGGCGAATTGGGCCTTGACGGTTCGATCGCCGCGGTCGCCGGCGTCCTTCCCGCCGCCATTGGCGCTAACGCGCGCGGCGAGGGCTTGATCTGCCCGGTCGCGTGCGGGCCGGAAGCGGCCTGGGCAAGCCCCGACATCGAGATCGTTGCGGCATCATCCCTGGTTCAGCTCGCCAATCATTTTAAGGGTACGCAGGTTCTCTCACGCCCGCAGCCAAAAATCCTCGAAGTCGAGGGCGCCGCCCTCGACCTTGCCGACATCAAAGGTCAGGAAAGCGCCAAGCGAGCACTCGAAGTGGCCGCGGCCGGCGGCCACAATCTGCTCATGGTCGGTCCGCCCGGTGCCGGGAAATCGATGCTCGCCGCTCGGCTGCCCTCGATCCTGCCGCCGCTTGCGCCGGCCGAGTTGCTCGAAGTCTCGATGATCGCCTCGGTCGCCGGCGAGATCAAAGGCGGCGCGCTGACCAACCGGCGACCCTTCCGCGCTCCGCATCATTCGGCAAGCATGCCGGCCCTGGTCGGCGGCGGCCTTCATGCGCGGCCCGGCGAAGTCTCGCTCGCCCATCATGGCGTACTGTTTTTGGACGAGCTTCCGGAGTTCCAGCCGCAGGTGCTCGACTCGCTGCGCCAGCCACTGGAGACCGGCGAGGTTTCGATCGCCCGCGTCAACCATCGCGTGACCTATCCGGCGCGCGTCATGCTGGTTGCGGCGATGAATCCGTGCCGCTGCGGCCGCGCCGCCGAGCCCGGCTATGCTTGCCGCCGCGGACCCAATGCGCGCTGCGTCTCCGCCTACCAGGAGCGCATCTCCGGTCCGTTGATAGACCGCATCGACCTGCATATCGAGGTGCCGGCGGTGACCGCCGCTGACCTCATCCTGCCGCCGCCCGCTGAGGGCAGCCGCGAGGTCGCCGAACGCGTTGCGCTCGCCCGCGCGCGTCAGGCGGCGCGCTATGCCTCGATCGGACTGCCGCACATCCGCTGCAACGCCGCGGTCTCTGGTGCCGTCCTCGAAGACGTGGCGCGGCCGGATGGCAGGGGCCTGTCGCTGTTGCGCGAAGCTGCGGACGCCATGCGGCTCTCGGCCCGCGGCTACCACCGCGTACTGCGCGTCGCCCGCACGCTGGCCGACCTCGACGGCACTGAAAAAGTCGGCCGCATTCACCTTGCCGAGGCGCTGTCCTACCGCGCCCTCGCGGACGAAGTCAGGCGAGCCGCGTAAGCGGCAAGTCTTGCAGCAAAGTCCGTTCGAAATAGGTGAACGGCCGCATGTTCGCCTTGCGGAACATCCCTACGGCAGGGTCAAGGCCAGAATGATAACCAACAATCCGCCAATGAGCGCGAGATAAAAATTGAGGTGTCCGGACTGCAGTGCTCTGAGCTTTTCGGCGAGGTAATATATGGCGCGCGTGAGCGGGGCAAACAGGTACGGCCCGAAAATCGGCGCCACCTCGTGGCTGAATCGCAGCCGATGGACGAAATATTCCGGCCCGCGCGCTTCTTTCTCTATCTTCAGAGTTGGGCGGTACACGAAGCTGTAGAAAGTTCGCAGCGCATTCGAGAAGGTCAAGGCGGTCGTCGACGCCCGCTCGGGATCCTGATCGAAGCCGCCGTACCAGACCGGCACGCGGCGCACTTGGTATCGCCTATTCGCCAGCAGAAGGGCGATCGGAATGATGGCGAGAAGCGGCATGACGACCACGAGCAGGGTTGGCGAGATGAAGGCGAATTTCGCGGTCAGCGGCACCAGCAGAAGTCCGACATGCATTTGGCGCGCCGCCTGCGTGCCGAACTCGGATCCGATGGCAATGCGCAGGGCATTGAGCCAGGCGGGCATGCCGACGGCAAGAGCGATGACGCCGGCCCCAAGCACGCCGACAGCGACGGCCGATCCCCAGGAGACCGGCGCAACCGATCGTGCCGAGCGCCCAAGCAGTCCCAAGCCGAACACCTTCACGAAAGTCGCGAATGCGACGGCAACGGTCAGGGCCAATCCCGCGCCGGCAAGCGCCATCACCAGTCGGCCACTGAGCGCGCCGAGACGAAAGCCCTGGAATACCGTTTGAAAGACAAACCACTCGCTGACGAATCCTGCCTGCGGCGGCATCGCGGCGAGACTCATGGCGGCGAACAAGGCGCCAAGCCCGAACATCCAGGAGCTGCGCCGCAACAGATCGGAGTGAAAGATCGTATAGCCGGCAGTGGCGCGATAGACGCCGTCGGCGGTCAGAAACAAGCCGCCTTTGGCCAACGCATGGCCGGCCAAATGCAGCAGAGCGACCGTCCAGGCGAGGCTGGCAAGCTCGCGCTCACCGTCGCCGCGAAACATCAACGCGGCGCCGAGCATCGCGACGGCGATCGCGGCGTTCTCGGCCGACGAGAAACTCAACAGCGAACGCCAATCCTCCTGCTGAAAAGCGTAGAGCGCGCTCAAGATCGCGGTCAGCACCGCCGCGATCAGAAGAAACATGCCGAGGTCGAAGATGACGATGGCGTTTTGAGCCGGCAGCCAATCGAGCAATCCCCGGCTCAATCCGAAAAAGACGCCGTTGAGTACGATCCCCGACAGTATTACTCCCGACGTCCCGCTGCCGGCGCCATAGGCGTCGGGAAACCACTCGTAAAATGGCAGCAGGCCGAGCTTCGCGCCAAACCCGAGGATGAGCAAAAGGCCCACCACTGCGGCAAGCCCTGCCGGCAATGCCGGGGCGACGGTGCGAAAAGCATCCAATTCGAGGCTGTGGGCGCCAAACGCCAGCAGCAACACGGCGGCGACGAGCGCGACGGTGCCTGTTTCCAGAAGACTCAGCATGAACAGCACGGGCCGGCCCGCGTCAGCGGACAGCCGTTCGCTGAGAATCATGAGGGCGCCGCCGAAGCTCATGATCTCCCACGCAATGAAGAAGCCGGCGGCATGTTGGATGCCGAAAACGCCCAGCGCGCCGATAAGGCTCATGGCCGCTCCGAACAGCCAGCCGGCCTGACCGCGGGGCGATGGCGTTGACAGCGCGCACGCCAGCGCGGCCGGAGCCAAGCCGAAGCCGAGAAGCCACAGCGCGTCCGCAGTGAGAAAAAACCTGACCGGTTGTCCGGCCAACTCCGTCGGTAAGACGACGGCGGTGGTGCCTGCAGGCAATCCCATGATGACGGCGCCAATGCCGGCGATGCTGCCGATGAAGAGCAAGAGACGCGCGGCGATCAGCGCCCGTCCGCTCAATGCGACGACCGCGGCAACAAGCCATGCGGTGAAACCCGCTGCCAAAAACTCATTCGCCAAGGCGTCCTCCCTGAACGCGTTGCGGCAGACGATCGAGGAACATCAGCAAGGCATGAATGATGGCTGCCGGATTGGGCGGGCAGCCGGGCAGGTAGACATCGACGGGGAGGACGCCGTCGAGACCGTGGCCCGACGCGTAGCCGCCCTCAGCAATGCCGCCGGAAACCGCGCAGGTGCCGATGGCCATGACCCAGCGCGGCTCCGGCATCGCCTCGTAGGTGGCGCGCAACGGGGTCAGCATCGCATAGGTGACCGGCCCGGTCACCAGAAGCAGATCGGCAAAACGCGGCGAAGCGGTAAAGAAGATCCCGAGCCGATGCAGGTTGTAGAATGGACTATTCAATGCCTGCAGCTCCGATTCGCATCCGTTGCACGATCCCGCGTCCACATGGCGGACGTGCAGGCTGCGGCGAAACCCGCGCCGGCTGGCGCGATCGGCGGAAGACGGCTCGAACGGCGAGCTTTGCCAGACGAGATCCTGCCGCCGTCGCGCGCCGAACGCCCAATCGGAGGACCGCGTCATTGCGCCCGTCGGGCAGGTCTCAGTGCAGAGCTGACAGACAATGCAGCGGCCGTAATCGATGTCGAGCCGCCCGCTTTCCGCCGCCTGTAGACGAATCGTAATGGCTTTGGTCGGGCAAACATCGGCGCAAGCCCGACACTCCTCGGTGCAACGGTCGGAGTTGTATCTCGGCATGCCGATGAACGCGGCTTGGCCGTCAGCACCTTCCGCCAATGGCCACGGTGCCGTCTGCTTCCCCTGCCTCAAGCCCAACAAAGTCCAGAGCGGCACTATTCTCTCCTAGCGGTCGCAACCGGCAATCGTGAGTCCGAAACTCGCTTCGTTGATCGCGTAATCCATCATGTTGCTGCCATGCACCGTGAAGGGAAAAACGCGCCAGTTCGAGAACGACGGCGACTTAATCTTCACCCGGGCGAGTCTTCCCCGCTGATCGAAATGAACAGCATAGAACAAGGTGCCCCGCGGCGACTCGGTAAAGCCCAGTCCTTCCGAACCCGGGGGCACTTCGCAGTCCGCCTTGATCGGTCCGTCCGGCAGCAGGGAGAGGACGTGCTGAACAACAGCAATGCTGGCGTCGATTTCGGCCATGCGGACTTGCGCGCGCGCGTGGGCGTCGCCGGCATCGCGAACCGGCACCGTTAGCGGCAACTCGGCATAGGCCGCATAGGGATGATCGCGACGCACATCGCGGTCGAAACCGGAGGCCCGCTGGACCGGGCCGGTAGCGCCCTGATCGAACGCGACGCGCTGTTCGAGAATGCCGGTGGTGATCAGCCGGTCGAGATGGCTGTCCGTGTTCTCCAGGTGCCGCGCGTAAACCGAGAAGTCCTCTTGCAGCGTCTTAAGCTCCGCTTCGAGCCACCCTTTGGGCGAAAGATCGCGGCGCAGGCCGCCGACGGTCAGAATGTTGCGCAGAAAACGGCTACCGGTGAGCCTCGCATTAAGCTGTTTCACGCGTTCTTCCAGGAGCTTGCCTTGCGCCTCCCCGACCTTCAGCGTCGTGGTGTGGCAGAGGTGCCCGAGATAATGCAGATGATTGTACAGGCGCTCCATTTCCGCGAGCAGCACGCGCAGAAAACGGGCGCGCGGCGGCGCAACGCAAGTCGCCGCCGCCTCGACGGCTTGGCAATAGGCCAAAACGTGCGCGACGCTTGCCACGCCGGAGATTCGCTCCGCGAGGACGATGCCGCCCTCGGCGGCAAGGCCCTCAAATCGCTTTTCCATGCCGCGATGCTTGAAAAACAAGCGGGGCTGATAATGCAAAATTGATTCGCCGACATAGAAGAACAGGAATTCGCCGGATTCGAATACATCGGCCCGCACCGGACCAAACGGCAGCAGTTGGACATCGGCCGTGGCGCCGGCTACCTCCGGAACAGACTGCTGCTTCAGTTCGGCCTCGAGCGGTGTTTGCGCGGGATAATCCGGATCGAACGGAGGCCGAATAGGATTGACGCCCTCATGCAGCATCAGCCGGTGCGGCTCTGGATGCTCGCTGAAAACAAGGCCGAACAAGTCGGTAATCTCGCGTTCGTACCAGCCGGTCAGCGGCCAGATGCCGGCCAGACTGGGCGCGGCGCCGTTCGGCGCGCAACGCCACACCGCAAAGTGGGACTGACCGGCTTCGGTCGCGACATAGCGCAATTCGAGGCGGCTCGGCTCGGAGTACCAGGCATAGGCCATCTGCAAACGCCCGCCGGTCTCACGCAGACGCCTCGCGGCGTCTCTCAGATGCTCCGGCTCGACCCATATGTGCGGCGGCGCGGTCATGGCGAGAGGCCGGTGAGAACGCGAGAAATTGCCGAGAAGTGCTCCCACATGGCGGACGGCCACCACAGACCGAACAACAACAGCGGCGCAAGCGCGAGCCACATCGGCGTCACGCACCAGCAGCTGATCGCCGACGGTCCGCCGGCCGACAGTGGCGCCGGCTGAAAATACATGGCGCGGAAATGACTCAAAAAGCCGACAAAGATTACGATCAACAGCACGATCATGGCGGCGACCGCCCAGCCGAAATTCCCCTCGATGCCACCGCGCAGGATGACAAACTCGCTGAGGAACAGGCCGAACGGCGGGGCGCCGGTGATCGCGACGGCGCCGGCAAGCCAAAGGCTTGCTTGAACGGGGTAACGCGCCCCCACGCCGCGAATGTGACCGATCTCCTTGGTGCCGTAGGCGCGCATGATATTGCCGGCGCCGAAGAACATCAGCGACTTGTTCAGCGAATGGTTGAGCATGTGGTAGAGCGCGCCGCCAACGCCAAACAACCCGCCGAAGCCGAAGCCAAGGGCGACAACACCCATATGCTCGACGCTGGAATAGGCCATGAGCCGCTTGATTCCGCCTTGGCGGACGATGAACAACGCGCCAACCACGAGCGAGACGACGCCGAGCGCGACAAGCACCGTGCGCGCGAAGCGTCCCACGCCCGCCGCGTCGCAAACCGCGAGATACCGCACGATCCCAAGCATGGCGGCGTTGAGGAGCGCGCCCGACAACATGGCCGAAACCGGGGTCGGACTTTCGCTGTGGGCGTCAGGCAGCCAGCTGTGCATCGGCGCGAGGCCGACTTTGGTTCCATATCCGACCAGCACGAGCAGATAAGCGAGCGTAACCAATATCGAGTTCATCTTCGGCGCGGTCCGCTGCAGAGTGCTCCATGTCATGTCGTAAACCGGACCCAGGGCGAAACTGCCGCTCCAGTAGAAAAATACGGTGCCGAGCAGCGCCAGGCTGATGCCGGCCGATACGATGATGATGTATTTCCATGCCGCCTCGACGCTCTCCGCGTCGTGTTCGAACCCGACCAGGAAGGTGGAGACGAGCGTTGTCAGTTCGATGGCGATCCAGTAGAGCCCGGCATTGTTCATGATGGCGCTTGCCAGAATCGTCAGGGCGAATCCCGCAAACAGCGCATAGAAGCTCCACAACCTCTCCACGTCTTCGCGCAGGAGCCGCATGTAGCCGACGGCATAAATGGAAGCGAGCAGATAAACAATCGCGGTGCACAGAACGATCCAGGCGCCGAGCATGTCGACGACGATGTAATCCCGCCAGAAGGAATAGGGGCCGCCCGCGCTGAGCATCGTCAAAGGCACCGCGGCGGCAAAGACGACAACGCTCGCCGCCAGATTCAATTGCTCGGCTATGCGCCTGTCGCGGAACGCCAGGCAGCCGAGAACGGCCGCCGCCGGTGCACTCATCATCGTCAGAAGCAGAGGGCCGATCATCGTCATCCCACCAGACGGTTGAGTTCCAGGCTGCTGGTCGTTCCCGCATGCGCGAGCAGGAGCTGTACGAGCACACCGAAGCACGCCACGACGATGAGAAGATCGAACAGAATGACGATCTCGATGAGCGTCGGCATTCCCGGAACGAGGATTTGCGCGCCGAGGAACACGCCGTTTTCGAGCACCAGCAGACCGAGGATTTGGCTGATCGCCTCGTGACGCACGGCGAGCATCAGGAAGCCGATCAGCTTCATGGACAGCATCACAGTCAGAGCCAGGACCGCCACCGTTGCGGCGAGGCCGAGGGACTGGCCGACGCGGTATCCGACCGCAAGGGCAAAAACGACGCAAAGGGCGCCCACCACCAGTGCCGAGCTCGGCCGCAGAATTTCGTGGATTTCCCGCGTCACATTTAGCCGGCGGATGATCCGCCACAACAGGTAGGGAAGAAACAGCCCGCGGAACAACGCGGTCAGGGCGGCTATCAGATAAAGTTCCGGGTAGCCGCTGTAGAGGCCGACGGTGGCCGAAAGAATTGCGATCACCCACGACTCGGCGGCGAAGGCATAGAGATAGTTGTTCAGCCACTGCGAGCCGAGCATGACGAACGCGAGCAGCAGGCTCGCGATCGCCATCAGACTGAAAATCGACGCAGCGAGCGGATCGAGATGGGCGACGAGCATGTTCAGCTCAATTGCGTGCCGACGATGGACAAAATTGCGAACACGAAGGAAGCGGCTAGCAGCTCCTGATAGCGGTAAAAGCGCAGCCGCGACTGCGCCGTTTCGACGAACACGACCGCCGCCGCGACGATAAGAAGCTTGCCGAGCAGGGCCGCGGCCGACCCCAGCGCGCCGATTGCCGCGCCCTGGCGCGAAAGGCCCCACGGAATGAGCAGAACGTTGGCGAAGATGGTGTAGAGGATGAATTGCTTCATCATCGCGGCCCAACGCAGCAGCGCCAGCAAGGGGCCCGAATATTCAAGAAT
>JAKAPE010000390.1 GCA_021811945.1 Pseudomonadota bacterium | reverse complement strand
TCCGATCTGGACCTTATTTCACGTTGGCGACGTTGTCGGCGGGTGCCGTTGTTCTTTCGCTCATCCTTCACTATGACCAAATCACTGCCGGCCCGAGCGGGATCGCCATTTCCTTCGCGCACGACGCGCCGGAAAAGCTCGAATTCACCAATGTGCGCGTCTATTACCTAATCGCCATCACGTTGCTGGCGGCTGTGACACTGTTCCTCGACCTCGTAAAGCGCAGCCGGCTTGGCTATTACATCGCCGCGATCAAGAGCAGCGAGGCTGCTGCGGCCGCTGCCGGTGTCCGTGTGGCGTGGATCAAGGTGCTCGCCTTCTGCCTGAGCGCCGCGCTGACCGCGGTCGGCGGCGTGTTTTATGTATTCTTCATCGGGTTTGCCGACCCGAACTTTCTTGCCGGCCTCGAGCTTTCGATCACGATAGCGCTGATCGCGGTGGTCGGGGGAACCGGGTTCCTCATCGGCCCGATCGTCGGCGCGATCTTCTACGAGACGATCGACGCAACGGCGAATGCCTATTTTGGGGCCGCGGGCGGCTGGGATGTGATGATCCTCGGCTTTTCCGTCGTTGCCATCGTGATGACCGACCCACGCGGCCTTTGCTTCATGGCATATCGATTGTGGCAGATGCTGTCGAGCCGATCCGCGGAACGTCTCGCGGCGAGGGATGCATGACCGCCCTCCTCGAACTCGATGGCGTAGCGAAATCCTTTGGCGCCGTGCGCTCGCTTGTCGAAGTCTCCTTCGCCATCGAGGGCCGCGGCATTGTTGGATTGATCGGGCCGAATGGCGCCGGCAAGAGCACGCTGATCAACGTGTTGACCGGCGTATACCCGCCGAACGCCGGTTCCGTTCGTTTCGCGGGGATTGATCTTGCGGGAATTTCCACTGCCGAGCGGGCGCGGATGGGACTGGTTCGGACGTTCCAGCGTCCGCATCCAATTGTTGACCTCACCTGTATCGAAGGCGTCATGGTGGGAGGTCTCTGCCGCGGACTTTCGGCCGGCGAGGCGCGGCGCGAGGCCCACGAGAAGCTGGATCTCCTTGGCCTTGCGGACGCGGCCGATCTCTCGCCGCGCAAGTTGCCGACCGGACACCTCAAACTGCTCGATTTCCTTCGCGTGCTCATGCTCCGCCCGCGCTTGGTGCTGCTCGACGAGCTGATGGCCGGGCTCTCGAGCTCCGAGCTCGAAGTGGTGCAAGGCGCCGTCGAACATCTTGCGGGCAATGGCATCGCCTTTCTTATCGTCGAGCACCTCATGGATGTGATCCGGCGCCTGAGCCATCATCTCGTGGTGATGGATGCCGGGCAGATCGTGGCCAAAGGCGAGCCGGCGGCTGTTATTCGCGATCCGCGCGTCGTTGCGGCCTACCTCGGCGGCGAGGAAGAACCCCGTCCGGAGATCGGGGGGCTACATGCTTGAGGTCTCGGGCGTGCGAACCGGCTACGAAGGGGTCGAGGTCGTCCACGGCATCAATCTGTCGGTCAATGAAGGAGAGACGGTTTGCGTGCTCGGCGCCAATGGGGCCGGCAAGTCGACCATGCTGCGCGCGATCATGCGCCAACTCCCTCTTTGGAGCGGCAACGTGCAGTTCCTTGGGCAAAGCCTCTCGGCCGCGAAAGCCTTCATGCCGGCCCATTGCGGCATGGGTTATGTGCCGGAAGGGCGCGGCATGCTTGCCTCGCTGACCGTTCGCGAGAACCTCGAAATGGGCGCCTACCCGTCGCGGGCACAGGCTTCGTTCAGCGGCAATCTCGAACGTGTGCTCACGCTGTTTCCCGCGCTTGTCCCGCGCCTCGCGCACGCGGCCGGCGATCTCTCCGGTGGCCAAGCGCAGATGCTTGCGATCGGCCGGGCTCTGATGGGCGCGCCGAGACTGCTGCTGCTCGACGAGCCTTCGCTTGGTCTGGCGCCGCAGATCGTCAGCCAGGTGTATGCGGTTCTGGGCCGGCTCAAGGCGGCAGGTCAGGCCATCCTGCTGGTCGAGCAAGCGGTTGGCAAAGCGCTGGCGCTTTCCGATCGGGCCTATGTATTGGATCGCGGCCGCGTCGTGCTGTCCGGCGACTGCGAAGAAGTGAGGAATGACAAGCTTTTGCGCGATGCCTATCTCGGACTCTGAACCCATTCGCAGATGGATTGGACATCGAACGAGAAACTCCGATCATGGCGCTGGCAAATGCCGGCACGAGCCAAACCCGTCCCGTCAAAGGCAGAACGAACATGGACACCGGAATGAAAGACAAGCGAGTGGCGGTGACGGCCGGTGCGCAAGGGATCGGGTTCGCCATCACCGAAGCCTTTGTCGCCGCGTTACGCTCCCGAAGGTCCGATTTCTCCAAGGTGGGCATCGCCGCCAGGGTAGCATGGTCCACCAAGTCGGTCGGCTGTATCCCCGCTTTCCGAAAATGCGCCACCCATTCGGGAAACTCGCCGAGCCTTTTCCCAAGGACGGCAAGCTTCTTGCGCTGGATTGCCAGGATGCCATCGCGATCCTGTAATTCGATCTCTGGATGATAGTGCCCGAGATTTGACACGTGACCTCCCATCGCATGCATGTTTGAAAGTTTCGTTTACCCGTCCGATCGGTCTTTTTATTGTGCTGACAAATTGTTTGATCGTGTTGGAATCACTCGTTTTCCGCCCAGGCGGCTTACACGAGCACGGGCTTGAGCCAAGGAGCGCCGTTCTTGATGCGGGTCGAGCGGTGCTTGCCGGCGCTTTCGTCCAGGCGCGGAACCAACCCCGCCCGGGAGACAAGATGGCCGGCGGTCGGAAAGGGC
>JAKAPE010000114.1 GCA_021811945.1 Pseudomonadota bacterium | reverse complement strand
CCAGGCTTCCAACGGATCGGTTGCCCTCCCCGTTGCTGGGTATGACTACAACAGCGACTGGACTCCTCTGTTGGCGGGACTTTCACCCGCTAGAATGGCAGCTAGCCTCGCTGCACCAGAACCTGTTCGAGCCGGTTTCCCGCGATCACGACGTCGCGCGCCCGCTGCTCGACGAAGATGCCGGCGTTCATCTGCGTGAGCGACGTGCCGGAGTCGCGGATGGTGAGATTGCGGACGACGACGTTGGAGGCGGCGATGCGAATGACGTCGCCGGTCCCGTCGCCGTCCACGATCGCGCCCGGCTCGCCAACGAGGGTGAGCGGTTTGTCGATCCTCAGCGCACCGTGATGCACGCCCGCGGCGACTTTGACGACCGATCCCGGTTCAGCTTTTGCGATGAGTTGCACGAGGGCTGGCCCGGCATGTGCCGCCCGCCCGCCGGCCGCCAGCAGCAGCGCCGCCGCGAGAAATCCGTTGCGTGCCAACAATTGGATCATGGCGGCTCTCGTGAAACTACAACTTTCGTTGGTCTGCGACTCCCTCTCCCCGCAAGCGGGGAGAGGGAGTCAATTAATCGCCTGCCGTGGCGGCAGGGCTGCCGCCGCAGCGTGTTGCTTTACGCCTCCACCAGCATGCGGCTGCGCATCTCCAGGTGCAGGGCGTGGCAGAAGAACGTGCAGTAGAACCAATGCACGCCGGGTTTGTCGGCGACGAAGGTCACCGAGGCGGTCTCCTGCGGACTGATCTCGAAGTTGATACCGTAGTTCGCCATGCAGAAGCCGTGGCTGAGGTCCTCGATGGTGTCGATGTTGGTGACCGTGACCGTGACCTCGTTGTCCTTCTTCACCGTGAATTCCTCGAGGCCAAAGGTCGGCGCGGTGCTGGTCATGTAGACGCGCACCTTGTTGCCGTCGCGGATCACCTTGTTGTCCTTCTCCAAGGTGACGCCGTCCTTCTTGGCCATGGCAGCGGTTTCCGCGAAGAAGGGATCGCCGCGCTTCCAGATGCGCTTGACCTTGTTGAACAGCACGCGGCGGTGCACGATCGTGCAGTCGTGCGGCTCGCACCACACCGACGCGTCGGCCACGAGCTTCATCTTCTCGCCGGAGATGTCGATCAACTGATCATTGTCGGGATGCAGCGGGCCGACCGGCAGGAAGCGGTCCTTCGAGAACTTGTTGAGGGAGACAAGCCACTTGCCGTCGGCGTCGCGGCTCTCGCCCATGGAGGAATTGTTGTGGCCGGGCTGATAGGCGACATCGAGCTTCTGCCGGATGTAATTCACTTTTTGGCCCTGGTAGTGTTTGATCGCATCATCGATGTTCCATTTGACGATCTGGCTGTCGATGAAGAGCGTCGTATAGGCGTTGCCGCGTCCGTCATAGGTGGTGTGCAGCGGGCCGATGCCGAGCTGCGGCTCGGCGACCACCACGTCGCGCGGCTTCTTGAGCTTGCCGGCGAACCAGTCGTCGATTTTGGCCCAGCTCATGACCGTGACGGTCGGCGACAGCTTGCCGTTGGCGGTGACGTATTTGCCGTCCGGGCTGGCGTTGATGCCATGCGGGCTTTTCGGCACCGGCACGTAGAGGGTGAGGTCGGAGCCGTGGCGGCCGTCGACCACCGGCACCTTGGAATCGCCGATGGTCTTGTAGTGGCCCCTCTTCACCGCCTGCTCGATGCGCTTGATGTTGAAGACTACGACCCAGTCGCGCTCGTTGCGCATCATGCCGGCGGCGTTGATCGCCCCCTCGCTGTTGTAGCAGGTCGCGGCCGAGTATTTTCCCTCGTAGTCGGCGTCGGTGTTGTCGAGGTTGCCGTCGACGTGAACCTGCCAGGCGATGTTCATCGTATCGCCGTCGATGGCCGTATAGAGGGTGAAATACTTCTTCGGATCGTTCAGGTCACGGCCGTCGTTGGGGTGCGGCACGCGGAATTCGTTGCAGCAGAACACATAGCCGGTACGCGGCACGCGCTGAACGCGCAGGCCATGGATGGCCTGGGTGTTCGGTATGGTGATGATCTTGTCGGTGCGCATCACGTCACAGCGAATGCGGGCGACGCGGCTGTTGGCCTTGTCGTTGATGAAAATGTAGCGGCCGTCATAGTGCCCGTCGGTCTGACTGAAATGCGGATGGTGCGTGTCGCCGCCCAGCGGAAAGTCCTTGCCGAGGACCCGCTTGCTTTCGTTGGTGATGCCCCAGCCGATGCCGAAGTCCACATTGAACACGGGAATGCGAATAAGCTCGCGCATCGAAGGAATGCCGAGAATCCGCACTTGGCCGGACTGCCCGCCGCTCCAGATGCCGTAATATTCGTCGAGCTTGCCGGGCGCCACGTAATCCTCCGGCATGCTGGTCGCGGCTTCGGCCCGCGGCGGCGCGGCCAGTTCGCCGACCAGCGCGGTGCTGGCCCCGGCAATCCCGGCGAGCGCCGAGGCGCCGAGAAATTTTCGCCGCGACGGTTTCTCCGCCACGGTTACCGCGTCAGCGGAGGGGCCGGCGCTCTTTTCCATGAGTTCCTGGTCACACGTGTTTTGATCGTTTGTTCTCTCCGTCATCGCACTATCTCCTGGTTTGCATGACTTCCTTGCAGTCGTGCTCACAGTCTTGGGGGTCTCGCTCTGCCTCACTCCGAAGCCACCATCTCCCCTTCGCTCTTGCGCGCGGCAGCCTTCGTCGCGGCGCCGGCGACGAGGGCCGGCCGGCGCCGTTCCCGCAGCCTGCGGCGCTCGACGAGCGGCGGGCACTTGGCGTCGTTCCAGTAGGTGACCTGGCAGTCCAGGCAGTAATGGCATTCGTTGATGTTGATCGCTCCGAGCGGATTGATCGCCTTGACCTCGCACTCGGCGGCGCAGAGCTGACACGGATGCCCGCATTCGCGCCGCCGCCGCAGCCACTCGAACAGCCGGTAGCGGCCGGTGATCGCGAGGCCCGCGCCGAGCGGGCAGATGTATTTGCAGAAGAACTTGCTGTTGAACGCGGAAATCAGGAGCAGGCCCGCGGCATAGGCCACGAATGGCCAGGTGCGCAGAAAGTGCAGGTTGATCGCCGTCTTGAACGGCTCGATCTCGGCGTAGCGCTCCGCGAGACCCACCGATTGCAGCGACAGTCCGAAAAGCGCGAGGAGAAAAATGTACTTCAGCGCACTCAGCCGTTCATGCAGAAACGGGGGAAGCTCGAACTGCGGCACCTTGAGACGTCGGGCCAGCTTGTTGATCAGCGACTGCAGCGCCCCGTAGGGGCAGAGCCAGCCGCAATAGATCCCGCGGCCGACGAGCAGCACCGATACCGCAACGAACACCCAGAGAATGAAGATCAAGGGATCGATTAGAAACGTCTCCCAGCGGAATCCGTGCAGTACCGCGTTGGTGAACGCGAAGACATTGACCACGGAAAGCTGCGCCAGCCCGTACCAGCCGATGAACGCCGCCGTGTAGATCAGAAATCCGACTCTCAGGCGCTCGAGCAGCCGCGGGCGGCGCACCAGGAAGTCTTGAAAGATCAGTATCCCGGACAGGACCAGAAGCCCGGCGAGCAGTACCGCGATGCGGAATTGCGATGCGTACCAGACGCGCCGCCACATTGGCGCGGCGGCCGCCGGCGCCGCCGGCCGCGCGACATAGGCGGGCGGCGTCTGATAACCGGCGCTGAAGGTGGCGTAGACGCTCTTGAGCGGACCGACTTGCCGCCGCACCAGCAACTGCAGCGTCCAGGGCCGTCCGGGGTCGAAGCCGTAATTCTTGCGGATGATGAAAATGCCCATTTCGCCGAAGGCCGGCATGCCGCCAAGGCGGAGATCGGTCAGGCGCTCGTAATCGGAATCGTGGAACAGGGTCATGGTGCGATCCTGGATCACGTGGATGCGGTCGAAGATGCCGCCGCGCACGTAGCCGACGCCCTTGAACGAATAGATGCCGTTGGCCACGACCGCGATGGCCTGATCGCCGGGCTTGAGCCGCTTCAGCAACTGCCCATAGGCGGCCGCGCCCAGCAGGTTCCTGCCGACGCTCGGCGGCGTGATGAGGGCGTAATAGAGGTCGATGAAAGTGTCCTCGGCCTGCCCCGGAGGCGGCGCGCTCGTCGTTCCGGGAACCAGCGGAGGCGGCATGTCCTTGAAAGCGATTGCGACCTGCGCGCGGGTCAGGTGCAGACGGCGGATGGCGCCATTGCCGCGCAACTTTTTCCAGTCGGCCTTTTGGTAGTCGTGCATGCGCACGGTGGCGGGACCGCCGGCGCCTTCGACCGCGCTCGCGCTAATGATCTGGCGGGAAACGGCGACCTTCGCGGCGGCATCCATGATGGTCTGGTTGACCGCCATGGAGGTCACGGTGGCGCTGCTGATCGCCTCGATAGGAATGCTGCCCTTGCCGCCGCTGTTGCCGACGACGAGCCGGTCGGTCACGCGGTGGCCGACATAGCGGGACACGAAGTCGTAGAGTTTTTGAACGGGAATCCCCACCAGCAGGATCGGCTCGTTCTGTTCGAGCACCTTGGCGCCGACGATCTTGCCGGTGGGATCGATGGCGATCAGGATGTTCACGGGCTCGCCCGAATAGGCGGGAACCGGCGCCACCATCTTGCTTTCGAACACGTACCCGACGACCTTCGCGCCGGCATAGACGGCGGCGGCCGGCGGCGTCCCGGTGATCTGGCCGAACCGCGTCGCCTGCGGGAAATACGTCCGCACGACGGGATACCGAGTATCGATGCCGGCCGCTTGCGCCGGCGGCGCGGTCATCGCGCCGAGCCCGACAATCATGGCGAGAAGGAAAATCACGCGCAGGCCCGCGGATGCGCCGGCGGCGCGAGCGGGATTATGATTTTGACTGCCGAGCATGGTTCGAAATTCTCACAACGTGTGCGCTTCGCCGGCGACCAGGGGCAGATCCCGCGAGCGCCATCGCCTGTCGCCGTCCCAGGAGAAGGCCAGCCATTCGGCGCGCCTTGCCGCCATCACCCGATCGAGCCGCGGAAGGTCCATCGAGAAGGCGGCGACGCCCATCGCATCCGATTCCATCGCCTCCGCCGCGACCACGGTCACGCTGGAATAGCGGTTCGGCGAATAGCCGGTGTGCGGATTGATGATGTGAAAAAGGCGACGATCGGCGGTGAAGAACACTTCGTAGTTTCCGGAGGTCGACAGCGCGGCATTGCTCACGCGCACCACGGCGCCGACGCGGTTCGTCTGCTGCGGATCCACGATCCCGACGTTCCAGAAGCGCTTGCCGTCGGCGCGCGCGACGGCGCGGATGTCGCCGCCGGCGTCGATCAACGCATCCTCGATCCCGGCCCGGCGCAGCGCCGCGAGGCCCTGGTCGACCACATATCCCTTGGCGATGCCGTCGAGCGTGATGCCCATGCCGCCGCGGGCGAAGCGAATGCCGGTCCCGTCGAAGACGATGGATTTGTAACCGACGCAAGCTTCGCGCTGCGCCACGATGCGCCTGAGGCCCGGATCGACGGAGACCGGGCGGGGAAGTCCAAGATAGTAATCGAGCACCGGCTCCACGGTGACGTCAAAATCGCCGTCGGTCGCCGCGGACACCGCCAAGGCATGCTCGACGACGTTGCGCAGGTGGGACGGCGGATCCGTCAAATGCCCGTCGCGGTTGAGCTACGCGACCGGGCTGCGCGGATCGAAGCGCGTGAGGATCGCGGCGACGGCGGCCATGCGGCCGAAGGCCGCCTCGATGGCGTAGCGCGCATGCCGCGGGTCGGCGGAAAACACGTTCACCGACACCGAGGTCTGCATCAGCGTGCGTTCGCGGCGGATTTGAAAAAAATTGCGGCCGCGATTGAGGAACGTCCATCCGCCGGCAGCGAAGGCTCCGCCGGCCAACAGACCGCCCGCGAGCTTGAGCAGACGGCGGCGTTCGAGGGACGGCGCATTGGCCATGGCCACCTCTCTGGCTTGGCCTATTTCGTCTTGGGCACCGGCGTGATCTCACGCACCTCGCGCGGCACTCGAGGGCCGGTGCTCTGGCATTCGCGATCAAGTGTAGAAAGGATGGACCGACAGCCGTTGATCCAGATCAAGAAAAGATACGAAATAAATGTATAATTTCGTTGACCTAGATCAACGAGAGATGGAAAATAAATATAATATAAATTTTGAATCTTTGATCAGGCCTGCCAACGTCGAACGTCAACGGCGAAGAATCCGGCGCCCGATTTCCCATGCGCAGCGCCGAACCGGGCGTTCGTCCAGCGTGTTTCGGTGAAGTGGAATTATTCCCCAAGCCGTCATTGCCAGGCGTGACCTGATCAAAGGCGCCTGCCGCTTCGCGGCCGAATGCATGCCGTGCCGCTCGTCGCCGGCGAGCTAACGTGCCAAGCTTTGTCGTGCTGCGATCCCGGACCTTGATCGAGATCAATCTGCAATCAAGGGACCTCGATAGGAGTGGTCCGGTCGCAGTCACAAGGAGAGCGCCGCTCGTGCCTGCATTGCCGGTCCTGATCGTCGCCGTCATCCTGGTGGCGCTTCTGCCGTTCCTGTTCGGCGAGGTGATGTTCGCGAGCTTGAGCAAGCTGCACCTCGCGCCGGACATCGCCATCGCAGGCGTGGTCGCCATCTTTGTCGGCGGTCTCATCAATATCCCCGTCAAATCCGTGGTGCGCGATTTCGACGTCATCGAAGATCCGCTTGCAGTCTTCGGGCTTGCCGGCTTGTGGCCGCAACTGCGGCGGGTCCGCCGTACCACGATCATTGCGGTGAATGTCGGCGGCTGTTTGCTCCCAACGGCGCTGGCGCTCTACGAACTCGTCTATCTTGCCGCGGTCAGCCTGCCCGCGCTTACCGTGGCGGCCGCCGGCGGCGCCGCCAACGTGGTGATCTGTTATCTTGTCGCTCGGCCGGTGGCGGGCGTCGGCATCGTCATGCCAGCAGTGGTCTCGCCCGCCGTCGCCGCCGTGGTGGCGTTGCTGTTTGCTTCCCGTGCGGCGCCGCCCGTCGCCTTCATCATCGGCGTCATCGGCCCGCTGGTCGGCGCCGACCTCCTGCATCTTAGACAATTCGGAGCAAGCGAAGCCGGCGTCGTCAGCATCGGCGGCGCCGGAACCTTCGACGGCATCGTCCTGTCGGGCATCGTCGCCGCCTATCTGGCGTGATCCCGGCTTATCGCCGCTACGACGCCTCGCCGGCAAACGCCGCCATCACTTCCTCGCAAAGACGCTGCTCCTGCCCGCCGTAGCGCGGCGATAAATGAAACGGCTCGACCCGCCGCACTGCCGCCGCCCGCGCGATCGATCCGGCGGCTTGCGTCGTCAGATGCGCGCGCTCGGCCGCCAGCGCCGCATCGGCCTGCGCAAAAGGCGCCTCGATGAACAGCACGTCCGCGTTGCGCACGAGCTGGACGATCGCCTGGCGGTTGGTGAGCGTGTCCGCCACGTCGGTTACGTAGCCGATCTTCTGGCCGGGAGTGACGGTCGCCGCCGCGCGCAGCGCGCCAAGCGGCATGACGCGCTCGGGCCCGCCCTCCGGCCCGGAACCGACCAGGATGGGATATTCGTCCGGTCTTGCCTCGATCACCGCGCGCTTGAGCGCATGCAGCCACGGCCCCACCGGCAGCCTCAGTTCGTCGAGCCGGCTCTTCCAGACATTGACGTGGGCGGCTTCCTCGATCGCGAATCCCAGGCACGACGTGCGGTGATCCAGCACGGCGGCAGCGACGCGAAACGTCGTCTCGCCGTAGAGCACCCCGTCGCGCAGCCGGCTATCAGCCGCCGCTTCGACGTCAAAACCATTCTTGAGACGAAACCGCGCCGTGCGCGTCGCCAGATCCGAATTGACTTCGGTCACTACAAAGACGAGATCGAACGAGAAGCGATCGATAAGATTCCAGCGATAGGCGAGCAGTTTGTGGTGAACCTGGTCGATGAAGCCGCGGGGCCCGTAAAGATGCAGTCGTTTCTCTCGCCCGACCAGCACCCGCAGCAGGCGGTCGAATCCGATGAAATGGTCGATGTGCGCGTGGGAGACGAAGACGTGTTCAAGCCGCTGCAGCTTGCGCGGCGACAAATTCGTAACGTCGCCAAGATCGAACATGATGGCGCGCTTTTCAAACAGCGTCTCGACATAGAGCGCCGGATCGCCGGATCGCCCATTGACCAGAGCGGGGTGCAGGAACGGCCGCATGGGACCGAGTTATAGCCTTCGGGCGGCCGGACCGCTTCCGGCGGCTCAATTTTGTTCGCGGTTCTTGATCGGAATCAATCCCTTCACCGGCGGGTCTTCGCAATCTGTCGCCGCTGGTGCCGGAGAAGGCTCATGCAATTGCGATCGAGCGATTTCGCCGACGGCGCGATGATCCCGCGGCGCTTTACCTGCGACGGCGAGAATTTGTCGCCGCCACTGCAATGGAGCGGAGCGCCGACGGCGGCCAAAAGCTTCGTCCTGCTTTGCGAGGATCCCGATGCGCCGGCAGGCACGTTCCGCCATTGGGCGGCCTATGACATTCCGGCCCGGCGCACCGAAATGGCCGCGGCTGCGGCCGGGATCGCCCCGCCGGGTTTCGAACAGGCGATCAACGACTTTCGCGAACGGGGCTATGGCGGCCCTTGTCCGCCCCGCGGCCACGGCATCCACCACTATCACTTTCGCCTGCTGGCGCTCGCGGTCGAGCGGTTGCCGCTTCGCCAGGGCGAGCCGTCCTGCCGGGACGTCGAGAGGGAGGCGCATAAGCATGTCATTGCCGAAGCAGGCTTGGTCGGGCTTTACCAGCGATGACGATCGCCGACGCGTAAGGTTCCGAAGGCACCGCATCGGCGGCTCGTCTTCATCGGCACCGAGAAATCGTACCGCAGAATCTCACCTGGATGAATAAGAGGCAGCCGCTTCCCTTGCCGTGAGCCTTTGATCGAAAATGCCAAAAGGTGGCTCGCCCGAAGAGATTCGAGCTCCTGCGCCCCAGATTCGTAGCGCGACCAGAACGAAAAGAGATTGTTGCGCACTTTCAGTAACGTCGCACGTAACCCGGTAACCCAGGTAACCCCATGCCCAGTGGCGCCGATACGACACCTGTTGCGTGTGTCGAAACGAATGAACGATCGGCGCTGCGGATTGCTGCGCTGCTCACCGAGACCTTCGCTGCGCAGAGCCTCGCCGTGAGCGCCGAAGATGCCGGCAGCAGACGCTTTCGCGTCACCGCCCATTTCCGCGCGACGCCTGACGAGGAGGCGATACGCGCGCTAGTTGCAGCAGCCGATGGCCATGAGACGGCCGCCGCTCTGCGCTTCGGGCGCGTGCCCGCCAAGGATTGGGTGACCGAAAGCCTTGCCGGTCTGGGGCCGGTCGTGGCCGGGCGCTTCATCATTCACGGCAGCCACGACCGCGCTCGCATCGCGGTCAACGGCATCGCCATCGAGATCGAAGCGGCGCTGGCTTTCGGCACCGGTCATCACAGCACCACGCGCGGGTGCTTGCTCGCGCTCGACCGAATAGCGAAAGTCAGGATCAAACCGTGTCGGCCGCGCACTGCTCGCCCCTGCAAGGGGGAGGATCGCGGTGGGGGTCGTCGCGCTCAACGTCTGGTCTATTCGACCCCTACCCGGCTCGCATACGCTCGCCAACCTCCCCCTTCCAGGGGGAGGAATTTGAAAGTTTTTGACCTTGGCACCGGCAGCGGCATCCTCGCCATCGCCGCCGCACGCGCTTGGCGGCGCCGCGTGCTGGCGGCCGACGTGGATCCGACGGCCGTGCGCGCCGCCCGCGCCAATGCCCTGCTGAATCGAGTGGGCGGCAGTGTAGAAATCGTTCGTGCAGGGGGAGTCGCGGCGCCAAGCGTGCGCCAAGGCGCACCGTTCGATGTCGTCTTCGCCAACATCCTGCTCGGTTCGCTTATTCGGCTTGCCGCGCCGCTCAAAAAGCTCACCGCTCCCGGTGGCCGCATCATCCTCTCCGGTCTGTTACCGGAACAGGCGAACGCCGCGATCGCCGCCTATCGCCCGCTGGCGCTCGAGCACCGGATCAACCTCGACGGATGGACGACGCTGGTCCTGGCGCGCCATGTGCGCCGGCGGCGCGCCGTTGCCGCACATCGCGTGTCCTTCTAGATTGCGCCTGATGTTCGAGGCGCATTTTCAAACCTTCGACGACCGCAGTGACCGCAGCGCTGGCGCGCCACGCGTTAGAGCGCTGCGGGCGGAACTTGAGCGGCGTGGGCTCGACGGCTTCCTTGTGCCGCGCGCCGACCGTTATCAGAACGAATATGTGCCGCCCTGCGCGGAGCGGCTCGCGTGGCTCACCGGTTTTACCGGTTCGGCCGGGGTCGCGCTTGTTCTTGCCGACCGTGCCGTACTTTTTGTCGACGGCCGCTATCTGGTGCAGGCAGGCAAAGAAGTCGACAATAGCATTTTTGCCGTCGAGCATTTCGTCGAGCACCCGGTCACGGAGTGGATCGAATCGAACCTGCGCGCCGGCGCCAAGCTCGGCTATTCGCCGTGGCTGCACACCGTGGACGGCGCCGAACCGCTCGCGAAAGCCTGCGCCGCCGCGGGGGCGAGCCTCGTTGCGGTCGACAACAATCCGATCGATGCCATCTGGGCCGAGCGCCCGGCGCCGCCGTCCGGAGCGGTCGTGCTCCACGACGTGCGCTACGCCGGCGAGGAGGCAGACGAAAAACTGGCGCGGCTGAACATCGAGCTGGGCAAATTTGCCGCCGATGCGCTGGTCGTCTGCGATCCACAGGCGGTTTCGTGGCTGTTCAACATCCGCGGTGCCGACATCCCGCACATTCCCGTGGTGCTCGCGTTTGCGCTGGTGCCTAAAGATGCCAAGAACGGACGGCCGGCGCTCTATATCGACAGCCGCAAGCTCGGCAACGATATCCGCGGCCGCCTTGAAACGCTGGCAGAGGTGCGCTCAAGCAACGATTTCGAGCGCGACCTCGCCGCGCTGGGGCGGGAGCAGAAAGCCGTTCGGCTCGATCCGGTCGGTTGTCCGCAGGCGATCGCGCGCCTGGTAGCGGAAAGCGGCGGCAAGATCGTGCCCGGCAGCGATCCCGTCGCGGCGATGAAGGCGGTGAAGAACGCCGTCGAGATCGCCGGTGCGCGCGCCGCACACGCCCGTGATGGCGCCGCGGTGACGCGTTTTCTCGCCTGGTTCCATCGTGAGGCGCCGGCCGGCCGCTTGACCGAGATCGACGCGGTCGAGGCGCTGGAAAGCTTTCGCCGCGATACCGGCCTGCTCAAAGATGTTTCATTCCCGACCATCGCCGGCGCCGGGCCGAACGGCGCCATCGTGCACTACCGCGTCTCCCGTGCCAGCAATCGCCGGATCGCGCCCGGCGAACTTTTTCTCATCGATTCCGGCGGCCAGTACGAGGACGGCACCACCGACGTTACCCGCACGGTCGCGGTGGGAATGCCGAGCGCGGACATGCGGCAAAACCTCACCCGGGTGCTCAAGGGCCACATTGCGATCGCACGCGCGGTCTTTCCCGACGGCACCAGCGGCGCGCAGCTCGACTCCTTCGCCCGGCAATTCTTGTGGCAGGCGGGGCTCGATTTCGATCACGGCACCGGCCATGGCGTCGGCAGCTATCTGTCCGTGCACGAAGGCCCCGCCCGCATTGCCAAACGCGGAGACGCGGCGCTCAAGCGCGGCATGGTTCTGTCGAACGAGCCCGGTTACTACCGCCCCGGCGCCTACGGCATCCGCATCGAAAATCTGGTTCTGGTGATCGAGGCGCCGCCGGTCGCCGGCGCAGAGAAGCCGCTCAATGCCTTCGAGACTCTGACGCTCGCGCCGATCGACAGGAGCCTGGTCGAATCGGCGATGCTCGCCGCACAGGAGAGCACTTGGCTCGACGCCTATCATGCCCGCGTGCGCGAGACGCTGTCGCCGCTTGTCGATGCAGAGACGCGCGAGTGGCTTGACGCAGCGACGGCGCCCCTCACGCGAGGGTAAGGACGTTTGATCGAACAAGAGCTTCATTTGGCGGTGACGATGCGCCGCTCACGGTCGGCGGCGTAGGCGAGACAGGCGCGGATGTCGTCCTCGCTGAGTTCGGGACAGTCGGCGAGGATTTGTTCGTGCGCCATGCCGGCGGACAGTCAGCCGAGCACGTCGGCGACTGCGATGCGCAAGCCGCGAATGCAGGGCCGGCCGCCTCGTTTGCCAGGTTCGATGATGGTGATGCGCTGATAGTTCACGGCTCGACCTCAGAATAACCGGCCAGTCCAACTCCAACGCGGCGCAATGAGGCGGTCAGGTGGCAACCCGTCCGGGTAGACACTGCCCCAGCCTGGCCAAGCTGTAAAAATCCAGACTTGAGGCTTCGGACGGTGTTGGCCGAAATCGCAGATTGCCTTGCGTCTGACGGCGGCGAGTTTGGCGAGCGGGCCGAACCTGTCAAGGATACGAAGCACCGCCTGGGGCGGCGGCCCTTCGGGCCGTCCTGTGTGTCGAGCCTGTTCGATAACTTGGGGGTGGAAGTCCCCCGACAACCTGATGGAGGTGAAGTCTAGCGAAGCGCAAGGGCAGAGTCGCGAGGTCCTGTCTGAAGGAAGCGTGGAGCAAAATCGCGACCCGACGAACAGAAATCGGATACGAGGCAGTATTGGCCGGACGAGCGGGCAGGAAATCGCGAAGTCCACATCCATCAAGGGCCAGAACTGTAAATCCGGCGGGTGTGCGAGGAAAGTTATCGAGCTTACCTCGAGAGGTCTGCATCGTGTCCCTCACGGGACTGAGGACACCGCAAGGTATCCTGAGCGCGATGCAGAAGTCAGCAGCGGGCATAGTAGGCCAGCGTAGCGGCCGAAGGCCCGAACGGTCCCCTGTCGAGGGGTTGAAGGAAAGGGCAAGTAGATCGAGCTTCTCATGATTGCCAAGCGACCGCCAAACCAACTGGAGTTGGACCTGCCGCCGCCCGGCCGGGGTGAAGCCCCGCGTCCGGACGCGGCAGAGGTCGAAGCGAGCATGGCGACGCACGCATACGAAAGCCCGGCGAGGGCAGAGCGCCTGATGGAGGCGATCTGCGAGTGGACGAACGTCGAGACGGCCGCACGAGCGGTCAGGCGCAACAAGGGAGCGCCGGGGATTGACGGGATGACCGTCAAACAACTGCCGGCGGTTCTCAAGGAACGCTGGCCGCAGATCGCGCGCGAGCTTGTCGAGGGACGCTATCGGCCGCGACCGGTGAAGCGGGTTAAAATCCCCAAGCCGGATGGGGGCGAACGTGATCTCGGCATCCCGACACAGTGGGCATACTGCACCTCATGCAGCTGGTGTTGGGGATAAGGGATGAAGATGAGCCGAATTGGCGACCCACGTTCGGAGACGTTGATCCAATTTGTCATCGATGGTGATCGCA
>JAKAPE010000113.1 GCA_021811945.1 Pseudomonadota bacterium | reverse complement strand
ATCTCCTTGCTTGCCGCTCAACGCCATCGAAGCATCCCGGAAAATAAGGAAACCCTCGAGCATCCCGCGCTCCGCATCAAGTTCTCCGTCCGGTTCGCAGTTTCCTGCGCCGCAAATAAGGCAGGGTTTGTCGCCGCGGCCTTCTCGGCAGGGCGACCGGTCAGGTCAAATACGCTTTGACATCAGCGTTTCTTACCAGTCGCACGGCGAACGGCGTCATTGCGCTCCTCGCCGGTCCGACCCGAAGGCGTGTCTCAGGCTGGGTCGCTGACAAATTCGACACCGACGGTCGTCCCGGTACGCCAGATGACGCGGCAACTGCGGCGCGCGCCTTCCTTCTCGGTCAACAGCAGAATCAAGCGCTCCGGCAGCTCTTTGTCGCGGTCAAGCACGAGGCGCGCGCCGCTTTCCGAAATATCCGCTATAATGCATAGGCGCGGCGTTGCATCCGCGTCCGAAACGATGCGGGCGGTGTAGTGAAACGGCCGCCGCCGCTTCTTGCGCAACTCGACGCGTGTGCGAAATCTTCCGCCGATCACCATCGAACGCCCGGTCAGGCAGTCGCACCCCAACACAGCCAAAGTCTAGAAAAACCGCGTTAACGACCTGTAAACCGCATCCCGCAGGGCGCGATTGCCGCGTCGTCGGCATCAGTGGTTAGGCGGCTGACGAAGCTGCCGGCCGATCTTCACGCAAACTCCGCTGCAGCAGCTCCATAAGCGCCTCAGGCGCCGTAACGTTCGGGCTGTGGCTGGTGTTCAGCTCGCAGACCTGTCATCCAGCTTCGCGCCTGGCGCGGATCGCGAATTGACCGAACGGACCCTTGTCGACGTACCGCGTGCAGTGAATGTATACTTGTGGAACCGCCGGTTCGCCCTGCAGGCGGACAGGCTGTTCGAAACATCTGACCGACTGCGGCATGCGGAATTTCGCGATCCACTCCAGGTCCTCCGCAGAGGTGTCGGGCGGGATCGGATTCGGCGCGACGCGCCAGCCGTCGCCTGCCGCCACACTTTCCAGCAGGCGTCGTCGCTCCTCTGGCGCCAGAAAATCCAGCAAGGCCTCGCCGTTCGTCGGCACGAAGGCGTCGAGATAGATGAGCTTTGCCACCCGATCGCGCGCGATCGGCGACGGCCGTGGCCACCATGCCGCCGTAGCTGTGGCCGATCAGAACGACGTCTCGGAGGTCTTCGAAGGTCTTCGAAGGTCACGACACCGAGCACATCCTGTATGTGCGTTTCGAGGTCATTTGATGGACTTGCCAGGTGCGCGCGCTCGCCCAGCCCCGTGTAGCTCGGCGTGAAGAACCGGTGCCCGACGGCCGCCATCAGCGGGCGCATTTTCCTCCACGCCCATGCCGACGACCAGGCCCCGTGGGCGAGGACGATGGTTGCCAAGATTTTCCTCCCTATTCGTTCGTCCGTCGCAAGATGGCCGATTGCCAGGTTTATCTGCCTTTGTAGATTGCCGATTATTGCCGATTATTGCCGAGACGGCAGGACAATCGCAATGCGTGGCGGATTGGTCGATGGCGTTTGGTCCGCCGCGCGCCGCAGTTTTGCGCCGGGCTATCGCAGCGACGGGCGAGCACGGGCCTCATTCCAATCCGCCACGGAACAGCCATGATGCGGCCGAAAGCGTCGCGGTGGCAATGGCCGCGAGTGGCCAAAGGTCCGGCAGAAGCCGATCGAGCCCGGCGCCTTCCAGATAAATGCGATGCGTCATGTCGATGGCATAGCGCAGCGGGTTCACGAGCGTGAAGTCCTGAAAGATTTCCGGCATATTGCTGAGCGGCGTCGTCAAACCCGAGAGCAGCGCGAACGGCATCATGATCACGAACGCGTAGAGCATCGCCTGCTGCATGTTCGCGACCACCGCCGATGCCGAGCATGAAATAGGGGATCATTTTGGCCAGCACGATCTCGCCGGCGCGAATCGGAGTCACAAACAGCGCCTCCAGGGTTCCCCGCTCCCATTCGCGGGCCATCACCAGCGTTGTCAGGAAGGCGCCGATCAAGGTCATTGCGCCGCGGCAAGCGCCACCTGCGGTGCCAGGCGGCTGGTGTCCAGTTTGGCTAGCACCTCGCCCTTGTGGACCGCGTCGCCTTCCCGCACCAGCACCGCGACGACGCGCTCGCTGCCGTTGAAGGCGACATCGACCTCACGCAGATCGACATTGCCATACAGTACGAGCTGTTTGGGCTGGCTCGACGGACGCGTGAGCCAATAAGCCAGCCCGCCTCCGACGAGGAGCAGCGCCGCCACCAAGACAGGGATCCGGCGGTTCACGTTCTTCCTCGTTGCTTGGCGTGGCGCGACACTGAAAACTCCGCGGCGACCTGCGCGTGGAGGCTCTTCTTCACCAGTGCCAGCCGGTCGCCGGCGAAGTCGGGCCATCCCAACACGCGCAGTGCCGTTTCGCGGGCAGGACGGAAGATCACGATGCGGCCGATCAGCATTAGCGTTCGCAGCTTGACCTCGCGGTCAGAGGCCGGCCGCTCGAGCAAGCGGCCGACGAGCGCCGCGCAGGCGCGCACCACCGGGTGCATCACGCGATCAAAGATCAGGTCAAACGCCCTGGTCGGCTGCGCCTGCTCGCGAATGATGAACAATGTCCATTTCTCCAGCTCGCGCTCGCCGAGAAAAATGTCGGCAAGCCGATCGAGAAAATCGAGCAGCATGTCCGTGAGCCGTGCGCGCGGCAGCTCCCTTTGCATCAGCGCCGCCGCGGTCTCATCCATCAACGCCTTGAGGCGCATCTCCATGCGCTGGGTGATGTGCTCGGCGCAGGCGAGGTAGAGGCCTTCCTTGTTGTCGAAGTAATATTGCAGGGCAGGAAGCGTGACCCCGGCTTTTTCCGCCAACATACGGGTCGATGCCTCGCCAAAGCCGTATTGGCCGAACACGTCGAGCGCGGCGGCAACGATCCGGGCGCGCGTGTCGTCCCCGCGCGCGTAGCCGCCCGCCGCCGGGTGGCGCCGTCTGCCGTCCTCGGCAACCGCTTTCGTCCTTGGCATCGGTACGTGCTGTTTCCTGAATTCCCGTGACAGGATTCGAATGTCTATCAAACGATAGATATTGTTTGCGTGGCGGTCAAGAGCAGAAGATGCGACTGCGACGAGGCTGTCGCCGCACCGACGACCCGCCGGGCCGTCGAGTGGCAGCGGGCGTCGTCTTCGCAGCCCGTGCATGACGTTGGCGGGAGTTTGACCGCGCCCAAATCCATCACATGCGGATGTTGCGAATTGGCTTTCCCCAAGCGATCCTGCAATGTGCTTGCCGCGGCAAGCGCGGTGGCAAATGCCGATCACGGCCCCCACAGGGGACGCGCACGATGGGATGGCGAGCATGAATTACCGCAAGAGATTCATCGTTGAACCCGGCGCCAAGCCGCGTCTCGCCAAGATCGATCCGTCCTATCGCGGCAAGCACGAATCGGAAGAGACGGCACTGCCGGAAATAGCGAAGGAGGTCGCGCGCATCGATCGACTGCAATATCTGCTCTACGCCGACGCCAGCCAGTCGCTGCTCATCGTGCTGCAGGCGCTCGATGCCGGCGGTAAGGACGGCGTCATCCGCCACCTGTTCACCGGAATGAATCCGCAAGGCACCCGCGTCTTCGGCTTCAAACAGCCGACCCCGGCCGAACTCGCCCATGATTTCCTCTGGCGCGCACATGCGCACGCTCCGGGCCATGGCGAGGTCGTGATCTTCAACCGTTCGCACTACGAGGATGTTCTCGTGGTTCGCGTCCACAAGCTGGTGCCGCGCTCGGTATGGTCGAAACGCTATGAGCTGATCAATGACTTCGAGAGGATATTGACCGCGAACCGCACGCGTATCTTGAAATTCCATCTGCATATCAGCCCGCAGGAGCAGCTTGCACGTTTCAAGCAGCGGCTCGACGATCCGGCGCGGCACTGGAAAATCAGCGAAAGCGATTATTCCGAGCGCGAGCTGTGGCCGAAATATTTGGAGGCCTACGAGGAGGCGCTGGCGCTCACCAGCACCGAAAGGGCGCCGTGGTACGTCATTCCGTCAAACCACAAGTGGTTCCGCAATCTGGCGATTTCAAATATCGTCGCGGATACCATGGAGGAGATGGGGCTGAAGCTGCCGCCCGCGCACGTCGACCTTAAGCAAATTTGCCGCAGATATCACGCTGCCGAACACAAATCGTTTTGAGCAAATCCGATTAAAGCAGTCCTATACCGGTTGAAAAAATGTTGGTCTATGTTCCGTCACCAGAGGCGCGCGCCAATGGGTCCATTGAGCTCGATCGAGGTGAGGCGGCTTGCCGCGTAGGCAAGTTCTTTCGCCTGCGGCAGAATCTCCGGATAGAACACGCGGCGCCACGGCGCGAAGGTCCAACCGCCGATGCCGATGCGGATCTGTCCGCTTTTCGCTGCCATGGGCTGGCGCTCAGCTTAACTCGGCCGGCGACGCCGCCGCGGCTCGGGACGGCCTTCGGTTGTAGTTCGAGACACAAACATAGCGCGCAGGTGCGATCCCGGGTAGCGAAAGCCAAGACGGAGCAAGATGCGTCATTGTACCACTCAGTAGAGCAGCGGCCGTCACATCACTGTCACCCGATTGCGCTAAAATGCGACCGTCGGCGGCAAGCTCGACTTCCGCCGGCAGCGGCCACAATGGGCCGGTGACGCCGGACGAACGCGCACCGCTTCATTCGTGGTCGTTTGCTTGTCCGGCCACGTCTTGTCCCAGACGGCCGCTCTGCAACGACGAAGGCCCGGGAGTTGCTCCCGGGCCTTCGCACGCGTAATCGGCCAAGCTGCGTTGCGATGATGGTCAGAAGTCCATCCCGCCGCCAATTGAAGTCGGCTGTTGCCGACTTCAATCACTTGAAGAAGTTGTGGCGGCGGTCTCGATGCGCCTCGGATTTTCCTAGAAGTCCATGCCGCCGCCACCCGGCGGCATCGCCGGCATGGCTTCCTTCTTCTTCGGCAACTCGGCGACCATTGCCTCGGTGGTGATGAGGAGGCCGGCGACCGAGGAGGCATCCTGCAGCGCCGTGCGCACCACCTTGGTCGGATCGATGATGCCCTTCTTCACCAGGTCGACGTAATTGCCGGTCTGCGCGTCATAGCCATAGCCATATTGCTCGTTGTCCAAGATCTTGCCGATGACGACGGAGCCGTCGTCGCCGGCATTGATCGCGATCAGCCGCGCTGGCCAGGACAACGCCTTGCGCACGATTTCAATGCCGTGCTTCTGATCGTCGTTGGCAACCTTTACCCGCTTGAGCGCATCGACCGCGCGCAGAAGCGCGACGCCGCCGCCGGGCAGAATGCCTTCCTCGACCGCGGCACGGGTCGCGTGCATGGCGTCATCGACCCGATCCTTGCGCTCCTTGACCTCAACCTCAGTCGCCCCGCCGACTCGGATCACGGCGACGCCGCCGGCGAGCTTGGCAAGCCGCTCTTGCAGCTTCTCGCGATCGTAGTCGGACGTGGTCTCCTCGATCTGCGCCTTGATTTGCGCGATGCGCCCTTCGATGTCCGCCTTCTTGCCGGCGCCGTTGACGATCGTGGTGTTCTCCTTGTCGATCATCACCTTCTTGGCCTTGCCGAGCATGTTCACGGTGACATTTTCGAGCTTGATGCCAAGATCTTCGCTGATCGCCTGGCCGCCGGTCAGGATGGCGATATCCTGCAGCATGGCCTTGCGGCGGTCCCCGAAGCCGGGCGCCTTTACCGCGGCGACCTTCAAGCCGCCGCGTAGCTTATTGACCACCAGCGTTGCGAGCGCCTCGCCTTCCACGTCCTCGGCCACGATGAGGAGCGGCTTGCCGGTCTGCACGACCGCCTCCAAGAGCGGCAGCAGCTCGTTAAGCGCGGAAAGCTTCTTCTCGTTGATGAGGATATAGGGATCCTCCATCTCCACGCGCATCTTGTCGGCATTGGTGATGAAATAAGGCGAGATGTAGCCGCGGTCGAACTGCATGCCTTCGACCACGTCCAGCTCGGTCTCCAGGGACTTCGCCTCTTCGACCGTGATCACGCCCTCGTTGCCCACCTTCTTCATCGCTTCGGCGAGAAACTGGCCGATCTCCTTGTCGCCGTTGGCGGAAATCGTGCCGACCTGGGCGATCTCGTCGTTCGAGGTGACCTTCTTCGAGTTTTTCTTCAGTTCCTCGACCACGGTCTCGACTGCAAGGTCGATGCCGCGCTTCAAATCCATCGGATTCATGCCGGCGGCGACGGCCTTCGAGCCCTCCTTGACGATGGCGGCGGCAAGCACGGTCGCGGTCGTCGTGCCGTCACCAGCGATGTCCGAAGTTTTCGACGCTACCTCGCGGACCATCTGCGCGCCCATGTTTTCGAACTTGTCTTCGAGTTCGATCTCCTTGGCGACGGTAACGCCATCCTTGGTGATGCGGGGAGCGCCGAACGACTTTTCGAGCACGACATTGCGGCCCTTGGGGCCGAGCGTCACCTTCACCGCATTGGCGAGAATGTCGACGCCGCGCAACATCTTGTCGCGCGCCTCGACGGAAAATTTGACTTCCTTGGCAGCCATTAAGTGTCTCCTGTTTCCTTGTCGTCACCCTGAAGCGCGAGCCAAGCGAGCCTCAGCGAGCGACGTGGCGCTAAGTTGCATCCTTCGAGGCGCGGTCTTTGGCGCGCATTTCAGGATGACGGGGTTGATCGTGGACTACGCGGCCTTCTTCTTCGCCGCCGGCTCCTCGACGATGCCCATGATGTCGGACTCCTTCATGATCAGAAGCTCCTGGCCTTCGATCTTGACCTCGGTGCCCGACCACTTGCCGAACAGCACGCGGTCGCCGACCTTGACGTCGATGGGGATGAGCTTTCCCGTTTCGTCGCGGCCCCCGGGACCGACGGCGGTCACTTCGCCCTGCGACGGCTTTTCCTTGGCGGTGTCGGGAATGATGATGCCGCCGGCGGACTTTTCCTCGGCCTCGATGCGCTTGACGACGACGCGGTCGTGAAGCGGACGAAACTTCATGGTATCCTCCTAAGATATTGACAACACAGTTGTTTGATGTGAACGACCCGCTCGCCGTGCTGCGGCGGACCGCTTGGCCGAGATAAGGGCACAAGCGATGGCCACAAGAGGGGCCGAGAAATTTTTTAGCACTCCTCGGATGAGACTGCCAACAATTTTTGCAAGGCATTCCGCGGTTGGTCAAGGCATTCCGCGGTTGGTAAAGGCGTCACACGCCTGTTAGCAACGCTCAAATAATGCTGCTAGTTGATTGAAAATAAACAACTTTTTCATTTTCGAGAGTTGCAATATATGAGCAAGTCCCAAACAATATCCGATGTAGATGGCACGGAGACCGGCGATGGTTGCGCAGCATTTGCCTCAAGAACTCGAAGGTTACGGACTGACCACGGCCAAAATTCTCTACCGATGTCCGGATCACCAGTGGCTCCTTCAGACCTATATCTGGCAGGACTACGACCTTTGCCCTCTGTTCCCGGCACTGGGCAAATTCCTCAATTTCTGGTTGGAGAAACTGGAAGGCCCGCTGCATTCGGTGACGGTGGCGCACGCCCGGCTGGTCAAACCGGCCGAAATTCGCGCGGTAGACGGCGAGTTCCGGCTGCATTGAGCTAAGCGGCAAGCAAATCAACGCACCCATTTTCCCCCGTTCCAGCCGAAGCACAGGCAGCTTTGGCGCGTCGCGCCGCGTTGACGATTCGGCAAACAGGGCGAAGAAAATTTACGCCACATTAACCCCGACCACAATTTTCGGCGCGTCCTCGATGCCGAATAAATGCACGCGCGAACTGCAAGCGATTTGCAATCTTTCAGTTCTATGGTGAGCCCGGTAAAACCGTAAGGGTGGGAGCGTGGTGACTTCGGCGCGGGCGCCAATCGCCGAACAGCACGAAGTGTCGCGATGGGATCGGGCGCGTGCGGGCCTGCTTGTCCCGATCGTCGTCGTCATCGTTGTGGCAATCGTGTGCATCATCGTGGCCGTGCTCGCCTTGGCGCAACGCGCCGACACGGTCGAGTTCCGCCGCGAGCAGCAGCTCCTCCGGCAGGCTGTTGCCGATCGCGATGCGCGCCTGCTCCGAGAAGTGGAGAGCGTCATCGCCAGGCCGGACGCCGCAACCGCGATCGGCAACTATGACCGGCAATGGGTCGCGCGCAATCTCGGAGCGTTGCTGCAACCGTTCTTCGGTGATGACGTTGTGGCGGTCATCGACGGTACGGATAAGGTCAGATACGCGCGCTTTGCCGGGCCCCGCGATCCCGCCGCAGCCGACCTTGCGGCGGAACTTGCGGACAGTGTCGACCTCTTACGCGGGCGCCTGAAGGCGGTTCCGGGTGACGTGATTTCCGTCATCTCCATCCCGGATCTGTCAAAGCCTGGCCAGCGCACGGCCCTGATCCAGCGTTTCACCAACCAGCCGGCGCTCGTTGCAGCGGTGGCGGTTGGTTCCAACGTCGAGGTTGCCGGCGCCAAAGCCGGCGCGCCGATCGTGGTGGCGGTGAAATATATAGACAGCAACGTGCTGCGCGATATCGGCAGGCGGCTGCAAATTCCTGATCTGCGTCGGATCGACGGGGCGCCCGCCACCGGCGACGAGATCACCGCCATCGTCGGCCGTCACGGCGGCACGATCGCGCGATTTGCGTGGCGGCCGTTTCGGCCCAGCCGCGAGATCATCGCCAGCGTGCTTCCCTTCATCGCCGTGGCGATCGCCGGCTTCGCGCTGCTGCTGGGTCTCATTATGCGCTACATGCGGCGGACCACGCAGACGATCGCGGCCGGGGAAATTCGGCTGCGTCATCTCGCCTTGCACGATCCTGTCTGCGGGCTGCCCAACCGCCTTTATTTCGGCGAGCGCCTCGAGAGCGTGATCAACGAGGTGCGCCGCGGCGGTCCCTCAGCGGCCGTGTTCTACATCGATCTCGATCACTTCAAAGACGTCAACGATACGCTTGGGCACCATATCGGCGACAAACTCATTCTCAATGTCACCCGGCGGCTGAGCCGGGTCATGCGCGGCGACGATCTTGTCGCGCGCCTCGGCGGCGACGAGTTCGCCATCGTCACCATCTGCGCCTCCGATTCCTATTCGCTGCAGGCGATTGCCGGGCGCATCATCGCCGCAGTCTGCGCGCCGTACGCCATTGACGGCAACAACATCATCATCGGCGCCTCGATCGGCATCGCTACCATCGACCGTCGCGCGCGGGATGCTGCCGACATTCTCCGCTATGCGGACATGGCGCTCTACCGCGCCAAGAACGAGGGCCGCAACCGCGCTTGCATCTATGACGCGGCCATGGACGCCGACCTCTCGCACCGCAAGCTGTTGGAAGGCGATCTGCTTCAGGCCGTTAAGAATGACGGTCTCGACGCCGCCTACCAGCCGATCGTCAACGCTTCCGGTGACACCGTGGTCGGCGTCGAAGCACTGGCGCGCTGGACCCATCCGACCGCCGGCGAAATTCCGCCGGCGGATTTTATTCCAATCGCCGAGCACTCCGGCATCATCGTCGAGCTCGGCGAATGGATGCTGCGCCGCGCCTGCCTCGACGGCGCCGGCTGGCCGGATTTGACGGTGGCCGTCAATGTTTCACCGCTGCAATTCCGCCGCTCGGATTTCGTCGAATTGGTCGAGCGCATCCTTGCCGAAACCAATTTCGACCCCAACCGCCTCGAACTGGAGCTCACCGAGAGCACGCTCCTTGGCAATCTGGAGACCGCAGAACTGTCGATGCTGCGCCTCAAGGCGATTGGCGTGCGCTTCGCGCTCGACGATTTCGGCACCGGCTATTCGAGCCTGCTTTATCTGCGTCGCTTCCCCTTCGACAAGCTCAAGATCGACTCAAGCTTCGTGCGCTCGATCGAAAAGGCGGCGGACGCCGCCGCTATCGTTCACGCCGTGGTCAGCCTGGGCCGCGGCCTGGGCATGAAGGTAACGGCCGAGGGCGTGGAGAACGCCGAGCAGCATCTGTTCCTGCGGGCCGCCGGCGTGCATTCGATGCAAGGCTTCCGCTTCGGCAAGCCCGTCCCTGCCGGCGCCATCAGCGCTCGCCTCGCCTCTCCCGACGACTATCGCGTCGGCAGCCCCGACCGGGAAATTGCGCTCGCAAGCTGAGCCGCTTGTGGGCGGTGGCGCTGGCTGCGTCGGCGTCGTCATCCGAAAGGATGTTCAGACGCCCTTGAGCGCGGCCGCAAGCCTGCGTGCCTGATCGGCAAGCACCGCGGGATCTTCCTTGAAACTCGCCGGCGGTTTCAGCGCCACGCCGTTCTTGCGCGGAATGACGTGGATGTGCAAGTGAAACACCACTTGGCCGCCGGCCGGTTCGTTGAATTGCTGAATGGTGAGACCGTCAGCGGCAAATACGATCATTGCCGCTCGCGCGATTGTCTGCGTCGCTTTCATGAGATCGGCAAGATCCTCCGGCCCAATGTCGAGGATCGTACGCACCGGCGCTTTGGGAAGCACCAATGTGTGACCCGGCGCCCGCGGCATGATGTCGAGAAAGGCAAAAGCCTTTTGATTTTCAAAAACCTTGTGCGCCGGCAATTCACCGCGCAGGATCTTCGCAAAGATGTTGTTTTGATCGTAGCTCGGCATCGTTCCCCTCCGCCTCTGACCGCCTGGCACGCTGCGATCCTATCATTCCGGCTCGAAAGCGAAATCCTTGCGGTAGGGGCCGGCAGCCGCGAGCTCGGCGCCGGCCGCGGCGACGTAGGTGCGCTCGCGCCTAAGGTAGTCGGCGATCGCGCGCCGCAGCGCCGGATCGGCGATATAGTGCGCCGAATAGGTCGTGACGGGCATGTACCCGCGAGCGATCTTGTGTTCGCCTTGGGCGCCGGCCTCGACGCGGGGAAGCTTGCGGGCAATGGCGTAATCGATCGCCTGATAGTAGCACAGTTCGAAATGCAGGAACGGGTGGTGCTCGATGGCCCCCCAATGGCGGCCGAACAAGGTGTGCGAGCCGATGAAATTGATGGCGCCGGCAATCCAGCGTCCGGAACGCTTGGCCATCACCAAGAGGATGCGGTCGCCCATGGACTCACCGACCAGCGAGAAGAACGGCCGGGTCAGATAGGGCCTGCCCCATTTGCGCGAGCCGGTTTCCTCGTAGAAGGCGAAGAAGGCGTCCCACACCTCTTCGGTAAGATCGCTGCCGCTCAACCAGTGCACGCTGATGCCGTTCGCCAACGCGTCATGGCGCTCGCGGCGGATGGTCTTGCGTTTGCGCGCGGAGAGCGCGGCGAGGAAATCATCGAAGCTCGCATAGCCGGGATTCTCCCAGTGGAACTGCTGGTCGATGCGCCGCAAAAATCCGAATTCGCCGAGCAGGCGATATTCCGGCTCGGTCGCAAAGGTCACGTGCACGCCGGACGCTTCTTCGGCGCCACAGAGTTCTATCAGACCGGCCACGAGCGTGCGGCGGACCATCTCCGCGTGCGCGCCGGGCCGCACCAACAACCGCGGCCCGCTTGCCGGCGTAAAGGGCACCGCGACCTGCAGTTTCGGATAATAGCTGCCGCCGGCGCGGGCATAGGCCTCGGCCCAACCGTAGTCGAACACGTATTCGCCACGCGAATGGCTCTTGAGGTAACATGGCGCGGCGGCGGCCAGAGTTCCATCGGCCGCTTTTACGAGCACATGCCGGACCTGCCAACCGGAGTGGTTGCCGACCGATTTGGAAGCCTCCAAAGCGGCGAGAAAGCCGTGCGATATGAACGGATTGAACTCCTTCTCCTGAGAAGTAGCACCAACGACCAGATGGCCGCCCGGAGAATGCTCCGGCGCGGCTTGAGGAGCGTCGAGACCAAGGCCAAAGCCGCACCGCTCAGCCATCGCCGGATTAGCGCAGGCGTCCCAGGCGGCGTCTTCGACCTCGCTGATCGCTTTCACCGCGGCCACGCTTAGATCGCCGCCCGCCGCGCGTTCGCGCGGAAGAATGCGTTCGCCGCGCAACTGCTTCATGGCAAAAACCCCTCGAAAATCATCTGATCGGCGAAAAGGGCGGCGCCTTTACCCTCTGCCTGGTCGCGTGCAACCCAGGCCAAGAGCGGCAAGCCCAAGACATGCCGCGCGAACGACGGCGCCCATGCCGGCAGATCGCAAAGAGCATAGGCCACGAAGTGCGGCGCCACCATCAACGCCGGGAGCAGGGAACTCGTGCCATAACGCAGCCACACCGGCATTTGATCCCAATAGGGGTGCGATCGGTATTTCGCGGCGACGATTCCGCGCGCCAGGCGCGGCGCTTTATGCCGCAGGACGGCGAGCTGAAGGGGATCGAACGACATCGGCGCCGCGGCACCGGCGTAGCCGGAAAGGACCCGCGCTACGCGGGCAGGGAGTTTTTGATCGCCGTTGAAGCGGCTTTTCAGTTCGACGAGGAGGGTGGTGCGGCCGGCAACGAGGTCGCACAATTCGCCGAGCGTCAGCATGCGCTCGCCTGCGCGGCGGAAGGGGACGCGCTTGAGCTCGGCGGCGGTGAGGCGATCAAGACGGCCTTCGCCGTCGGTGAGGCGGCCAAGCACGTCGTCATGGTGTACCATGGCCTCTCCGTCGGCACTGACCTGCAGATCGACCTCGATGCCGTAGCCGGCCGCCATGGCCGCGCACACGGCGCCCGCGGTGTTCTCGATCACGCCGCGCGCGGCGTCGTGCAGACCGCGATGCGCGATCGGTCGCGCCGTAAGCCAATCGAACGCCGCGCGCACGGCCTTCAGGACACCTCGAACATGCCCTCGACTTCGATCGGGGCGTCAAGCGGCAACGCCGAGACGCCGACCGTCGTGCGTGCGTGCTTGCCTCGTTCGCCGAAGGCCGCCACCATCAAGTCGGAAGCGCCGTTCATGACCTTGGGGCCATCGGAAAATCCCGCTGCCGAGTTCACAAAGCCGCCGAGACGCACCACGCGCAGGACCTTGTCGAGATCACCGAGAGCGGCTTTGACCTGGGCCAGAATGTTGACCGCGCAGGCCCGCGCCGCCTTCTGCCCGTCTTCGACGGAGACGCTCGCGCCAAGCTGTCCCTTGGCGACGAGCTTGCCGTCGGCAAGGCAGATCTGGCCGGAGACCATCAGCAGATTAGCGGTGCGCACGAACGGGACGTAATTGGCGACTGGAGCGGTCGGTTCCGCGAGTACGATGCCGAGTTCGGCCAATTTCTTCTCAACTGTCCCGGTCATTTTCTCTCTCCAAATTCCGCCTGGTGTGGCGGTTCAGAAGTCCACGTCATTCCTGCCGCGAACTCGTCATGCGGATTGCTGAACCAAAGCCACACTAGCTCTGCTTAACGAAGGCGACTTGGCGTGAATGTGTCAAGTTTTGCGGGACAAGCTGAACCTGTTTGCTGGCACTGTCGATTGCCGCGACA
>JAKAPE010000389.1 GCA_021811945.1 Pseudomonadota bacterium | reverse complement strand
AAGCAGCCTGATCGAATACCGCAATCCGCTCACTATGAACCTGGCGGGCGCCCGACGCAGAAAGCGAGCGCACGTCTGCCTTACCCGTGGCCTTCACCGGACGCGTACTAATGGGCAAAGCATCTCACGCACGACTTATCCCCGGAAGGCGGTATCCGGCGAAGGCTTACGACCGTGGGAACCGGCCGATACCTCAAACGGCAACTTGTCCGGGATCGCTTGGAGCAAGAGAGCCGGTAGAACTCATTGAGCACTGTTTTGCGGAAGCGCTCATTTGGTTGGCTCGTCCGCGCTATTGCGAACGCGCCGCTGATCAGGCGCTGAACTGGTCGGCCTATCGTAAGCCTCCGCCGAGGCTTTCAACTCAGATGCACCGTATGATGCTCCCTCGTCCGAGCCGACGCTGTAACGCCGGGATTCCGGCTTTCAAAGTACCGGACATATGCGGACTACGAGGTGGCATCTTTGCGCAGCACAAATTTCTGGATCTTTCCAGTCGACGTCTTCGGCAGATCACGAAATACGAAGCGGCGCGGCACTTTGAAGCCGGCTAGCCTTTCGCGGCAGAAGGCGCGCAGCTCTTCGGCATCGACGGCGTGGCCGGGCTTCAGCTCGACAAAAGCGCAAGGCACCTCTCCCCATTTTGGGTCGGGCGCGGCAACGACGGCAGCCAGCAGCACCGTCGGATGCTGGTGCAACGCGCTCTCGATCTCGAGGCTGGAAATATTCTCTCCACCGGAGATGATAATATCCTTTGCGCGGTCCTTTAGTTCGATGGAGCCATCGGGATGGCGGACGGCGAGATCGCCCGTGTGGAACCAGCCATTCTTGAAGGCGGCTTCCGTGGTGGGTTCGTCCTTGTAGTAACCCGCCATCAGCGTGTTGCCGCGCAAGAGCACCTCCCCCATCAAGGCGCCGTCGGCAGCGACGTCCGTGAATTTGTCGTCGACAACGCGGACGCGGTTTGCCGTCACGTGACTGACACCCTGCCGCGCCAGATAGGCGGCCTTTGCTCCGGCGTTGGTATGCAGCATCGTGTCAGGCAGTGTACAGAGGGTGACGGGCCCGTAGCTTTCGGTGAGGCCGTAAAGATGAATGATATCGATACCGAGCGCGTCTAATTGCGCAATGAGCGCGTTGGTGGGCGCCGCGCCGCCGGTGCCAACGAGCACGCGTTCATCGAGCGGCCGCGCGCGCCGACCGGAATGGTTGAGCAGCATGTAAAGAACGACCGGCGCGCAGGCGAAATGCGTGACGCCATGTTGCTCGATCGCTGAAAAGATCAGAGCCGGATCGACCTTCTCCAAGCAGACGTGAACGCCGCCAGCCGCGGTCACCGCCCAGGTATGACACCAGCCGTTGCAATGAAACATCGGCAAGGTCCAGAGGTAGACCGTCTTCTGCACGAATCCGAGCGCCATCACATTGCCGAGCGCATTCAGATACGCGCCACGGTGATGGTATACGACGCCTTTCGGCAACCCGGTCGTGCCCGACGTATAATTGATGCACAGCGGCTGCCACTCGTCGGCCACCGCCGTCGCTTCCAACACCTCCGTGCCGCCGCCGTCAGCGAAAAGATCTAAGTTGTCAGCACTTGCCCCTGCCTCGTCTGCCAAGAGCACGACCGTGGTCCGCGAACGGTAGCCGGCTTCACGAGCCATTTCCGCGCAGGTCGGGTCCGCGATCACCATCCGGCTCCCGGAATGCTCAAGGATGTAGGCTACGGTCTGCGGATCGAGACGCGTATTGATGCTGTTCAGCACAGCTCCGATCGCCGGCACCGCAAAATGGGCGGCCAGCATCTCCGGCCGGTTCGCGCACATCAATGAGACCACGTCGCCTGCGCCAACGCCCTGGCTTTGCAGCCAAGCGGCGAGCCGCGCCGCCAGGCGCGAGAACTCGCCATAGTTCCAGCGCCGATCGCGCCAAATTACGGCCGGCCGTTGCGGAAAAACCTCGGCCGCCCGAATGAGAAACGACACCGGCGTCAACGGTTGAAAATTGGCGGGCCGCCTGGAAAGATGTTCATCGAGCAACATGGCAATCTCTGAATTACCCTGCGTCGGTCAATGCTGTGCCCAAACCTCGCTCGTTACCGGCGCGCTCACCTTCCCGCTGGAGAGCAGCAATCTCATTGCATGGATGTATTAGCCCGTCTCAATCGGCATCGAAGGGTCCTTCGCCCACTCCCCCATTGAGCCGTCGTAGAGTGTTAGCTTTTCGTAACCAAGCTGGTAGAGAAGGAACAGGACGATCGTCGCTGATATGCCGCCGCCGCAATAACAAATCACACGCTTGTCTTTTGTAACGCGCTGCGCCTCGAACAGAATCTCTGCATCTCTAAGCGTGGCAAAATGCTTGCCCGTCGGATTTACCAGAGATGCCGCCGGAACGTTAACGCTTCCCGGAATTCGCCCGGGTCGGCCGTAACGGCTGGGTCGCAGGCCGTTGTGAAATTCCGGTCCAAGCGCGTTCACGATTACGGTGTTTGGGTTCCCCACAGCTGCTAACACCACTCGCTTATCTATGAAAAAGCCCGGCCGCGGCGCGGCTCTGAATTCCGCGGGTGCATAACCCTTGGAAGGGCCGCTCTCCACCGGCCGGCCCTCGGCCATCCATTTATCGAAGCCACCGTCCAGCACGGCCACATCATCAAAACCCAGCGACTTAAGCATCCACCAGAAGCGTGTTGCCCACATCATAGTCCCGACACTGTACAGGACGACGCGAGTCCCTTGCGCCAGCCCATGGCGAGCGAACGCTGCCTCGAGTTGGGTCACCGGCGGCATCATGAAGTGA
>JAKAPE010000388.1 GCA_021811945.1 Pseudomonadota bacterium | reverse complement strand
CCACTCGATTCCCTGAAGACCCAGAGTAGATATACAATTCCCCAGCCAATTTGGCCGAGATAAAATTTGTGGATGCCAAGCCCACCTAAGAATAAAGCAAACAATGCGGCTGCTAATTTGGTTCGCCCGTTGTCCATAGCGATAACAGGTTGACGAACTCCGCAGTTGGGACAAATCTCCGCCTTAGCTCTGATCAGAGCGCCGCACTCAAAACAATATTTCGCTTCATATTGCGGACGGCCTCTTTTGTCGTGTTGCGCCCGCCCCACTGAAACGTTCGCAGGTCCCACTGGCTGCGAAGGCTGCCGGTTTGGCAGAGGAGCGGGCTTTTTTGTATTGCGGACAACACCTACAATTATACCAGCAGCAAATAAACCGATCAGCGCGATAAATGGAACGCGTTCAGAAAATGTGTTCGCCGGCGCAAGCGCCGCAGATAGCAAAAAGAGTATCAGAACGCCGACTATGAACCAACTCCCACCACCAACTTGATTGCCTCGAATAGAAAATCGATAGATAATAATTATAGAGTAAATGATCCACGCGATCGTCAGCACAGAACTAGCAGCGATCAATACCCATGCCCACATCGGAAGGTCTTGGCTCATCTCGATTCTCCCAGCGCCAGTTTGCCGCTGCCTGTCGAGCGGGCGCACTGGAGTCTGCAGTCTTGGCCGAGACCATCCAAATCGCATCCTGCGCGGTTGGCTCGACACGGGGTGTCTGCTATAGGACGAGAATTACGCTACGCCCAAGTCCGGGCCGGCTCAACACTGTTGTCCGAGGTCGAAATCCATGTCCGTCGATATCGATACCGTCCGCCGAGTCGCGCGCCTCGCGCGCGTTGCGGTTGCCGAGGAGGAGATCGAGGCGCTGCGCGGCGAACTCAACGCGATTCTCACTTTCGTCGAAGAGCTTGCCGAGGTCGATGTCGCCGGCGTCGAGCCGATGACGTCGGTTACGCCGATGGCGCTGAAAATACGCGAGGACGAGGTGACCGACGGCGGCATCGCCGATGCGGTCCTGGCCAACGCGCCCGCGAGGCAGGACGATTTCTTTCTTGTGCCTAAAGTGGTGGAATGATGTGCCTTGCCTGTCAACAAGAGGCCATGTGGTTCGCCTATCTGCGGCGGCGCGGCCTCATCGATGAAAATGGCGACCCGGTCGAGCCGGTGCCGTCCATCGCCTATCCAGTCGAAGCGATGTCGACGGAAGAGCAAACGAAACAAAAAGTCGACCAAAGCGCATCCGAGACCGCGGAAACGACTACGTCGCCGTTTGACACCCCAAAGGCCGGATGACCGATCTCACCTCGCTGACGCTTGCGCAAGCGCGCGAGGCGCTGCGCAGACGAGAATTTTCCGCAATCGAGCTTGCCGAGGCCCATCTCTCGGCGATGGAGAAGGCGCGCGCATTAAATGCCTTCGTGCTGGAGACGCCGGAGCGGGCCCGCGCCGTGGCGCGGGCCGCCGACGCGCAGTTCGCTAAAGGCGAGGGCGGGCCGCTTGCGGGGCTGCCGCTCGGCGTCAAGGACCTTTTCTGTACCGCTGGCGTGCGCACTACGGCCTGCTCGCGCATGTTAGATAATTTTATTCCCACCTACGAATCCACCGTCACCGCGAATCTCTGGCGCGACGGGGCGGTGCTTCTTGGCAAGCTTAACAATGACGAATTCGCCATGGGTTCGTCGAATGAAACCTCGTATTTCGGCCCGGTGGTATCGCCGTGGCGCCGGCGGGACGGCTCGAATGCGCGGCTCGTCCCCGGTGGCTCTTCCGGCGGGTCGGCGACGGCGGTGGCGGCGCGGCTCTGCCTCGCCGCCACCGGCACCGATACCGGCGGTTCGATCCGCCAGCCGGCGGCGTTCTGCGGCATCGTCGGACTGAAGCCCACCTACGGCCGCTGCTCGCGCTGGGGCATCGTCGCGTTCGCCTCCTCGCTCGATCAGGCTGGCCCCTTCGGCCGCACCGTGCGCGACTGTGCGATCCTGCTGCGTTCGATGGCCGGTCACGACGCCAGGGATACACCCTTGGTCGACCTGCCGGTTCCAGACTATGAAAAGGCTGTCGGCGCTTCGGTAAAAGGCATGCGCATCGGCATCCCGAAGGAATACCGGATGCCGGGGATGGCGGCCGACATCGAGCGGCTGTGGCACCAAGGCGCGCAGTGGCTCACCGACGCCGGCGCCGAAATGGTCGAGGTCTCGCTGCCGCACACCAAATATGCGCTGCCGGCCTACTACATCGTGGCGCCGGCCGAAGCGTCGTCCAATCTTGCGCGCTATGACGGCGTGCGCTACGGCCTGCGCGTACCCGGCCGTGACGTCATCGAGATGTACGAGGCAACGCGCGCAGCCGGCTTCGGCAGGGAGGTGCGCCGGCGCATCATGATCGGCACTTATGTCCTCTCTGCCGGATACTATGACGCCTATTACCTGCGCGCACAAAAGGTGCGCTCGCTGATCAAGCGCGATTTCGAAACCTGCTTTGCCGCCGGCATCGACGCCATCCTGACGCCGACGACCCCGTCCGCCGCTTTTGCGGCCGGCGAAAAGGGCCGTGCCGATCCGATCGAAATGTATCTCAACGACGTGTTCACGGTTACCGTCAACATGGCCGGACTGCCGGCAATTTCGGTGCCGGGGGGCCTCGACGCGCAAGGCCTGCCGCTCGGCGTGCAGCTTATCGGTCGGCCGTTCGCCGAGGAGACACTGTTCGCACTCGGCGAGGTGATCGAGCGGGCGGCGGGCCGTTTCTCTCCAGAACAGTGGTGGTGATCCGGCAGCGACAAATTTTCTTGCCGAGAT
>JAKAPE010000112.1 GCA_021811945.1 Pseudomonadota bacterium | reverse complement strand
GCCTTGCGTCTCGCGGCGGACATTATCGGCGAGCCGGGTCCGAACCTGTCAAGGACGGCCCGAAGGGCCGCCGCCCCAGGCGGTGCTTCGCATCCTTGACAGGTTCGGCCCGCTCGCCAAACTCGCCGCCGTCAGACGCAAGGCAATCTGCGATTTCGGCCAACACCGTCCGAAGCCTCAAGTCTAGATTTTTACACTTTATCTGCATTATGTGCTCGACCTCTGGTTCGAACGCGTGGTGAAGAGCCGGTTGCGGGGCGAAGCCCGACTGGTGCGTTATATCGACGACTTTGTGAGCTGTTTGCAATATCGATCGGACGCCATCCGTGTTGCGGACGCCTTACGTCTTCGGTTAGGCAAGTTCGGCCTCACTCTTGAGCCGACCAAGACCAAATTGGTTGAGTTTGACCGGTTCGCGCAGCGACATGCAGGCAAACGCGGCAGAACACGCCCGGAAACCATCTACTTCCCGGGCCTGACGCTGTATTGCACGCGAAACCAGAAGGGCAACCTCAAGGTTGGGACGCGTACCGAGAAATCCCGCTTGCGGCGCAGCCTTACGTCGCCGCAGGAGCGCAGCATGCGGCAAATACGACATCTCACGATCGGTAACCAGGTCGGCGAAATCAACGCCTTCCTGCGCGGCCGTTACGCCTATTACGGTGTCGCCGGGACACGATCAACTGGGAAATTTTCAAACGGCACTTCTGGGGAGAATTACACAGGCATCAACAGCCGTGTCATCCGCGACCTCCGCCGCAAGACTGCTGCCCGCGCATACCGGTCCAATCAGTCGTTGCGACAATCTGCTTGGTGCAGACCTCTCGCGAGGCGAAGTCGGGCACGGCGCGTCGCAGAGCGTTTAGCAAGCCCTCACGGTCGTTTGCGGCGATTTTCTCCTCGAGAAGACGCAAGTAAACGTGCACTTGCTCCAGGGAAACATGTTCCGGCTTGGCGGCCACTATTCCAGCAAGGCCGATTTCGACTCCCGATTCATGGCGAGCAAACAGGACTTCGTGGAGGCGTTCGCCCGGCCGAATACCAGTGAACACGATATCGATGTCGCGGCCCGGTTCCAGGCCCGACAGCGTGATTATGCGCTTGGCCAGATCGAGAATCTTCACCGGCTGCCCCATTTCAAGAACATAGACTGCGGCGTCGGAGCGCTCGCGGCCGAGGGCATGGCTGCCGGCCGTGATGACCAGGTCGCACGCTTCTTTGATGGTCATGAAATAACGGACCATTTCGGGGTGGGTCACCGTCACCGGTCCCCCCGCTTCGATCTGGGCCTTGAACTTGGGCACCACCGATCCGTTCGACGCCAAGACGTTTCCGAAGCGGACCGAAATCAGACGGGTGGGCAGCTCGTCGGGCTTCATCTTCTCCGCCAAGGCGGCATCGAGTGCCTGGCAATAGATTTCCGCCAATCGCTTGGAGGCGCCGAGAACCGAAACCGGCTCGATCGCCTTGTCGGTGGAGATCATCACCAGCACCGCGGCGCGAGCCGCGACCGCGGCGTCGGCAACATTGACCGAGCCGAAAACGTTCGTCCGCACCCCCTCTTCACAGTCATGTTCGAGGATCGGAACGTGCTTCAAGGCTGCCGAATGGAAAACCACATCCGGGCGGAATTCCCGGAACATACGGAACATCCGCTCGCGGTCGCGCACGTCGGCAATGCGGCCCTCGATCTTCGCCTTGGGCGCCTGCGCTTTGAGCCGCTCCATGATCGAATAGAGCGCGTGCTCGGAACAATCCGCGATCAGCAGGCGGCCCGCGTTAAAGGTCAAGACGCGTTCGCACATTTCCGAGCCGATAGATCCGCCGCCCCCGGTGACGATCACGGCCTTGCCGTCCACGAACCGCTCCAGCCGGCCGTAATCGATGCTGGCGGTCGGCCGCAGCAGCAGGTCCTCGACTTTGACCGGCGCCAGTCGCACCTGCTCGTGCCCTTCCAGCGACGGCAGCCGCCTCACCGTCAGGCCCAGCTTGCGGGCCGCGATCAGCAGTGCTTCCGGCTGGTTTTCAGGCAGCAGCGCCGACGGGGTGAATACGACTTCTTCGATGCGCTTGCCGCGAGACTCCAACTGGCGGACGACCGACTCGAGATCGCCGGGCCGTCCGAGCACCTTGATGCCGCGCAAGACCTGCCGCTGGTCCGCGCTGGAGGGTGAAAGAATTCCGACTGGACGTATTTTCTTGACCGCCCCGCTTTCCACCGCCCTGATCAGAATCTCGGCGTCGTGGGTGCGTCCGAGTACCAGCGTCCGCATCCCAACGGGGTCTGCGGCTTTCTGCGTACGGTAGAAACGGAACATGCGGTAGCTGATGCGCGGTCCGCCGAGCAGGAAGACCTGAACAACCCAATATGATGCGATGGTAATCTTGCCAAGAAAGAAATCGCCCAGAAATCGGTGAGAGAGAAGGACATAATCGACTATCAGCAGCGCAAGCGAAAGCACCGTGACCGCCTTGATGATGTTCCAGAGGTCCGGCAGCGAGGCAAATCGCCACTTTGACGTGTAGAGGCGGAAATACCAATACACGCCGCCGGCGAGCACGAGGAAAACGGGCAGACCCAAGAATGTCCAGTGCAGGCGGAAGGCAAGGTCGGCCGAGTTTTCAAAACGAATGTAGATCGTGGCCAAGAGGGCCGCCGCCGTAACCACGAGATCGTGAACCACGATCAGGATTCTTCGCACATAGAAGCTCACGATGTAACCCTGTCGCGCTGCGGGTATTGCAGCAGCTCCCGGCTGACGCGATCGGCGCACAAGCCCGGTGCCGGCGATACGGGGGGCAGCGCCGGAATCCGGGTTGCAACGAGTATGCTCGTTGCGGCTGTCGACCACGGAAGTGAGACGGCAACGAGAAACGCCAGCCCGTCCGCCACATTGGGAGCTGTCGTGCTGAAACTCTGCGGTCGCTCAAGCACGCCGGTCACGTCGTCGGCCCATGGCAAAAGATATATTTATTCAGGATTCCCCCTTGCCCCGATGGCAGGTCCACGCATCCTATCGCGGAATCATCGCACGGTTCAATCCAGCGCGGCGACTTTGCGACGCTAAAGCGTGCAACGAGGGCGCAGGCGCGTCCTTGGCCAGGTTCCGTTTCGCGGGCGTTTGCCGGCGCGGCGCGCGGCCAAACGCGTCCGCAAGCAGCGCACGGATCGTCAGCCCGATGATGTAGAAATCGAGCCGGAGGTCCGCACGCCGGGCATAGAATCGCGCATAGCGCAGCTTTCTCGGCAACTGCACGCGCTCGTAGTAATCGAACGGATTTTCGGCGGCGGCCAGCAACTCGCTTTCATTGCGATAGCGCGCCGAAGCGAAATCGGTGAGGCCGGGCCGGACCGACAGCACGAGCGCGCGGTCGGCGGCGGAATATTTTTGCACGTATTCCGGCAATTCGGGGCGAGGCCCCACCAGGTCCATATCGCCTTTGAGGACGTTGATCAATTGCGGCAGCTCGTCGACCTTGCTTTTGCGCAGGAAGGCGCCGAACGGCGTGATGCGCCGGTCGCGGCCGATCGTGATCGGGGAACCCTGCGACGCATCGGCGCTCATGGTCCGGAACTTGAGGATGTTGAACTCGCGGCCGTGTTTGCCGACTCGCCGCTGACGAAACAGCACCGGCCCCGGGGACGTGAGCTTGACGACAAGCGCGACAAACATCAATGGCGCCGCCAAAACCAGGAGAGCCACGGCGGCAATGCTCGCGTTGAGGAAACGTCTGAGCATGACTTATGCGAGGAGCGTCTTTGCGCTTCGGATCACGTGATCCTGCATCGCTTCCGTCATCGCCGAGAACAGCGGCAGGGTGACGACGCGCTCGAAGGCGCGTTGCGACGCCGGGTATTGCTCTGCGGAGACGCTCAGACTGTCGCGCCAGTACGCATGGAGATGAAGCGGAATGAAGTGGACGCTGCAGTTCACGCCTGCCTTGGCCATCTGCGCGATGAAATCGTCGCGGCCGATCGGGGCCGCGTCAAGGAGGCGCACGGCGTAAAGATGGCAGGCGTGAATTTCGCCAGGCGGCGCTTGCGGCGGCAGGCGCAGCGGCAATCCGGCCAATGCTTCGTCATAGCGCCGGCAGAGCTCGGCGCGGCGTTTCTGGAACGACCATGCCCGCTTGAGCTGCACAATGCCCATTGCGGCGGCCATGTCGGTCAAATTGGACTTGAAGCCAGGCGCCACGATTTCATACCGCCACGCAGCGTTCGGCACCTGATAACGGGCGAAGACATCGCGGTCGATGCCGTGCAGGCGCAAGGCGCGCGCCTTCTTCGCCGCCGCAGGGTCGGCGAAGGTGATCATGCCGCCTTCGCCGGTGGTGATGGTCTTGGTCGCGTAGAAGCTGAAGGCGGCGGCCTCCGAAGTGCCCTGGCCGATCAATATGCCGTCGGTCGTCGCCGGGAAAGAATGCGCTGCATCCTCGACGACTTTCAGCCCATGTTCTTGTGCGATATCGCGGATCGCCGTCATATCGCACGCAAGCCCGGCGTAATGCACCGGAAGGATCGCCTTGGTCCGGCTGGTGATGGCCGCTTCGATCTTGCCACAGTCGATGTTGAAGGTGTCGGGATCGATATCCACCAGGACCGGCTTGGCGCCGAGATGAACGGCGCTCATCGCCGTGGCGCTGAAGGTGTAGTCGGTCGTGATGACCTCGTCGCCCGGCCCCACGCCGAGCGCCGCAAGCGCGATTTCGAGCGCCGCCGTGCAGGACGACACGGCGACCGCCTCCACGCCGCCGCCGAGAAACGCGGCGAAATCGCGCTCGAACGCGGCGCAGCGCGGCCCGGACGTGAGCCAGCCCGAACGCAGGCATCCCGTCACGGCGGCAATCTCTTCCTCGCTGATATCGGGATGCGCGAAGGGAACGGTGAGCGCCGCGCCTGCGGGCGCAGGTGCGCCGGACGGATCGGACGACATTTTCGTCGCGCTCTTAAGCATCTGGAGTCAAAGGCCTTATGCTTCAACTGCCGTAGGCGTCATTTACAGCACAGTAATCCCAAGTTTAGCTCTTATTGTAAGCCAACACTGAGCGTCCTGCCAAGGCTTTTAGCACACCGACAAGGAAACCGGCATTGGCCAGGCAGAAGGCGTAGGCCGTGCCGACGAGCGGCAATCCAATCCCGGCAAGCCGGTCGATCCATCCCAGCAACGCCAGCAGAAAAAAAACCAACGTGGCCAGCGGCAGCGGCCAGAGAACCGGATGGCCGATCAATCCTAAGGACGAAACGCTCGCGAGGAGAACGAAAACCGGGCTGAGCCAACGCAACAGCTTGTGCGACCAGAGTGCGAACGCATAGTCCGGATGGCGCAACGGATTCAGCAGCGCAGCGCGGCGCCAGGTACCGGTCCAGTTGCGCAGCGTCATGCGCACCCGCGCGCGAAACTCGCCGGCCGAGTCGCTTGCCATGCTGTCAGTTGCAAGCGCGGCGGAGGCGTAAACCACTTTCAGTCCCTGAAGAACGACATCGAGGGGGATCATACAATCTTCGCCGACGTCGGGCGGAAGCTGCACGAAGGCCGAGCGGCGCACCGCCATTGCCGCGCCGCTTGCTACGGCGAGGATGCCCAATTGGCTTTCCAATTGCCGGAGCTTCAGCTCGAAGTCCCAGTAATATCCCTGTTCGCGCGCGACACCGCCGCTGCCCGCCATTCGCAAATTGCCGGTGACGCATCCCACCCGCCCGTCGGAGAACGGCCGGACCAGTTGGCGCAGATAATCTTCTTCGCACAGGCAATCCGCGTCGACGAGCGCGATGATGTCGCCGCGCGCCTGCGCGACCGCCCGGTTTTGCGCTTCCGACTTTCCCAATCGTTCGAACTCAAAAAGCTTGACCGGGGCGCGCGCCGCATATTGGCGGACGATCTCGTTGGTACGATCGGTCGATCCGTCCGATGCAACGAGTATCTCCATCCGGTCGCGGTCGTAATCGAGGGCAAGAAGATTATCGAGACAGGAGCCGACCCGTGCCTGCTCTTCGTGAACAGTCAGCAGCAGGCTGACTGAAGGCAGCGGGGCTTCGGGGCGATTGGTGGGCGGTTTCTCGCGCATCCAAGCGGCGAGGCGCAGGAAAAGCAAATAGCCATGATAAATGTAATAGAGCAGCCCTAGGGAAACGAGCCAGACTGCAAATAAGAAATCTGCGCGAACCATCACTTCGCCGCCGGACCGCTTCGCTTCTTCGGCCGCCACACGAGATAAGTTAGCGCCGAACCCTCTATAAAGAGCGCGATAAGAGCTAGTGCATCAATGCGGCTTTCCGGAGGCTTCGCCAATTCCCAACCCAACGGTTTGAAGACGGTGCTGGTGATCCCGCATCCGGGCAAATCAATCTGCTGCCCCGCCTTCTTGCGTGCCAAGATGGCGAGCGAGTCCGGGCCATACTCGTTCGACGGCGCCCTGCCCTGACACCACGGGCTTGCATCGCATCTTATAAGCGTCTTGATCAAACGCGCTTCTTCGCCAAAAGCTGCCGCGCCAGGATGCCTAAGCTGCACCGCAAGTCGCCATTCGTTGCCTACGACCTTGCTCACAATGACATCATTTTCATCGCCAACAATGCCAAACCCTCGCATTCCGGCCGAGAGCACGGAGCCGACGCGTTGCGCTGCGAAGCCACATTCGCCATAAGCAATATCAAACCTTGAGATCATTACCGGAGGGCCCGTCGATCTGAACTGCCGACTCATCTTGTAGATCTGACCGGCCATCACAATCGACAGCAGCACGACCGGAGCAAAGTACAAAGGGTTACGCCACGTCATAGCTTGCCGCCTCGCGTAACACATTCCCGCGCGAGCTACCAGCGAGATAAGTAAGAAAGAGACAGACCCCGATCTGCAACGCCAAGGCGGTCATGACGTCGAACAGCCCGCCCATCGAGCTTCGCCAGATCGCAATGCTGACGAGAACACCGACATCACAAATTGGGCGCAAGAAGAAGTATAGCAATACGAGCGCCAGAGGAGCGGCAAACTCCCAGAATAGCGGCGGCAGACGCGTGTTGGCGATCGATTCGCCATAATAAAGCGGTGTAGTCTGACCGCCATGGCCGCCATAAAGAATTTCGTAGGCGAATTGATTCAAGTTTTGGCTTCCCAGATGGAACTTCCCTTTAACGGTCGCAACAAGGTCCGGCAATGGCGCTTGAGATCTTGCGAGCCGGTCGACCAAAACCGCTTGAAAGAACGGGGTGAAGGCACGAGAGGTCAATTGCCGCCCATCAAGATTAACGCGCATGTCTATCGATTTCGTGCCGAAACGGGTGATCTCCAGACGTTGGGATGTCTGTATGAGCACGAGGAGCCCAGCGAGAACGATGAGCGTCACGGTTGCGGCGGCACCGAGAATCTTTGTTCGAGGTATAAGAGTCGCAGACGTAAGCCCCACAGTGATTGGGATGAGGATGCCGAAATAAAAAATAGAGAAGAAAGCGGCGCGAAATGGAGAAATTGCAGCAATTGCCGCCAGGAAGGCCGCCAGCAGGAACTTGCGGTACACCTGACGGGTCCAGAAGACGAGCTGTAACAGCAGCGGCCATGCGAGGTTTTCAGCCGACACAACGACCGCTTCGGCTGGTCGGTAATGGTTCCCACCAAGTCCGGCAGGCGGATGGCGCAGGTTATGGACGACCAGGACTACGGTGACAGCGAACAAAAGCAAAATCATAACTATTTCGCGTGACGACTTGAAAGGCTCTACGGCTGCGGGTTGCACAACGCCGCGACGCAGTACCTTCTGCGTGAAACCGACCGTTACCACGATCGCCATGCCGATTGCGATGAGGCTTTGCGCCGATACCTCGGTGGCAGCCCATTGGCATAAGCCGTCGGGTAGACCGCTGGCATAGCAGTTCCTGGCGATATCCGGTATGCTCGTGAGGTCCGGTGAAATGACAAGCGCGAGTAGAGCCGCTGCATAGTAACCCGCCAGCAGAAGGAGCGCGCCGTAGACTTGGGCCATGCTGGGCTCTAGAAGAGAATGTTGTGCCCGAAGCGACATTGAGTTGGGTGCAACATTTAATGGGGAGACCGACTTTATTGTCAACCGAACTTTGGCTATTGTTCGGATTGCGCGTGCCGTGCAACAGTGGCAACGTTGCGCATTACGCGAGCGACCCGGAGCAATGAGTTGCGGAATTCCCGATCAGAGGTCGGGCTGCATTTCGTACCCGCGATGTTGAGGCGTGCTATCGACATCGGGGCTCGCGTAGGGTGAATTCGGTTCATACTCCCTTTGCGGCACGCTTTGGATATAAGCGCCCTAAGAGGAGCGCCGTTGCAACGTGGCATTTCCATTACCAGCGCTGCATAAGCCGGATATGAGTTGGCTTCAAGCGCGAGGCAGGGCGATGGTGACTTCCGGCCTTTCGCTTCTTGATGAGCGACTTCGCAAAATCGCTGCTGGCTGGCCGCCCCTGTCGAGTGCGTTTGCGTTGGCTAGCGTGCATATCGGCGTTTTCATGGCGGTCTGCGCCATTTCCTATTTGCGCCTGCCGATGGGAAGCTCGATTGCGGCAGTGCTATTCGCTTTGACGGCTTTGGCCAGTCCAATGAGTGGGCTGCTTCTCGTCCTAACCGCGGTGGTCTTTCAATATCTCTTCTGGTTTGTTCCAGATGATTTTTACCGAATCATTGGGGCGCTCAGCGTAGCGTACGTAGTACGGACGCTTCCGAACACTCTTTACGAAGCCCGTCGCTTTTCCGCACAGTGGCTTGCTCTCGCCTTCTTCATCGCCCTGGTTTTCCTTCATTTGTATCCGCCGATTGGCGTCGGTGAAGTTGTCACGGCTATTGGATTTTTGCTCCTTGCGGCAACGATTTTTCTCCAGGTTCGCAATATGGCCGGCAAGCCGGAGATAGCCGCTGTGATCGCAACGGTGTGTCTGAGCGGGTTCATCGCCGGAGTAATGGGCTTTATCTACATCTATTTGCCTGTCCCTCAACTGTTCCTCTCGCATTCACCGTTAAACGAGCTCCAGCTCATCGACATGCGCTTGATCGGGGCACAGGACAACCCAAACGGGATGGCAGCTCGTTTGCTGCCGGCATCTGTTATCGTGCCCTTAATGATGTTTCTCCGGAGGAAGCCGCGCTCGCTGTGGATCGTTTTATTCGCGATGGGTGCAGTTCTCATAGCAGCAACCGCTACGAAGTCATTGATGTTGGCGTTGATGGTAATTGGGTTGATTCTGGCCTACGCAGCAGCGAAGCAAAACTTCCTGATGAAGTGGTCGGCGACACTGTTCGCAGGAGTAGCGGTCGTCGTGTTCTTTTTGGCCGGGGTTCTCCCGTCTTTACAGGCGCGCTCTGCGGATTTCTGGAAACAATACAGCGAGCCGACGTTGAACACCGCCTATTATCACTACCTCGCCAAAAGATCGTCATCGAGTTGGCGCTCTGTGACCAATCTGTTGGGAACGCTAGGCCGCGAGTTTCGGGTCGGCCGTGTCCCTCAAGAGCCGCGATTCGTTTTGGGTAAGGCCGGCCGCGAGGTGATCTATACCCCCATACCTGGGGCTAGAAAGGACGATCTGACACAGCGGCTGATCGCCAGCGGCGAACGCACCCGCTTGCTCAAGACAGGTCTTCAGGTCATTGCCGACCATCCCTGGTGGGGAGTCGGCCATAAAGGATGGCCGGTAGTGATGGAGCGACGCCTCGGGTTTCCTTTTCTCTCGCCGCACAACGGATTCATCGAAACATGGGGCGCCTACGGCATTCTCGGCGCGCTTCTCTATCTCGCGATCATCATCTTTGCGGCGCGGAACTATTGGGCGATCGAGAAACGCGAAAACGATCCATCGCTATTATGGCTTAATCGTGGAATCGCGTTTTACCTTCTCGCGACCCTTCTCCGCGAAATGGTCGACGTATCAAGCGTTCTCGCGGTCACGCCAATCGCCTTGTGGGGCTGGGCCGCTTTAGGCTTGCAGGACGGGATGGCGCGGCAATACCGCTCTCCTCTCAAAGCGGCGCAGTCATTGACCAGCGCCGGTCCTAGTGTATAGATTTCGATCGGATCATTGGGATGGGGTCACATGCGGGTCGTTGTCTTCGGTGGGGACGGGTTTTGCGGTTGGCCTACGGCGCTGCATCTTTCGGCGCGGGGCCACGACATCGTCATCGTTGATAATCTCGCCCGGCGCAACGCCGATGTGGAACTTGAGGTCTCCTCGCTCACGCCGATTACGCCGATTTCGACGCGCCTGAAGGCGTGGCGGGAGACATCCGGCCGCCGCATCGCCTATCACAACTTCAACGTCGCCGAGGATTTCTACCGCCTCACCTCGCTGTTCGACGATTTCCGGCCCGACGCGGTCATCCACTTCGCCGAGCAGCGCGCGGCGCCCTACTCGATGAAGTCGGAGCGCCACAAGCGCTACACGGTCAACAACAACGTGGCCGCCACCCACAACATTCTTTGTGCCATCGTCGAGAGCGGACAGGACATACACGTGCTCCATCTCGGCACGATGGGCGTCTACGGCTACGGCGGCGGTGCCGCCATTCCGGAAGGATATCTGCGCGTTGAGCTGCTGGCACCGGACGGCCGCCGCGTTCCTCGCGAGATCCTCTATCCGGCCGATCCCGGCAGCGTCTACCACATGACCAAGACGCTCGATCAGCTTCTCTTCTACTACTACAACAAGAACGATCGCGTGCGCGTGACCGACCTGCACCAGGGCGTGGTGTGGGGCACCAACACCGAAGAAACCAAGCGCGATATCCGCCTGATCAATCGGTTCGACTACGACGGCGACTACGGCACGGTGCTCAACCGCTTCCTCATGCAGGCGGCCATCGGCTATCCCCTGACGGTGCACGGAAAGGGCGGGCAAACGCGCGCCTTCATCCATATCCGCGACACCGTGCGCTGCATCGAGCTCGCTTTGCTCCACCCGCCGAAGTCCGGGGACCGGGTCGCCATCTACAATCAGATGACCGAGACCCACCGCGTGGAAGACCTGGCAAAGCTCGTCTCAAGCCTCACCGGCGCGACGATCCAGCACCTGCCAAATCCGCGCAACGAGGCGCCGGAGAACGATCTTATCGTCGAAGCCAAGAGCCTGATCGAACTGGGGCTCAAGCCCACGCGGCTCGAGGCGGGCTTGCTGGAAGAGGTCGTCCAAGTCGCCAAGCAATATGCCGACCGCTGCGACCGAAGCATGATTCCGTGCACATCGACTTGGCTACGGCAAAAACAAGACCGGCCAGATTCCGAGACGCTCCAACTGCGCTTGAATGCCGTAAGTTCAGCGCAAGGCGGCGAGAGGCCATCTCAATATGAATAAGGTCGGGGGTAGATCCTGCTATAGGCGGCCGACAAAAGTTTGCCCTTAGGCTTGGACCTGTTTACGATTTGATCTCGGCTATTCCGGGACGGCGCCGATGCTCGGCACGACAACATGGTATATCGGCAGGGTTGTTGCAGGCGCGATCCTCCACTCTCGCGCCATCACGCCCAAGCGCATACGCCCGCTGCTTGCCAATTTCAATCTTACCGAAAACTGCAACGCTCGGTGTGTGACCTGTGACTATTGGAAGGAGCACAAGACCGACGGGATCACGACTGAAAGGGCGAAGGCGCTGGTGGCGGAATGCTCCGCCGCCGGAGTACGGAACCTGCGGTTTACCGGAGGCGACCCCCTGGTCAGGCGGGATTTGTTCGAAATTCTCAAGACCATCCGCCCCCGCCAATTCAGAAAGATCGTTTTAGCCACGAATGGCCTTCTCGTCGGCCACTACGCCAAGGACATCAATGACTCGCCCATCACCAACGTAACCGTCTCGCTTGACGCGATGAACGAGCGCAACGACAAAATCCGCGGCATCAGGGGTTATTATCGCAAAGCCCTTGCAAATCTCGAACGCATAAATAAGCCGGTGAAGATCGTCAGTACCGTTACCAATGAGCTGCTGCCCGACTTGCAGGGGTTGATCGATCTGTGCAAGGCAAGAGGGTATCGTTACGATGTCAATCTGCTGGATTCCAATATGTACTTTTTTTCGAGCCCCGAGGTTAGGGCGGAAGTGGGAAAGCTCAAGCCCTCGCAACACGAGGCGCTGCAAATGCTCGACCTCTTGGAAGGGAACAATTTCCTGAATGGCTGCGTACTGGCAAGCGCGAAGCATTACCTTCTGCATGGAAAGTTCGACTTTCCGCATTGCCTGCAAGGCTTTATCGAGATCAACATCGACTCAATGGGACTGGTGCGGACCGGCTGCAATGTCTTTGAGCCGGTGGGGGATGCCAACAAGACCTCCATCGGCGACATTATTGATTCCGCTGATTATCAGAACAGCGTCACGAAAATGTTCAACTTTGACTGTCCGGGATGTACCTGCGGCTACGGGATTTCCTCGGTGCTCAATCGGCCGTTCAACGCGACATATACATATCTCGCAAAGCGAGTGAGTTAACCGCTCGGCAGCTTCGGATTGCGGCTAGCCAATTCCGTGAGATTGCGAGCGACCGACGATCGTCACTGGGGGAGTCTTCACCGCTGAAGTTGTCGGGGTTGCAGTACACAAACAATAGATCATCGCCGATGGCTTCAAAAGAGTCTGCGCGCATTAAGGATTTCTATAAACAACGCATCGAGACGGATGCGCATTTGCGGTATTCATTGCTCAGACCCGGCGAGCTTTACCTGGCGCAGATTCGCGAACGCGCGGCGCTGCGGCTGCTCGGCGAAAGCCGCATAGATCTGGCCAGCGCGCGCATCCTTGAAGTTGGATGCGGACGCGGCAAGCGTCTGCTTGATTACGTGCGCTGGGGAGCCCCACCAGACCATCTGTTTGGTATAGATTTGATGGAATGCCTCGTGCGCACCGCACGATCAATCTTGCCCCTGACGGGCCTCGTTGTCTCCAGCGCCGGCAATTTGCCGTTTCGCGACAGTTATTTCGACCTTGTGACGCAATTTTACATGTTCACATCCATTCTGGATCCGGAATTGCGCAAGGCCGCCGCGCGCGAAATTTGGCGTGTGTTGCGTCCCGGCGGGGCGTTGCTGTGGCACGACTTTCGCTATCCCAGTCCTGGCAATCCCAACGTTCGCCCAGTCGGACGACGCGAGATTGTCAACCTCTTTCCGGAAGCTGTCATTACTATCCGCAGCACGACGCTGGCGCCGCCGCTTGCACGCACACTTGCGCGTTATTCCATGCTCGCCTGCGAGGCCGCGGCATTGTTGCCCTTCTTGCGCACGCATTATGCCGCGCTCATCCGAAAGCCCGTGTAGTCTTCGTACTAATCAGTTCATAAATATCTTCACATCCGACGTTATTGGGCGTATGCTGAAGACATGCCGAAGCAAGATGCGCGCAAGCTGGACCACAAGACCTTGGAAGCCATCAGGATCCGGGCCGTTCAG
>JAKAPE010000111.1 GCA_021811945.1 Pseudomonadota bacterium | reverse complement strand
GAAGGTGCTGCCCTATATGCCAGCCTTCCAGCCGTATCGGGGAAAACCCGCCGTACGGAATGATAGGGAGGATCGAGGAAACGTCGGCATCATTCGAAGCCCGGTCCGCGCCTCGATCCTACCCGACACGGCAAGGTCACCTGGGACTATCCGTTCGTCGCTGGATTGATTCAGCTTTCCGATGACGTGCGCAGCGTATTCGACGGCGCCGGGCTGACCAAGGATTTAACCGGCCTGCACAACCTGATTTCCTATTCGGCCGACTGGTCGGTGTGGATGGGCTATCAGCATCCGGGCGAGAACGGCCAGTGGCCGCACCTCGATCAGCTCTACGGCCATGCCAACATCGATCTCGTCTGCTTCGACAATTATTTGCCGTTGTCGGACTGGACTACCGGCGACGGCGGGCTCGATGCGCGGCACTGGCTCGATCCGGCACCAAGCGGTGCTTGGCCGCCGTCGCCGTCCACCTTCAACGGCCTCGGCCTCTCCGGGCAGCCGACGATCCGGTCGAAGGCTTATCTGAAGGCGAACATCGAGGGCGGCGAAAAATTCAACTGGTACTACAACGACAGCAACAATCTCGGGGCTGGGCTCGATCCGAACGGCACCGATCTGAGAGTATCGCTGCCCGAGGGCAACCGGCTCACGCAATCGCGCAACCAGTATTATCCGAACCAGCAGTTCCTCGCGAACAAGCAGTTGCGCTGGTGGTGGAACAACCAGCACCAGGCGGTCTACGACGACGGCGACGGCACCGGCTGGTCGCCGCACGGCCCCTCCACCGAGTGGGCGCCGAACTCGAAATCGATCGCGTTCGCCGAATACGGCTTTCCGGCCTGCGACAGGGGCACCAACCAGCCCAACCTGTTTTACAGCCCGGACTCGGCGGAAAGCGGCACGCCGTTCTGGTCGATCTGGGACCCGAGCGCGAGCGTCGCCGGCAATTACTGGCCGCGGCGGGATGACGAGCTTTATCTGCTCGCGCTGCAAGCGATCTATGAGTACTGGGTGACTGACGGCAACAACCAGACCGTCGGCGGCGTGCCCATGATCCAGACCGCATTCATATCGGTTTGGAACTGGGACGCGCGGCCGTTTCCGTACTTTCCCAATCTGGTCGGGGTGTGGGGCGACACCGGTAACTGGCCGGCCGGCAACTGGCTCTCGGGCAAGGGGCCGTTCCTGTCGCCCATCGTGCCGAGCAATCCGCCGGCGCCGGGGCCGTATGCGGCGTTTCCCTCGACCCCCGCCTTGAGCGGGGGCACGCTCGGCTGGTCGGTGAAGCTGTCGCCGATCTTTGCGACCGGCGCTGCCCTGCACGTCTCCGGCAAGGAGGTGCGTGCGGCAAAGTACCTTTCGCCGCGCTTTGTGATCGAGCTCAATTACGACGTGCTGCGGCTCGCTTCGCCATATGCGGAGCTGCAAGAGATTGTCGGCTTCTTCGAGCAGTGCCAGGGCGAGGATGCGTCGTTCTATTTCGAGCCGCCACAGCTTTCTCCGGCCTCGGGGCAGGCGCTCGGCACCGGCGACGGCACCACGACCACGTTTCCGTTCACCGTATCGATTGGAGGCGCCAACATCGGGCCGGCCAATGTCGGTGCGGTCTCGGCTGTGTATCTCAACGGCGTGCTGCAAACGAGCGGCTATACCGTCAATGCGACCCCACTTGCGCCGAGCGTCACGTTCGCGACCGCGCCCGGTGCCGGCGTTGCGATCACCGCGGACTTCCATTGGTACTTCCTCTGCCGGTTCGATGACGACAGCGAGGATGCCGAGGAGTTCATGGCGGCGCTCTATGCGCTGCGATCGCTCAAGCTGCGCACGGTGCGATCTTAGCACGCGTCAGTGCCGGCGCCTCCGTGTCGAGCCAAAGATCACGCTGCGCGCCTCCGTTTGGGAGAGCGCGCTGTCGGAACGGGATGGGCGGAGAGAGTGAGGCCCAAGGCGCGGACGATGCGCATGACAGTTGCAAATTCAGGATTGCCACTTTCGCCGAGCGCCTTGTACAGGCTTTCGCGGTTCAAGCCGGCGTTCTTTGCGATTTCGGCCATGCCGCGCGCCCTAGCAACGAGGCCAAGCGCGTCGCGCACGAAGTCCGCGTCGCCGGTCTCAAGCGCCGCCGTAATATAAGCGACCTGCCGTTCCTCGCTGTCGAGATAGGTCGCGGCATCAAATCTTGTGGTCTTCTTAGCCATCAATACTCCTCCGCCAGCTTGTGAGCGCGCCTGATGTCCCGCGCTTGCGAGCGCTTGTCTCCGCCGCACAGCAGGATCGCGAGTTCCGCCCCGCGGCGCACATAGTAGATGCGGTAACCGGGGCCGTAATCGACACGCATTTCCATAACGCGTCCGCCGACGCTCCTGGCGTCACCGAAATTGCCCTGCTCCAGGCGGCGGATGCGCCCGACGATCCGCGCGGCTGCGTCAGCATCCTTCAGGCGGCGCAACCAGTCGACAAATTCCGCGGTCTGGCGCACCTCGATCATTGGCCATCTGTAGCCCATGGGCTACAAGGCTGTCAAGCCCAGCCATAGCGGCCTCGGAACGGCAGACGGAGTTGTGATCCATGACCACTCCGCCTTCGCTGCCTGCTGTGGCGGGGCTTGGCTGGTCGCGGCACAAGAAGCCGGGATTTTCGACGCGCGTCGCTTCGCACGTGTCGGGCCGCGAAGTGCGCGTCGCGCTCATGAGCTATCCGCTCTACGAGTTCGAGGCGGTCTACAACGGGCTTTCGTCGGCGGCGACGTCGGCGACAGCGCAGGCGGGCCTCGGCGCGTCAAGCCTGCAAAGCCTCATGGGGTTCTTTCTGCAATTGCAGGGACAGTTCGGCACCTTCCTCTACACCGACCCCGACGACAACACGGTCACCGGTCAGGCGTTTGCGACGGGCGACGGCTCGACCACTTCGTTTACGATCATGCGGTCGCTCGGCGGCTTCCTTGAGCCGGTCGGCTGGGTAACCAATCTCGCCAACGTTTATCTGAACGGCACGAGGCAAACGAGCGGCTACAGCCTGACGACGCCCAACACGCTCGCTTTCACGACGGCGCCGGGCTCGGGCGTCGTCGTCTCCGCCGACTTCTCTTACGCGTTCCAGTGCCGCTTCCTCGACGACCAGATGGATTTCGAGGAGTTCATGGCGAATCTCTGGAAGCTTTCCTCGATGAAATTCCGCAGCGTGAAGCCATGAAGCCGGCGTCATCCGCGCTCATCGCCTATCTGAACGCGGCGCGCCCCAACCCAGACGTGCCGCTCTATATGGCGGACGCGTTCACCTTCACCCTGCGCTCGGGGCTGATCCTCGCCTACACGAACGTCGATGTGACGTTCACCTACAACGGCACGACGTACCTCGGAAACTCCATCCTGGTCGACGGGCTCAAGTACAAGGCCGCGGTCGGCTTGGAAGCGGACCGCCAACAGATCACGATTGCCGCGCGCTCGACCGACACCATCGCAAGCGGCGCGCCGTTCTTGCAGGCCTTACGCGACGGCGCCTTCGACGGTGCCGAGATCGTGCGCCAGCGCGTGTTCTTCTCGGACAAGATCGGCGGCTCGGCGGTCGGCGCGGTGACCTTGTTCAAGGGGAGACTCGGCGTCATCGACGAGATCGGCCGCACCGCGGCGAAGCTCACGGTCAATTCCGACCTCGTGCTGCTCGACATCGACATGCCGAGGAACGTCTATCAGCCGATCCGAACTGGGGCGGCTGCTTCGTCTGGCTCTCGCTCGACGGGACGACCTATAGCCAGATCGGCACGGTGAACGCGCCTGCGCGCATGGGATCGACCTTTGCGGCGCTCGCCTCTTTCTCCGGCAGCAACCCGGACGCCAACCACGACACCACGCGTTATGTTGCTGCGCTCAAGGCCGTCGGCGTTCGAACCATCATCCGCTACCTCTCGCCTATCAATCCCGCCGGCGAGAAGTGCATCAAGCCGGCGGAGGCGCAACCGGCACACCGTTACCGCCTATCTCGGCATCGACGCTGCGAACACGCAGCACATCCTCGTTGCTGCTTACATGTTCGTCTGCGGCGTCGGCTTGCAGTTGCCTGCATCGGCACTCGACCAGGTCGACAAGGGGCAAGTCTGGGATGTCGTTGCCGGCTCGCCGATCGAAAGCGGCCACTACGTGCCGCTGATCGGGCGTCAGGATGACCTGTTCGTGTTCGTGTCTTGGGGCCGCGTCCAGTACGCCACGCCGCGGTTCCTCGCGACCTATTGCGACGAGGCGGTCGCGTATCTCTCCAAGGAGGAGCTCATAAATCAGAAGTCACCGGACGGGTTCGACTATGCAACCCTCTGCGCCGACCTGAAGGAATTGACATAAACCGGCTCAGATGGAGGACGCCATTCGTCACCATCTTCGATAACTACTTCTTCGCGGAGCCCGCATTCTCGGACATTGCAGTCTTTAACTGCTTTGAACGCTTCTCAATCTTGTCTAGCTCAAACTCAATCTTGTCCCGGATGTTTTTCTCTTTAGTTTCAACCAAATCATTCCCGGTGTCGGCCCTTGCGAGCCACTGCCGGAATTTATGAAGACGCTTGTATGCCACGTTGTCCCCTCCAGCATCTATGGCATTGGAATATGCATCTTCGAAGGAAATCCGATCTTCGGCAAATCGCTTTAGATTCTTGCTAGGTCCATCGCAGATAGTCGGCAGGTTGTCCCGCACGTCAACGGCGCGCTCTATTTCAGAATTTCGAATCTTCTGAACGATGAGCTTGTCAAAGTCCGGGTATTGATCGCGCGCCTTCTTGATCTTTTTCGATTTGAGGTACTCGTCATAATAGCTCCAACGGTCCCGCTTGACCTCGTTGTGCTTGACCATGAACTCGAATACCTCGATCTGATGCTGCGCCTCGCCGCGTTTGATGCCCAACTCGTCGGCGACCGTCGGGATATCCTCCTTGTGGTGGTGGAAGCGTCGATAAAGGAATCCCGCTTGCTCGTAAGGTACCCAATCTTTTTTGCCACGGATGTGGTACTGACCGAGAATCGCGAAGATCAGGGGCTCCGAGATGTCCTTAGGAAGAAGTGTGCATTTAACCTTGCCCCAGAGCGGCGCGTTCGCTTTGTCGTTTTCGTAAAGCCAACGGCAGGCGGCAAGACGGCTATTGCCCTCAAGCACCTCCAGGGTGCCGTCCTTGACGATCACCGGGTCCATGAGGCCGCCGTTAAGCTTGATATCCTCCTTCAGCTCGCGGACGTGTTCCTGCTCCAGCAACTCTTCGTAGATTTCCGTTTGGTCCGGCACCTTGCCACCCGCGCGCACCACCGAATAGATGCGCGGATTATCGACGAAGAATTTCAGCTTGTTTTGTTCGATCCAAATCGTCCGCACCGGGATGTCCTGATTCCTGATGCGGAGGGTGCCATGTTCCACCTTGCTGGTGTCAGGCGCTGTCATGGTCGTCCCCTAGCCCTAGTATTCCGCGAACCACGCGGCCAAAATCGTAGTTTGCCCGCTCTCGATATTCTTCACGTTCGATATCGCCTTGCGCAAGCTGCGCGGCGAGGTGTTTTGCGGCGAGCAGCAAATCAACCCAGTCGTCTACCGTGCCGGCGGCGACCAGGTTCCAGATGTGGCACTCTTTCTTCTGAGAAATCCTGTGGATGCGGTCCTGCGCCTGCAAGTAGTCGTCGAGACTGAAGGAGCGGTCGAAGAACACCGCGTGGTTCGCGACGGTCAGCGTCAGCCCTTCCTTCGCGGACGCAGGCGTCGCCACCAGCACCTTGATTTCGGGGTCATTCTTGAATCTATCGAGTGCCGCGTTGCGGTCGGTGATCGCCTTGCTCCCATGAACCACGACGGTGCCGAAATCCCTAAACTGCCGCCCGAGCCACTCGGCGTTGGCGATGAAATTCGTCCAGAGAATCGCTTTCGAGCCAGCCGCAAGCGCGCGGTCGACAAGCTGCCGCGCGGCAGGCAGCTTGCCTGGTTCGCCCTTGTAGGATTCATCGACCAGCAATGGGTTGGACGCGACCTGCACCAGCCGCAGCAGGCGCTTCAGGATTTCTTCCGCGTCATCCGTGACTAGCTTGCCATCTCGCAACACCTCCGCCCGCAGTTCGGTACGAAAGTGCTCGTAAAGTGCATGCTGGGCCGTCTCTAGCTGGACGGAGACGTTCTCGATGTGCTTTTCCGGCAGCTCAATGCCGGCGGAGCCCTTGGTCTCGCGGACGGTGAAGTGGTGGATTTTCGAGAATATCGCCGCAAGCTCGACTTCAAGTGCCTCTTGGGCGGTCACGTCGTCGGCGAGTTCGTTCGTCAGGTCGAGGCCTTGCTTGAATTCTGAAAAGGACGACCCGAGGCTTTTGCCGCCGTCGAGGAACTTGATAGGCGCCCAGATGTCGTACGGGCGGTTTGCGACCGGCGTGCCCGTCATGATTATGCGGCGCACAAAGCCGGCAGCGAGCTTGTGAAATGTTTTCGTGATTTCCGCATCCGGGTTCTTGATCTTGTGCGCCTCGTCAAGGATGATCGCGATCTTACGGGTCTTCTGGAACAGCGCAAAGCGACGCTCTTCAGATTTTAGGACTTCGTAGTGCGTGAGATACAAACGCGCGGGGCTGTTGAATGCGAAAAAATTTGCCTTCTTGTCCTGCCCGAACAGGCGCGCCTCGAAAAATGTGTGCATCTTAATTTCATCGATCCAATTCTTGATGAGCGTCCGCTTAGTGACGATGAGGACCGAATCGGCAATGCGCTCCTTGAGCCATAAGAGTGCAAGGTCGATTCCGATCTTGGTCTTGCCGAGCCCCTGCTCGTGGAACAGCGCCGCATATTCAAGCCGCCGCACCGCTTCGATCGCCTGCACCTGGTATAGGAATGCCTCGTGCCGAGGATCGAGTCGCGGTTCGCGCTTGAGAAGAAGCATCACCGCCATTCCTAAATGACCCGCACCTTGACAGCAGAAGCGCCAGCCGCCTGCGCCGCCGAGTCGATCAGAGTCAGCGCGCGGACGCGGTAGAACCACGGCACTGCGAGATAAAAAAGCCCGTTTGGAAAGCAAGACAGGTGGGAGAGAAATGCGATGAATTGCAGCCGCGAGCGCGGCGTTTCGCAGTCGGCGTGCGGTCTTCGCCTCGCCGATGATCCGGCAGGTTTCAGGCGTGTCGATCGCGAAGATATCAGCTGCGCGTAGCCACCGATCATTTCCGGCCTGTCAAGCCCCGCGGATGGAAGGTCAACATAGATTGTCAGGCTGTAGAGGTCCTTATGCCGCCGCTTGATCTCGGCCGCAGCTAGCTCAACAAGTCTGACATGCATCGCGGATTCACGTGACATCAAGCACCCAGTTGCATTTCGTGTCGGAAGGCTTGAAGCTCGTCGAGCGCTTCATAAGCAGAGCGCACGGTTTCATCGTCGGGGTTCGCGCGCAGGCGCCGCATTTCGCTGATTTCGATGCGCCGGAGTGCCTCAGTCAGCGCCCGCGCAAGCTGGCCGATGCTCGCTTTTCCTAGCTCCACCTCAAGGTCCGGCCGGTCGAGCGCGGCGATGGCCTTGCGCATGCCCTCCTTCAGAAAAATCTTCTGCGCTTTCGGGTTGGCAAGAACGGCCGGCAACTGGCGAACGGTGTTGAGCGGGTCAATCTTGCGCTCGTGAATCCATTCCGCGAAATTGCCGATAGAGAAGCCGTGTGCGAACACAGCCTCCTTGATTTTTGGCTTTTGAAGTTCGACGAAGCCGCTGAAGCGGGTGAGATCGTATTTGCCCTCGTCGACTAGCGGGCGATAATATTTTTCCATGTCGGCGTAGGCCGCGATGCTTTCCTGCACTTCGCGCCTGTTGCCGCCGCAAAAATCGATGATCCGCTCGAAGGGTTGAAGCTCCTGCGTGCGCAGGTAGTGAAGATATTTGCCCTTCGAGTATGGGTCCCACGCACGCGGCCCAACAAGATGAACCTGCAGCCGGATCGCGTCCACGCGGTCTTCCGCGAGGTCCGTGTGGACCATCGCTGGAATTTTCGTCCAGTCGCCGGCGACCTTTTCGTCAATGAAGCTTCGGTAGATCGCGACGCGGGTGTTGCCTTCGATGCAGATAATCTGGCCTCCGGTGCGATTGACGATGATCGGCTGGACGATGCCCTTGCTAGAAAGGATCGAGTTCTTAAGCTTGTCGAATGACGATCCACCCTCGCCCGCCGGCTCGCCCCCCGCGCCAAGAGCCAGGTAAATCTGCTCCGGCGTGGGGTCCGGGTACATTTCCAGGAAGCGCCGGATGCGCGGGTTGTTGCGGTCAAGCTCCACGTCCGCGACAGGAACATTTTCAAAAGTTACCGGGATCATGGCACTGCCCCTCGTTCCGGGGAGGATCATAACACCGTTAGGGCAATGCCACAGCAGGGGAGTGGCGACTATTCGCAGAGTTTGCGGAGGCGCTCGATAAGCTTCTGAGCCTGGTCGCGGTTCGTGATCAACTTAGACACAAGGGCTGTAGCCTCGTCGAGCGCGACTGCGGACGCGCCCCGTTTCGGAGTGATCTTTGTCAGCCTTCGCGCGAGTCTAGTGAGGCTATTTTCAAGCTCCTGGCGCATCGCTGCGTCTTCGATGCGCTTGGCCTTCGCGCCGGCGCGGTGGACCGCGGATTTAAGGCGCGAGAGCTCGGCGCGGTCGAATGAGTGTCGTTCTTTCAGTCGCGCCGTCGTCGCAGCGATCATATTTCGGACAGTCTGCGCTGCATTACGTGCGACCGACGCCGAGCGGCAGCGCTGCGTAATCTTGGCGGCCAGCGGTCCGAGCTGAACAAGTAGATTGTAATAGTGGTGATTGACTTCAAAATTGTCGCGCCGCGCATTCGGCACGATGCGGCGGTCAAGGATATGCAGCTCGCCGACTGTCCAACCATTGAAACGAGCCTCCTTGAAGGATTTTTCGAACAAGTTTGACTCACCCACCTGGATATCACCGTAGCGCGCACGCAAGCCGCGCACGCCAAGTCCCGCTGGCAGACTGCGGACATAATCATGGTGACCGATCCAGCCGACCGCGCCCGCACCACCATCAACGTCGGCGAATTCGACGAATTCGAGGTCCTTGATGCGCAGCGTATGTGCGGCATTCGGAAACGGGAGTTCATCCTTGTAGGGCCGGTGAATGGCCTCGCCGGCAACCGTGAGATTGATCGGGACCGACCGCCACTCCCCCGCAAGTCGTTCCTCAATGTTCGGCGCGAACGAAAATCCGGGATCGAAAGCAAGCGGCGCTACCTGCGCAAGGTAATATGCGATCTGCTTTTCATTAAGCAGCACGTCGCTGCGAAGTCGCGCGATGTCATTCAGCCTCACTTCGAAGAAATGCGAGCCACGGTCCTCCGTTTTCTCTTCGGACAGCGCCACGGTATCGGCGACAGCGCGGCGGAGATCGCCTCCGAAGCTCGCATCAGCAAGCCGTTCCCGCAATGCACGGCAATCCCATGTGACGGACGTGATTTTGCCCTCTCCAGCCACCTTCGTCCTGAATTGCAAAGCGCGGCAATAGGCAAGGCCCGAAAGCCGGCCGACACCGCGAAAACCGCGAGCTTTCGTGCCGCGCTTCGCTGAGTCGCCGATGGCAAGAAGAATGTCCGGCGCATCGTTGGCTGCGATGCCCGCGCCGTTATCGCGGATTGTGACGGCGCGCGCTGTATGGTCGAACGTGACCGCAACCGCGCCCCGCTGCCCCCGCCCCAGTACGCCTTCAGCACGGGCGGCATCGATGGAATCGGCCGCGTTCTGTATATATTCGCGGTAGATCGTGACGGGCGACACGTACATACCCGTCGTAAGTATTTCGATGACATCCTTGCCGATGCGGACGGCGTCAGGCTCTACGCGGGTAATGTCTGGTGCACTCTCCCGCAACGGTGATGGCGTGGTCACGCGGCCTCCCTTTTTCTCTTAGACTTGCGGGCGGACGATGCCGGCGCAAGCTCTTCGTCTTCAAGGCCGGCGTCCTCGACGATTTCTTCGACCCTGAGATTGACAGTTGCGCTGCGCTCGTTGTGGAGGCGCACGCGCTGTATGCTCCTGATTTCAAGCTCCCGTTCGCGCTCTAGCGGAACGTAGGCGCGGGCGACGGCACGGATATTTGCCGGCAGGCTGCGCAAATTGGGCTCGTACTGGGCCGGGTCGTGCGCCGAAACGAACGCAAGTAATTCCGCGCGCTCGGTCGGCGAAAGCCGCCGGAAGCCGGCACGGTGTTCGTCGAGTTCGGCGCGACCCTCGTAGCGCTCGTACCATTGACGATTGAAAATCATGTGGTGTGGGCGCGACAAAATGTCCTCGAATTCCTCGTGCGTCGCGCCGAAGGCGGCTTTGAAGAATTCAGGCTCGCCCGATACGACCCCATGCGTCGCCTGCAGGACAAGCTGAACCGAACGAAGGTAATACCGATTCCATTTTGGCCCGACATGCGATCGGTCGGGCAGATCCGTCGGCTGATAGCGCATGGGGAACGAATAAATGCGGATCGACAGTTCTTCGTTGAGCCGCACATTAATGTACATGCGCTCAAAGAGATCGGTGGGGGAATCATGAAAGTTGTAGAGCATGTAGTTTGAAAGATCGTTCAACCCGAAATCGTGCGCGTAGCGCACCGCCGTCTCGTATGGAGACTTAAGACCCAGATGATCGAACGCAATGCGTAGGGGACTCAAGCAGATTGACGACAGCTCGCGGAGAAACATTCGGTCCTTGCACAATATGCGGGCGTCGACTCCCTGGTTGAAATCGACACGCCGCTGCGCGGCGACACGCTCCCCGTTGCGCTTGAGCTTCGCCCCGCGCTGAAATCCGAGGTTGCGAATTTCAGCGATGATCTCCTTGAACCGCGGCGAGGCGACTACGTTGTTGTCCATCAGCATCAGGTCGCGGCGAGGACCATACATTTCATCGACACTGTGAACGAGCTCGCTCAATGGTCTTGCGTCACGCTGTGCACCCTCCAGTTTTGGGACGCCGCAGAAGTGGCACTTTCGAATGCAGCCCCGCGATGCATACGCGAAATATGCGTCTCGGACAGGATACCGATATTCGATCTGATCCAGAATGCTGTAATCCGGGATCAGGTCCTCCACGGGCGTACTCGTCAGATCATCGGCATAGAAGTCGCCATCGAACTCGCTGAGCTGGAGCGCGAGGGGCGCTGGTCGATCGAGAAGGCCGCGGATAAAACGGACGCCGCGCCAGCGAGGTTCAGCGAGAAAGCGGTCATGCATCAAGGATGCAGCGATGCCGCCGACAAAGATACGCTGCGACTGGCCGTGTACCGCTTCAAGCGCAAAATCGATCGTCTCGGCAATCTTATGGTACTCGAAGGAAAACAGGGTAGTGATATAGACCCGATCCCAGGACTGCAGCGTGAGGGCGCGATCCGACCCTTTGCGAAAAACCACGCGATCCCGCTTCCCACGCGGACCGTGGTATTGGGCGATTTTCATCAACCCCAGCGGCGGGTACTTGTTCTTATATCCCGGTTCTAGCAGGAGAATTTGCTTGTTCGGCATTCCCATTCCCCATCTCCAGGGGCATCATACATGGCCTCCAAGGGAATGTCGATCGCGAAAGTGTGATGGCAGCGAGCCCAGCCACCGCCATTTCGGATCGCCCGAAATTGATTCTGCCGCCAGGCGCGCCCCAGCAGTATGGCGCTGCGGCTGCCACTATAATGGGTTCAGTCAGCCAGTCGTGGAAAAATTACCGACGCGATGTGAAGCGAAAGTGCTGCAAATCCTCGCGGTCGGCACGATGTTGTCACCGGCCAAGAGCTGCTGTATATGACTACACTGGTCATATCGTGAGCGTCATGCGCAAGATTCAATTGAAAGACGCCAAAGCGAACCTTTCGGCAGTGGTCGATCAGGCCACGCGAGGCAAGCCGTCCGTCATCACACGCCACGGCAAGCCGGAGGCAGTTGTGCTCGGCTTTGCCGACTGGGAGCGCCTGTCACGCGTGCCGTCGTTTGGCCGGCTGTTGATGTCGGCGCCGCTTGAGCCCGGGGACTTGCCAGAGCGCAACCGGACGCCGATGCGCGACGCCGGCCTGTGACGCGTTACCTGGTGGACACCAACGTCATCTCGGCCGCCGCGCCCACTGCGGCCGTGCCGCGCTCTGAACTCGTCCGGTGGATGGACTCGCACTCGCCTAATCTTTTCCTGTCCCCGGTCACCATTGCCGAGATCGCGGACGGCGTCGCGAAGGCCAAACGCGAGGGCGCAAAGCGGAAGGCCGCCGACCTATCGGCTTGGCTGCGAACCGTGCTGCACCTTTACAGCGATCGCGTATTGCCGTTCGACAGCCAGACGGCCGAGATCGCCGGCGCGTTGTCCGATCTGGCGCGCGGCCGCGGTCATGCGCCGGGATTTCCCGATATCATCATTGCCGCGACTGCGCGACGCCACGGCCTGACAATCCTGTCCCGCAACGAACGCCATTTCGCGCCGATGGACGCGGTCGTGATTGATCCGTTCGAGCAGCTTCCGCCAGGTAAGTGAACAGCCGCTCCGCTTGCAAGCTCCGATGAGCCGCGAGCTGTTTGCGCGATCGAGCGGTTGTTATAAAATTCGCGCCGCGCTTGCGCGGCAACACGTTGATTTACTTAGGACTTCCTGCCCCCTTGCTTCCACAGTGCTTCCAGACGATCGATCCGGTATAATCGCAAAATAACAACGCCGCTAAGCCTTTGACTTAACGGCGCTATTTGGTTGCGGGGGCACGCATTGGCCGAGACCGACACTCACTAGCGGTTGCCATCTGAGGTGGCGCGCATCAGGGGCGCAGCGCGTCGACGCTGTGAAGACTTCGACCTGCAGATTGATCGAGGAGGCGTCGGTGTGGCAGCCCCCGAGGGCAATAATGTTAGGAAATCGAAATCGTCCCATATCGCTCCGAGGTTCGAAGCCAAGTCGTCGGGAGTGGCAACAGTGTCCTTAGACCGCCGCGCAAGCTCAAACCATGCCTTGAGATCGGGGTTCTGATCCAACGAGCCCTTTACGCTTTCAAGGGTGGCGTCGATCCTTGGTCCCACTCCGCGTCTGGCTAAGTAGAGCAGCGCCAGGATAAAGAAGCGTCCAAACGCGACCGCCGACATCCACGCCCACGGCGAATCCTTGGAAGCTTCTTCGGGAATGGCAGCGTTGGCTACGCGCCCGACCAGGTTCATCAATTCCCGCCAACGTCGATGTGCGGCTGTTAGTTCTTCCCCCGTCGCTGACGCGACGAGCCCGCGAATCGCCGCCAGAGAAAGCGCTTCCTGAAGAAATCGGAGTGCAAGTTCCACGCTGCCGCGGCTCAGAATATGGTCCGCTGCTGGACCTTTCGTCAGTGCTGAGAGGACATGACTTACTTTGCAGATGAATTCACTGTCCAGCTCTACGCTGGAATACGAAAAACCGCGAGTAAACAAGACCGGCAATGT
>JAKAPE010000110.1 GCA_021811945.1 Pseudomonadota bacterium | reverse complement strand
CGGGGGATCGATCCGCGCCGCTTCGCTCGCGAGGGGCGGCGACTGGCATGATCTCGGCTGCGCGCTGTCGGAGGCCGCCGGCGAGCCTGTCGCCCTTCAGCCGCTGGCGCGCGTCGACGATCTAGGCGAGCGGGCCTGGGCCGCCGAGTGGGTCGCGACCTTGCTCGGCCGCGAGTCCGTTACCGTCACTCCGGAGCTGAAGGAGCATCTATGGTCCGCGTTGACCTCGCTTGCCTCCGCGCCGGTCGCCGAGCGAACGATCACCGGCCTCTCGGTTCTGCTTCAGTCGAACGCGCTGAAGCAGGCGATCCAGCCTTACACAGTGGCCGGCCCGTGGGGACGCCTGCTCGACGCGGAGACGGAGCGGCTCGGCGAAGCCGAGGTTCAAGCGTTCGAGACGGAAGGGCTGATCGGAGCTGGCGCGGCGCCGGCCGTGCTCTCCTATTTGTTTCACCGGATCGAAGACCGCTTCGACGGCCGTCCGACCTTGCTGATCGTCGACGAGGGCTGGCTCGCCCTCGACGATCCCGGTTTCGCCGGCCAGCTCCGCGAATGGCTGAAGACGCTGCGGAAGAAGAACGCGAGCGTCGTCTTCGCCACCCAGTCGCTCGCCGATATCGACGGCAGCACGATCGCGCCGGCGATCATCGAGAGCTGCCCGACCCGCCTCCTGCTCCCGAACGAGCGCGCGCTCGAGCCGCAGATCGCCGCGATCTATCGGCGTTTCGGGCTCAATGACCGGCAGATCGAGATCCTGAGCCGCGCGACGCCGAAGCGCGACTATTACTGCCAGTCCCGCCGCGGCAATCGCCTGTTCGAGCTTGGGCTCTCCGAAGTCGCGCTCGCCTTCACCGCAGCGTCATCAAAATCCGACCAGTCCGACATCGAAAGGTTTCTTGCCGAGCACGGCCGCGACGGGTTTGCCGCAGCGTGGCTCCGCCACAAGGACCTCGATTGGGCGGCCGAGATGCTCACCCAATCACAGGAGGCCTCGCCATGACCTGTCGCCGTTTTCGCGCTGCGCTGTTCGCTGGCACCGCCGCTCTCTTGATCGCTGCCGCCGGCACGTCCGCGCGGGCGCAATGGATCGTCTTCGATCCGACCAACTACGCGCAGAACGTGATGACGGCCGCGCGCGAGCTGAGCCAAGTCAACAACGAAATCCAGATGCTGGAGAACCAGGCGACGTCGCTCCTCAATCAGGCGCGGAACCTCGCCAGCCTGCCTTACTCCTCGCTCGCCTCGCTCCAGCAGCAGATCGCCCAGACCCAACAGCTTCTCGGACAGGCACAGCGCATCGCCTATAGCGTCTCGGCCATCGACCAGGCGTTCACGCAGACCTACCCGCAGGCCTATTTGAGCTCCACGTCTTCGCAGCAGCTTCTCGCCGATGCGCAGACCCGCTGGCAGAACGCGCTGGCCGGCTTTCAGGACGCGATGCGCGTCCAGGCCGGCGTCGTCACCAATCTCGACAATACGCATGCCCAGATCAGCGCCCTTGTCTCGTCGAGCCAAGCGGCGACCGGAGCGTTGCAGGCAACGCAGTCCGGCAATCAGCTCGTTGCCCTGCAAACGACGCAGCTTTCCGACCTCACGGCCATCATGGCATCGATCGCCCGCGCACAGAGCCTCGATGCCGCACGCCGGCTGGAGACGCAGGTCCAGGCGCAAGCGCAGACCAAGGCCTTCCTCAATTACGGCGCCGGCTACCAGCCCGGCTCCGCCCAGATGTTCCACTGATGCGCGCCCGGGTCCTCCATTTTTCGGCCATCGCGCGCGCCACCGCCTTTGCGCTGGTCGCGATCGCCATGATCGCGGCCGCGCTGCATTTCCATGCGCAGTCCTCGCGCGTTGGCATCCAGCGGACAAAGGCCGCGACCGCCGGCGATCCACTCGCGTCGGAGCTGAAGCGCTGCCAGCTCATTGCCCAAGATGCCAAGGATGACCCGGCCTGCGAGGCGGCCTGGGCCCAGAACCGGCGCCGCTTCTTCACCTATGCGCCGTCGCCCGGCCACGCCACCCAACCGACGACGAGCGGCAGGTAGGGACGATGGGCGGCACCGGGGTCATCGACAATTTCCTGGGCACCTTCACCCAGTATATCGATTCCGGCTTCGGACTCGTGCAAGGCGACGTTCACTGGCTCGCCGGCACGCTTATCGTCATCGACATCACGCTGGCAGGCCTCTTCTGGGCGATGGCGCCCGACGAGGACGTGCTCGCGCGGCTGATCCGCAAGACGCTCTATATCGGCCTCTTCGCCTTCATTATCGGCAACTACAACAACCTCGCGCAGATCATCTACAACAGCTTTGCCAGCCTCGGCATCAAGGCCGGCGGCGGCACCCTCAGCGCCACGCAGCTCCTGCAGCCGGGCAAGATCGCCGAGGTCGGCATCGACGCGGGCAAGCCGATCCTCACCGCAATCTCCGGGTTGATGGGCTTCACCAGCGTTTTCGCGAACCTGGTGCAGATCCTCATCATGTTCGTCGCGTGGCTGATCGTCGTCATCAGCTTCTTCGTCATGGCGATCCAGCTCTTCGTCAGCCTGATCGAGTTCAAGCTGACGACGCTGGCGGGCTTCGTTCTCGTGCCCTTCGGATTGTTCGGGCGCACCGCGTTCCTCGCCGAACGCGTGCTCGGCAATGTCGTCGCGAGCGGCATCAAGATCCTGGTGCTTGCCGTCATCATCGGCATCGGCTCGACGATCTTCGGCCAGTTCACCGGCGCGATGAACAATCCGCCGACGATCTCCGATGCCCTGACGCTGATCCTGGCGGCGCTGTCGCTGTTGGGTCTCACCATTTTCGGCCCCGGCATCGCCAACGGTCTCATCGCCGGCGGGCCTCAGCTCGGCGCCGGCGCGGCGGTCGGCACCGGATTGGCGGCGGCGGGCATTGGAGCTGCTGGTATCGCCGCTGCCGCCGGCGGACTCTCCGCAGCCGGCGGCGCGATCGCCGGCACGGCGCGCGCGGGCGCGAGCGTGGCGGGAGGGGCGACGGCTGCCTACCGCGGCGGCGGCGCGATGGGCATCGCGCAAGCCGCAGGTTCCGTCGCCATGAGCCCGCTCCGTCGCGCCGCCGGGAGCCTGAAAGAGAGCTTCGCATCGGGCGAACGCGCCGTGATGCGTGGCGGCGCAGCGAGGGGCGGCAGCGGGCCGGCTTCCTCGCCCGACGGTCCTCCTGCCTGGGCGCAGCGCATGAGGCGCAGCCAGACCATCAACCGCGGCGTCAGCGCCGCCGACCACGCGATCCGCTCCGGCGACCGGGCGAGCGGCGGGCACCAGGTCGATCTTTCCGAGGGGGAATAGTCCATGTTCCGACGATCGACCGTGCGCTACGGCGTGACGCCCCAACCGGAAACGCCCTATCAGCGCGCCGCCCAGGTCTGGGATGACCGCATCGGCTCCGCCCGCGTACAGGCCAGGAACTGGCGGTTGGCCTTCTTCGGCGCGCTTGCGCTCAGCGGCGGTCTGGCGGGCGGCCTCGTGTGGCAATCGGCGCGCGGGACCATCACGCCCTGGGTGGTCCAGGTCGACAAGCTCGGGCAGGCGCAGGCCGTGGCCCCGGCTGTCGCTGACTATCACCCGACCGATCCCCAGATCGCCTGGTATCTCGCACATTTCATCAAGGAGGTGCGGAGCATTCCCGCCGATCCGATCGTGCTGCGGCAGGACTGGCTCGATGCCTACAACTTCGTCACCAGCAAGGGCGCGCTCGCGCTCGACGATTACGCGCGCACCAGCGACCCCTTCAGCAAGATCGGCAAGGAGCAGGTCTCGGTCGACATCGCGAGCGTGATCCGCGCCTCCGATAGCAGCTTTCGCGTGGAATGGGTCGAGCGTCACTACGCCGACGATGCGCTGACCGCGACCGAACGTTGGAGCGCGATCCTCACCATCGTCGTGCAGACGCCCACCAGCGCTTCTCAGCTGAAGAAGAACCCGCTCGGGGTCTACGTCGACGCCCTCAGCTGGTCAAAGGAGTTCGACTGATGCGTGTTGTCCGGCTTTCAACGCTCTTGCTTATGTCCGTCTCGCTCGGAGCCTGCGCGACCACCTGGAAACCGCCCGCGATCAGCTACGACAACACGCCGAAGCGCGCCGTGCTGCTGCCCGGACCGCCAAAGCCGGTGCAGATCGTGGAGATTCCGAAGGTGCTGCCGCTGCCTGGGCAGCTCAAACGGCTCCCCGGAAAATCAAAGCTGCCCCCGGAATCGCCGAACCCGCGTGTGCGCGTCGACAAAGCGAATGGCGCCGCCCGCGTACAGCCCACGCGTGCCGATTACCTCAATGCCATCCAAGTCTATCCCTTCGCGGACGGCGCGCTCTATCAGGTCTACTGCGCGCCTGGGGAGATCACCGACATCGCGCTGCAGCCGGGCGAGAAGCTCGTCGGCTCCGGCCCCGTCGCCGCCGGAGATACTGTGCGATGGATCATCGGCGATACGGAAAGCGGCTCGGGTCCAACGACGCGCGTCCACATCCTCGTCAAGCCGACGCGCCCGGACCTCGACACCAATCTCATCATCGATACGGACCGGCGCACCTATCATCTCGAGCTGCACTCCGACGCAAAGACCTATATGGCGTCGGTTTCGTGGGCCTATGCCGAAGACCAACTCATCGCGCTGCGCCAGCAGAACGCCGCGGCTGATGCAGCGGCGCCCGTCATGAGCGGCGTCGATATCAACGCACTCAATTTCCGTTACAGGATCGAAGGCGATGACCCGGCCTGGCGGCCGCTGCGCGCCTTCGACGACGGCCGGCAGGTGTTCATCGAGTTCCCGACCGGAATCTCGCAAGGCGAGATGCCGCCGCTTTGGGTCATCGGCGCCGAGGGTAACGGACAGCTCGTCAACTATCGCGTCAACGACAACTACATGATCGTGGACCGACTGTTCGCGGCTGCCGAGCTCAAGCTCGGCGCCAAGCACCAGCAGATCGTCCGCATCGTGCGGACCGATGGAAGGCCCCGGTCGTGACCAACGAAACCCGGGAAGAGCAAGGGCCTGCCGAGGCCGCCCGCCCAGCCGAGGAGATGCGGCTGCGAGCGAGCCGGCCGCCGGTGACGCGGCTCTCCCGCAAGGTCCTGCTCGCCATCGGCGCGGTCGCTACCATCGGGATCGGCGGCGCGCTGCTGTTTGCGCTGATGCCACAGCACCAACGCATCGGCAGGGAGCTGTTCAACACCAACAACCGCAACACGCCGGACGGCCTGGCGAACCTGCCGCACGATTACACGGGGCTGCCGAGGTCCGTCCCAAAGCTCGGCCCACCCCTTCCAGGCGATCTCGGCAAGCCGATCCTCAATGCCGGTGCGCCGGCACCAGGCATGCCGAGCCCTGAAGCTCAGCAGCTGGCCCAGGAAGAGCAAGCGGCGCTCAAGAGCCACCTCTTTGCAACCACCGCCGCGCAAAACCACGCGCCTGCGACGCAGCCGGTGTCGCGGCAACCCTCCCCGGCGCCCGAGAATGCTTCGGCGGAGCTCACGTCTCAGGACCACAAGCTTGCCTTCCTCAACGGCAATGTCGACCGCCGAACCACGAGCCCGGATCGCATCCAGCCGCCGGCAAGCCCGTATGTGCTGCAGGCAGGCTCCGTCATTCCCGCTTCGCTCATCACCGGCTTGCGCTCGGATCTGCCGGGCGAAGTCACGGCGCAAGTGACCGAGGACGTCTATGACAGCCCGACGGGCAAGATCCTTCTCATCCCGCAAGGCGCGCGCTTGCTCGGCCAGTACGATGCCCAAGTCGCCTTCGGCCAGACTCGCGCATTGCTCGTCTGGACTCGCCTCATCATGCCGAACGGAACGTCGATCGTGCTCGATCGCCTGCCGGCCACGGACACCGAAGGCTATGCCGGGCTCGAGGACCAGGTCGATAACCATTGGGGCATGGTCTTCAAGGCAGCGATCCTCTCGACCATTCTGAGTGTCGGCTCGGAGGCGGGCATCAGCGCCAATAACAACGGCTCACTTGCCGTAGCGATTCAGCAAGGGATGTCGCAGAGCGTCAACGAGGCCGGCGAGCGGGTCGTGAGCCGGTCGCTCAACATCCAGCCGACGATCACGATCCGGCCGGGATTTCCGGTCCGGGTCTTGGTCACGCGCGATCTCGTGCTGAAGCCCTATCGCGGATGAGGAGCCAGGACATGACGAAGCTCAAGCTCGGTGCGATCGAAGATGACAAGCCGGTCAAGTTGACAGTCGAACTCCCGGCTCCCGTTCATCGCGACCTCGTCGCCTACGCCAAGATTCTGAGCGGCGAAACCGGGCAGAATGTCACCGAGCCGGCGAAGCTGATCGGCCCGATGCTGGCACGGTTCATGGCGACGGATCGCGCCTTTGCGAAACTGCGGCGCTCGCGATCGACGCCGCCGCGACCGCAGCCACCAAGATCGGACTCAGAAAAGCTCGCGTGAGCGCGCTTCGTCACGCATGAAGGCAACGAAACGACCGACAGCCGGATCTTCTGCGCCGGGAAACCACAGCAGCTCGACCTCGACCCAGGCGTCGTCCTCGCAAACCGGCCGATAAACGATGCCCGGAAACATGACCTCGGATTGGCTTTTGGTGACGAGCGTGATCCCGACGCCGGCTGCGACGAGAGCGAGCACGCTTTGCTTGCTCGCCGCGTGGCTTTGGAATTTGACGCCGCAGCCGATGAACGAAGCATAGAACTCACGAGCCGATTGTGAATTGTCCCAACCTTGGACGAGAAAGGTCTCCCTCCTCAAGCAATCCCAATTGACGGTTCTACGCCGGGCGAGCGGGTGGCCGCGCGGCAGCGCCGCAAGTACCCGCTCGCGGTAGACCGGTGCCGTAACGGCGTCGGGCCATAGCGTATGCCGCGTCATCAGGGCGACATCGATGCGCCGCTCGCCGATTGCCGTCTGGATCTCCGATTCGTTCATCTCGAATATCGTCAGCGTGACGTCGCGATGCCGTTGATGCCAGTCCGCCAGAAGACTGTGCAGCGGTTCGCCCACCGGCGGCATGCGGACCGCCAGACGCACTTCGCCGACGAGGCCATTGCCGCTCTGCGCGCCGGCCTGCCTGATCGCGTCGAGTTCCGCCAGCGCGCGGCGGATATGTGGCAGCACGGCCTTGCCGCCGGACGTCAGGTGAACGCCCGCATGCCCGCGTTCAAAGAGAGCGAGGCCGACCTCATCTTCGAATCGTCCGACCCGACGACTCACCGTAGAAGTGTTGATCCCGAGTGACTTGGCCGCCCGCGTGAAGTTGCCCGCGGTCGCCGAGGCCTCGAGATACATGAGATCGCGGATCTCCATGATCGGCACACCATGCAAACGCTACCAGACGCTTGCCGCGATGAGACGGGTAGCCGGGGCCGGTGTGACGCGCGAGCCAGTCGGCTCTTGACCGATGCCGCCTGGCGTTCTCCGCGGTCGTCTTTCCGATCCGCCGGCTGCCGGTTGCAATTTATGCGGCTGCCCCGATCGCGCCGTCGGGACAGGTACGGCTGGGATCGCCGCTTGGCATACGGATCACCGCGTCAGAAAGACATCCGGCCTCGCGAACACGCGCCAGCCGCTGGTGCGAGACTTCAAGATAACCCGCGACCGCCAAGGTCTTGCCGATCGCTTTCGGCGGGCCGAGCCGCCGCAGCGGCCAGTTCGCGCGGCAGAGAATTCGCTCCATCCGGGCATCCGTCACCGTGACGATATCCGTGAGCTGACGCATCAAGCCGAATTCGATCATGCCGGCGAACAACTCGAAGGTCGCTCGCGCGATACTGTGCCCGGTCTTTTCGGCCCGCGAGCCGAGATCGACGCCGAACCGGCTGCTTTCCCAGATTGCCTGGTGCGCTGGCGCCGATTCGCCATCCAGGAGCACCGGAAAGGTCTCGCGGAGCATCGTGGGGCCGGTCGTCGGGAGGAGCCGCACGCACCCTTGAATGCGGCCGTCGTCCCTCTGCAAAAGATACGCAGGCCGGCACGCATCGAATTCGTCGACTTCCATGTCGCCGCTGACCTCCACGTCCCAGCCGAGACGCTCCTTGAAAATGCGGTAGCGGAGCCGGTGCATTTCAGCGAGGTCGGTAAGGAACGCACCGTAGCGATCGGCGGTGATGAGCTGGATCATGTTCGCCTCCTGGCAGGATTGGTCCTGCGCGATTGAAGGCGATGGGCGGGGTAGACCGCATCCTGTGTAGTTGCACAGGGGGAGGATGGAACCTATTCGTTGGCGACTTTAGAGGCGGCAAACTTCGCAACGGCCTGGCAGATCGTCCTGACGCCAAACTTCATCTTCGCATTGTCGAGATGAAACGCGGCGGTGCGGCGAGAAATATTCAGTAGACGCCCGATCTCCCACGCGGACTTACCCTGAGCCGCCCATTCGAGGCATTCGAACTCTCGGGGCGACAACGCGATACCATCAATGACACGATTGACCGACAGCCTTCGGCGAGCGTGAGCATGAAAATACATCGCCATGAGCTGCAGCGCAGATCGGTTCTGCTCGATGCACCGTTGGAACGGCGGGCGACGTTCGTCCGCAGCGAACGTAATCGCCGCAACCGCCCCGCGGGAGTCGTGGATCGGGACGGTGAAGCCACAGCGGATTCCGAACTGTGCCGCCTCGTCGAGCAGCGTGCATTGCGGCTTCGATAAACGCTTCGCTGTAAATTCCTGTCCCCACTCGAACGGCTCTGTCGCGGTCAGCGCATTGACGATGACGGGATCAACCCGCTCGTAATGCTCACGCAGATAATGATCGGTCCACGCCACCGGGTAGTTCGAGATGAGTTCGGGCGCATCGCCCCTTCTGGGCGGCATGGAAAGATAGGCGAAGCAGTTCAGATCAAGTGCGGTGCCGGCTTCGGCGAGGACCGCGCGGAGGCTCTCCGCGTTGCTGCTCGCGGCAAGGCCATCGACAAATCGCTGGAACACACGATGCATACGTCAGTCGACTTCAGTTCATGTTTGTCCTCGCCTCCTCCCTCGCTTGCCTATTCAGAGCGGCTTGACGGTCGATTTCAAGCCCCACACCCGGCCCCGATGGCCTCGTCTCCGCAGATCTTGGCTGCGAAACACACGACACTCAAGCGGATACGGCCTGCGAGCACCGCTGCCCCGGTCAGAGTCTCAGCAGACGGCCCCGGCTTCTTACAAAACGATTACACTCACTGCTCGCGCCTCAGGCCAGGGTGAACAGAAACGGCCCATGCTGATCACCTCGTATGTGTTGCGGGAAGAGTATGAAGCTGGCGAGCTATTGTAAGCTCGCGCCCAACCCTCGCAAGATTTCGGGCATCGGGAGCCCCGACATTTGGTTCGCAATCTATGGTGCTCGACCGCGCAAGCAAGCAACTCGGAAGTCGTGGGTTGACCGATCTCTGTCCGGAGATATCCGTATCTACGACATAGCGCGGTTTGCTCTTTTCCCGTCGCACCTCTGTGCGCAAGTCTTCGTCGTGAGCAAATGTGAGTGACCGACGTCGTGGCATCTTGTCCGTGCTCCTACGGTCAGCCGGCAGCCGACGTCGGCACTCTTCACGCCGCACGATCAACCGCGTCCAGAACGCCTCGAAGACCGTGCGCAGCCTGGAGGAACGAATGGCCGAGGCTCGCTACCTGACCACTGAAGAGGTCTCCGAACGCTATCGCGGTGAAGTCTCCGAGGGCACTCTTCGGAATTGGAGAGCGCAGCGCGTCGGACCGCCGTTCATCAAGATCGGCAAGTCGGTACTATACCCCGTGCAGGGGCTCGATGAATGGGATAAAAAGAACCTTGTGATGTGCCGTGCTTCACGCAAACTCACCGTGCCTGACGGTCCGGGAGGCTGATAATCACGTTGGATCACGAGCTGTCGACACCCAAATCAAAGCCCCAGCACGCTTTCGAGGCATGATAAACCATCTTTGATTCAAGGGGGTGGCTTGGCGACCAAGAGCGGATCGTAACATACGATCGCCCAGCCCTTCGGTCTCGAGCCTCGGGAAACCGGCTATCTTTCGTGAACCACACAAGGGCAGTCGCCCTTTGCAAACCAATCGGACAGACCGATGAGCCCAAGGCTCATGCCATCACTCGTCCGCGCACGGGATCGAACCTGGATGGCCGAAACCCGGCTGGAGGGTCGGAGGCGAAGCCCGAGGGCCGCTCCCGGCCCGGACATCGGAAGGGCCGGATACGCACGCTTCAGAATTCAGTGTAAATCCTTGCCAACAGAGGTCATTTTCGGCACGGAAGGCATCGCCACGCGGAAGGCTGGTATCCGTTCCCTTTTTGTTCTATAGTGGCATATGGCAACGACGACGCAAATTGAGTGGACTGATGCAACCTGGAACCCCGTCACGGGGTGTTCCAAGATCACCCGCGGTTGCGATTTTTGCTACGCCGAGCGCTTCTCCGAGCGCTTTCGCGGCGTACCGGGCCATGCCTTCGAGAACGGGTTCGATCTCACACTTCGGCCCGAGCGGCTGCGGCAACCCCTGACTTGGCGGGAGCCGCGCCGCGTGTTCGTTAATTCGATGAGCGACCTCTTCCACAAGGAAGTTCCCACGGCATTCATCGATGCCGTGTTCGACACGATGGAGCAAGCCGACTGGCATACGTTTCAGGTACTGACCAAGCGCAGCTCGCTGATGGTGAAGTATCTCCGCCGTCGCTATGACACCAAGTCGGCTCCCGTGCATATCTGGCTGGGAGTTTCGGTGGAAGATAAGCAAAATCTCGTTCGCCTGAAACATCTCAAGACGGCGCAAGCGTCGGTCAAGTTCGTATCATTCGAGCCGCTGCTGGGCCCGCTCGGCGAGGTGGATATGAACGGCATCGATTGGGCTATTGTCGGCGGTGAAAGCGGGCCCCACGCGCGACCGATGGCAGAAGAGTGGGCTATAGAGATACGCGATCATTGCCACGCAGCGAAGGTCGCGTTCTTTTTCAAGCAATGGGGTGGCATCCGGCCCAAATCCGGCGGTCGGTTGTTGCGCGGACGTGAGTGGAACCAATATCCGCGCATGCCCAAGGCGGCCACTGCGAGGGCGATGGCTGCAGAGTAGGGGGACTGCAAGGGCATGTTCCAAACCGACCTTGAAATGGATCAGGAGGGAATGACCGTTCCCTATCCTCCCCTGTTCGACGACATCCGCAAGAATCACGGCTTCGTCGACGTTCGCGGTCGCCCCGACCTGGCTTCGGGAATCGCGGAAGGCGCGGGCTCGTCTGCGATGAAGGCTTTACTCATCGCGCTCGCCCAGCCCGGATCGAAGCTGTTCACAATCGGCTGCGATATCGGGGCCAAGCGGCTGGAAGGCGATATCCCCTACACGGCAGGCGGCTACATACAAATCATGAACAGCGAATATGCGCGGCGGGATCCCGACGATTATGCGCGCTTCGCGCGGGCTGTGGCAGAGGCGCTAAAAGCGGAAGCAGAAGCAGAAGGCCACGAATGGGAAGTCCAGTTCGTTATGAAACCGGTGCAACTCAAGCTCGACAATTTTACGGACATGACAGGATCACTATGGATCTGGTTTCACGCATTCGGTGAAACGGAGCAGAAGGCGGTGGAGTCGCGTGAAATCCTCATTAGGGAGATGGGACAGGCGTTCTCGGACGATCGCCATGCCTCGCTATTTGAGAAGAGCGACGTTTAATGGGGACCAGCGTAATACCGGGGTACTTTCAGTCCAAGATATGCCTCGTTCCGAGGGCGGACAATGGCAGCACCAAAGCAGACGATCTGGCCTCTTGAGCCACATACGCGCGCGAAGCACGAAATCCTAAAGCGCTACCTTCAGGCTTGGATGGTCATCCTTAGCCAGGGCCGCTTCCCCGAGATTTTGTACATCGATGGTTTCGCCGGTCCCGGCCAATATGAAGGCGGTGAAGCCGGCTCACCGATCATCGCGCTAGATACAGCACTGGCATTTAAGCCGCCTCTGACGGCAACGATTCATTTTCTGTTTGTCGAAGAGCGCACAGATCGAGCCGACTATCTGCGCCAACAGGTCGCGCTGCGGGCCTTGCCCGCGAATTTCAGTGTGATTGTTGAAGGCGGGATGACATTCGAGACGGCGTTCACCAATCGATATAGCAGCTACGTGCGCCAAGGCCGCCTTATGCCGACATTCGCGTTCATCGATCCGTTCGGATGGACGGGAGCGCCGTTTAGTCTCGTGAAACAAATACTCTCACACCGGAGCTGCGAGGTGTTCGTGAATTTCATGTATGAGGAAATCAATCGCTTTATAGGCCACCCGGACCAAGTTGCCAATTTCAATAGCTTCTTCGGCACCGAAGAGTGGAGGCGGTGCGCCAGCACATCGGAGCCCCGCGTCAGAAACAGATGTCTTCATGACCTCTATTTGAGTCAGTTGCATACCGACGCAAAGTATGTCCGATCCTTCGAGATGTCCAACGCGCGCGACGTTACGGATTACTATCTGTTCTACGCGACGAACGAGCTGCTCGGCCTCAAGAAGATGAAAGAGGCGATGTGGAAAACCGACGAGAGCGGCGAATTCCGTTTTTCGGATGCTACCGATCCCAATCAGTTCATCCTGTTCGAGAAGGCGCCCCAGTTGCCCGCCCTGCGTCAACGGCTCGTGACGAAGTTCACGGGTAAAGATGCATCTGTGGCCGATATAGAACGATATGTGCTCGTCGAGACCGCTTTTCGGGAGAGCCACTACAAGGGCATCTTGAAGTCTTTGGAGAGGGACGGTGCGCTGAAGGCAGTCAACCCAGCGGCCGCTCGACGGACCGGGACGTTCGGCGACCCGGCGATGGTGCTGAGATTCGCGTAATCCAGCCAGATCAGCGAAGGCACTCGGCGGAAGTGGAGAACCATCCGTGTCCGACCGTCCTTCATCAAGGTCGGCAGGACGATCCTCGACGCCGCCAGCGAACTCGATCGCTGGGACAAGTCCAATCCCGTGGATTGCAGGCCCCTCGCGCTCGCTGTCGCGGGAGGAATATGCTTCGAGCGATTGAGCTCGGTTATCGTGGTTAGCTGGCCGCGCGGTGCGATATGACGAAACTCACGATACGAAAATCCGTGAGCCGCCGTGACTCTCGAGTATCCGCAAATATCCTGCCTGATCAGGGATTATTTATCACGACTGGTCACGCATTACATATACCAATTAACGGCCCCTATTGATCTCGCCGAATCCGCAAGCTGCTGAATAATAACAGAAATTTGGCATTGAGTATGTTGGTGCACAATCATCCATCCGGCGATCCGACGCCCTCGGGCGCCGACATCCAGATGACGCAACAGATTATCGCCGTGGCCAACCCGCTGGGCATTTCCGTGCACGACCACATCATCGTCGGCAAGGATGGCCACGCGAGCCTCAAGGGGCTCAAATTGGTCTAGTGTGGTGGATTTGACGCTCCGATCATCATTGCGGCAATTCGTCATCGGAGCGTCAAATCCAAAACCACACTAGATTCATAAAGTTGCTAGTGTCC